>NZ_MLCT01000031.1:0-1599 GCF_001806145.1 Pseudomonas sp. BS-2016
ATAGGAGTGGTCCTAAAAGCGCGCCTGAACGGTATATTTAAATCCAGCTTATATAATGGGTCATCGTTATTCTGATCATCAGATGTTGATTGACCCACCGTTATCGCAGCCTAAGGATGGTCTGAAGTAGCCATGTATTTCCCCGGCATACCACCTAGCGCAACTTTTAAACTCGCCAAATGATCAAAAAACAATCAATTCGACGAGTATTTCTTACGTTTTCGCCACCCGGACCCCACTCCGGTGGCCATTTCCCGCATTACAGGCGCACCTCTCCTGCATTCGTCAGTAAATGTCGGCGCGCCATCCACAGGTTCGACAGAGCGAACAGTGTCACCAGTTGCGCCGTGTTTTTGGCCAAGCCGCGAAAGCGCACCTTGGTGTAACCGAACTGGCGCTTGATTACCCGGAACGGATGCTCGACCTTGGCGCGCACCTGAGCCTTGGCCTTTTCAATCTTGCGCTTGGCTTTGTACAGCACGCTGCGCTTATCGAGTTTTTTGTAGGTGCTGCGGCGTGCCGCCACCTGCCAGATAACTTCACGTCCTTCATGCTCGGGCCGCTTTTCGACACCGGTGTAGCCTGCATCGGCGCAGACCACGTTTTCGTCGCCATGCAGCAATTTGTCCACCTGGGTGACATCCGCCACATTGGCCGCCGTGCCCACTACGCTGTGCACCAGACCCGATTCGTCATCGGCGCCGATGTGGGCCTTCATGCCAAAATAATACTGGTTTCCCTTCTTGGTCTGGTGCATTTCCGGGTCGCGCTTGCCGTCCTTGTTCTTGGTCGAACTGGGCGCATTGATCAGCGTTGCATCGACGATGGTGCCCTGGCGCAGCGACAGGCCGCGGTCGCCCAGATAGCCATTGATGACAGCGAGGATGCCGGCCGCCAGCTCGTGTTTCTCCAGCAAGCGGCGGAAGTTGAGAATGGTGGTTTCGTCGGGGATGCGCTCCAGGTTCAGCCCGGCAAACTGGCGCAGGATCGTGGTTTCGTACAGCGCTTCCTCCATCGCTGGATCGCTGTAGCCGAACCAGTTCTGCAGCAGATGCACACGCAGCATCGCCATCAACGGGTAGGCCGGACGGCCACCTTCACCTTTCGGATAATGTGGCTCGATCAAAGCAATCAAGCCCTTCCACGGCACCACCCGATCCATCTCGATCAGGAACAACTCCTTGCGGGTTTGCTTGCGCTTGCCAGCGTACTCGGCGTCGGCGAAGGTCATCTGCTTCATCGGGAAACTCGGTGGGTGGGGTCGCGGTATTTTGCCAAATCAGAAAGTCTTTTTCAGAGTTTCCTTAGGGTGTATATATACAATTAATCAGGGTTTTCAGGCAGTCGGCTGCCACTGCCCCAGCATATGTTGTATATCCCCAGCGCCTTTGAGTTCCAACGCCCCGCTGGAGCCGGCCGCGCTGCTCATCAATATCACTTCACTGGGCAGGCGCACCGGCTTCATGAACGCGACGTCGATTTCAATATTGGCGGCCGGCAAGTGTTCTGCCAGCGCCGCGAGGGTGCGCGCCTTGTTCCATAACCCGTGGGCGATGGCCTGGGGAAAACCGAACAACTTCGCGGTCGGGGTACTGAGGT
>NZ_MLCT01000032.1:0-254013 GCF_001806145.1 Pseudomonas sp. BS-2016
AATTCAGCGGAAAAGATACGGCGTTGTTTGGTCATCTGACACCTCGATATGGCGAGCATTCTCGCTTAAATGGGTGTCCGGTTTCATTAGACCACTACACCCCCAACCTATACCCCAATGGCAAATACTGGCGGTACCGCAACCCCATCACCGGCCTGATGACCAGCATCAACCGCCCCCTTGAAGACGCGATCAAGCTGGCCAGGGCTGCAAACGCAAAGCTGGCTCCTGTAATGGCAGGTGACGGTGAACTGCTCATGATCCTGACAGGCGATCGCCCGCCCACAATACGCAACCTGGTGGAGCGCTTTGAGGCTGAATGGCTGAAAGATCGCGGTTATGCTGCCCGCACTCTTGTAGAGATCCAATTCAAGCTTGAGCGCTACCGGCAGGACTTGGGAGATCAACTGATCGGCCAGCTCGATGTGCTTACCGTCGCGGAGTACCTGGACGGGTTTAGCAATAACGCCTACACCAAGCACCGCAGTTTGTTGATCCAGATTTTTGCCTTCGCCGTGGCCAAGGTTTGGCTGAGCGCAATGTGGCCGAGCTGACGCTGATCAAAAAGAAAGCAGAGAAGAAGCGCCAACGTCACACACTGGCGGGCCTGATGACGATTGTGGACGCGGGCACCACGCCAATCTGGTTGAAGCGCGCTTTCCGCCTGGCGCTGGCCAGTCTGCAGCGGCGTGACGATATCGTTTCGTGGCTCAAATCTGCGGTAGACCTTGAGAACAACACGATCAAGGTTTCGCCCGGAAAGACCCAGGGCTATGACAAACCCATTCACTTGCAGATCAAAATGGGCCAAGCCCTACGAGAAGTTGTGAGCGAGTGCATGCGCTCCCCTGTGGCTTCGCCCTACCTGATTCATTACAGGCCCAAGTCGAGAAAGCGCGAGCAGATAGCCGCCAAGGATCACTGGACCTCGGTCACTCCCAACTATCTAAGCAACGAGTTCAGCAAGGCCCGGGACGCGGCGCATGCGTATGACCATATTACGGCCACCGAACGACCCACCTCTCACGAGATACGCGCTTTGGGTGCCTGGCTATATGAGCAGCAGAACTTCCCGCAGGAATACATCCAGGCGCTGATGGGTCACGCGCACGCGAAGATGACTAAACACTATCAGGATGGGCATGAAGAAAAGAAAATCGAGTACGTCGAAGTAAGCGTCGGATTAACTTTGTAGTAACACCCCCCTACTTCAGGGGGGTACCGTTACGGTCAGCTTCCATTTTTTTCAAACTTTTTTCATCGAGATGATCGAACATTGTCCCAAGATTTTTTTTAATCAAAAACAGTGACAACATCAAGAAGCAAACTGCAACAACGACAAGAAAGAAACATATCATCACTGCAGGTATATTCTTAAATAGTCCTATTGTAAGCTGCGCTATTGAAGCAATAAAGCAAAATGCAATTGTGTAAAAAATAATATTGCTTAATCGACGAAGAGGATAAAACAAGGTGTCATACTTAGCAGCACCGTTCAGCATAAGGCCATCGAGCCATTTCTCCTCATACGCCGCAGAGTCGTACACTTCCTTTTTCATATTGACTATAATGAAAGTCTTGGCTGACATTAAAAACCCGCCTAACGCTAGAAAGCCGGTAAAAAAACTTCCTCGCAGATTACTAGCATAAAACTCATATATTCTTCGAGTAGTTCCGGGCGACAACCAAATAAAGTCAGCCAAACTAGTGGGCCTAGTAGCCAGCAAGACAACAGCCACATATAAAACTATTGTTATAACAAAAGCCGTAGGTATAACCCACCGCTCCTTCAGGTTAATTCGCAACTTCTTTTGAGAAGACATGAGCGTACTCCTTTTCGCACTTATCCATAAGTGCTTTAATCAGATCACATTTCTTCACGTCAGTCGAATCAAACGTGGCTAGCCCTTTCATGAAAATGTCGTATGGCATTTCGCCGAAATTAACGGGGACATCCATGAGCTTTACGGAAAAAGACTCATCTTCATCATCAAGAACCTCGACTCTTCCGCTCCTATCCTTGACCGCCGACATCATGTCCTGAATCCCTTTGATGATCAAATGGGAGTCTACCGTACTGTCAAAACTAACGTGATGACGAACCTTGGATACCATACCAAGAAGTGGAAAATCGTCACTAGCAAGAGCTTCAACCGATGCGACCTCATACTTAAACGAGCGGATTTCTTTATATTTGGCCAGTACCTCTTCGATATCCCTAGCCTGTACTAACATCTCAAAAGCTAAGCCGTGAAAAAAGCGACTATTAACTGCTTTCTCTTGCTTCGCAGGAGCCTTTTCAGGCAATTTCGCAAGCTCAACTTTTCTTTTAGCCTCAAGATCTCTCCGATATTGGGATGTAATCATTGAGGCGAAATTTGGGAGCGTACAAGCACCATAATGATACTGGTACATACCAAATCCATTAAGTTTATTTATAACCCAAAAATTAAACTCTGCAATTTTCTCAAGGTCCGCCAAATCCGAGATTTTAACTTTAACCTGACCTTGATCGTCAACTAGCGAAGCATAGCTTCTCTGATCCTTTAGAGTAATAACGACACCGCAAAAAAAATCATCACTTTGGTCTATGATAATACGGCGAACGTTCCCGGACTTCATGGAAAATTCTATACTCTTACCAATCAGTGCACTCAGGAAATTAGAAAGCGGTATATCACTTTTCGAGGTAGAAAAAGAAAATCCAAAGTTTTTTGATACGTACATCCGAATTCACTTCCTTATGACACTAATGTGACTGACAAACGCTAGGTGTTGGCAGCGATAAAGTAATATTGCAGCACGTTTGAGATCAAATACCAAAATGCCATTATAGCCATCTTGCGAAAGAAACTGAACTGGATGTACCCACAGCAGCACCAGTTATCCACCATCTTTTGCAAATCGCAGACAACAAAAAAGGGCCCACCTTTCGGTGAGCCCTTCTAGACCGCCCAGCAGAGCGGATTTTGTTTGGTAGGCGCGATTGGACTCGAACCAACGACCCCCACCATGTCAAGGTGGTGCTCTAACCAACTGAGCTACGTGCCTGCTGTGGGGTCGCATTCTATAGATTTACGGAGGTGTGTCAACACCTTTTTTGCAGGTAACTCTATGAATTGTCGAATTTTTTATTTGAAGCGCAAAAATACGCGCCTCCGGGTAGCTGGCGGGGGGATTTCAACTCAGGTAGCATCGACCGCACTCGTAAAAAATATAAAACAGAGGTTGCAGAATGGCGAACACTCCTTATCCCCAGTCGTATTACGCGGCGTCGGCCAACCCGGCACCTGAACGCCCTGCCCTGCAAGGCGAGGTCGAAACGGATGTTTGTGTGATTGGTGCCGGGTATACCGGGTTATCGAGTGCGCTGTTTTTGCTGGAGAACGGTTTCAAGGTCACGGTGCTGGAGGCAGCCAAAGTGGGGTTTGGCGCTTCCGGTCGTAATGGCGGGCAAATCGTTAACAGTTATAGCCGCGATATTGATGTGATTGAGCGCTCAGTCGGCGCCAAGCAAGCCCAGTTGTTAGGTCAGATGGCATTTGAAGGCGGCAAAATTATTCGTGATCGCGTCGCCACGTATCAGATTCAATGCGACCTCAAAGACGGCGGGGTCTTCGCTGCGATTACCAGTAAGCAAATGGGTCATCTAGAAGCCCAGAAGAAACTCTGGGAGCGCTATGGCAATAATCAGCTGGAACTCCTGGATCAGCGCCGGATACGCGAAGTCGTCGCGTGCGACCAATATCAGGGCGGCTTACTGGACATGAGCGGTGGCCATATCCACCCGCTCAATCTGGCACTGGGTGAAGCAGCAGCGGTTGAATCACTGGGCGGCATTGTCTATGAGCAATCGCCTGCCGTGCGCATTGAGCGCGGCGCCAACCCGGTGGTGCATACCCCGCAAGGCAAAGTCAGGGCCAAGTTCATCATCGTGGCCGGTAATGCCTACCTGGGCAATCTGGTGCCAGAACTGGCTGCCAAGTCGATGCCGTGCGGCACTCAAGTCATTACCACAGAACCCCTTGTGGACGATGTGGCCAAGACGCTGTTGCCTCAGGATTACTGCGTCGAAGATTGCAATTATTTGCTGGACTACTATCGCTTGTCCGGTGACAAGCGCCTGATCTTCGGCGGCGGCGTGGTGTATGGGGCTCGTGACCCGGCGAATATTGAAGCGATCATCCGGCCAAAAATGCTCAAGGCATTCCCGCAATTAAAAGACGTCAAGATTGACTACGCCTGGACCGGTAACTTCCTGCTGACGCTGTCCCGCCTCCCGCAGGTAGGACGCATTGGTGACAACATTTATTACTCGCAGGGCTGCAGCGGTCATGGCGTGACCTACACCCACCTTGCGGGAAAAGTGCTGGCCGAAGCCTTGCGCGGTCAGGCCGAGCGCTTCGATGCGTTCGCCGGTCTGCCCCACTACCCGTTCCCGGGCGGTCAATTGCTACGCACTCCGCTGACAGCGCTAGGTGCCTGGTACTACAGCCTGCGCGACAAATTGGGCTTCTGATCGGACGCTTAATCGAAAACGGCGCTCTCGGCGCCGTTTTTTTATTCCTGACTACTGTTGCGCTTCCAGCGTTTGTATCGCTTTGGCGCTTGCCTGCTCTTGTCCGGCACGTGCCAGCGCCTCGGCAGCCTTTAGCCAACGCGCTTTGTCGACCTGGGCAGGCAACTGACCAGGTGAAAGTATCAGCACCGCCCAGCTCCCCTCCTCCTTCCAGGCCGACTCAAAGGCGTTGAAGCTCATCGGGCGCCGCCTTTCCATGCCGGCACGCAACAGTACAGTCTGTTTGTGACGGTCATACCCCACCACCATGGCGTAGCGAGGCGTGGACCAGACAACCCCATCGGCGATGCGGACCATGACCGGATAGCCCGCCGCCACCTGCGTCAGCACAGCTGACAGCAAGGGGACCAGCGGATATACCATCAACCCGTACTGCTCGGCCAATGCTTGCATATTGCCTTGCAAGGCCTGCTCTGCTTGCGGCAACTTCAGAGGCTTGGTCAACAGGCCAGGCGTGGTGCCGATCCGCTGTTCATTGAACATGCTGGCCAAGACGTGCGGCCCGCTTTGATGCGCATTGCCGCGGAAAAATGGCACGCCGTTGAGTTCAACCCGCTCTGGCAGCTGGCGAACCTCAGGTCGCTGAACGCTGGCACAACTCGCCACAGACAAGAACATAACCGCCGCCCAGACAATTCGCGCCACTCTCATACCCTTCATTCCCTGCATGCACCCTCGCCTTGAATGGTTCCAGACTGTCAGCCCGGCATGGGTGCCGATCTTAAGGCTCGCGCGAGATCAGGTATAGCCTTAGTACCCAGTAAACCGCGTGATTTAGAGCCAATCAGTTGAACATCCACGACCTTTGGTCAATAGCTTGAAACACACCAGCGGCTAGACTGTCACTTGTCATGTGTGTATGCCCCATTGAGGCAAAGGAGGCACTGATGAGCCCGGCATTAACTCTTTTTCTACTGTTCAGTGGCTGGTTGGCGGTCGCCGCCGCCATGCTGTGGGGTGTGATGCGTATCAGCCGTCGTCACCATCATCCGCAACCCCGCGTTGAGCCCAAAAAAGTACTGGGCGCCAAGCCCGCCATCAAAGCAGCAAGCGTCCATTAACAAAAAACCGCTCACCCTGTGAAAGTGAACGGTTTTTTTGCGCATCGTCAGCGATTACTTCTGCAACGCCGCCTGGCGTTTTTCCCGGACTCTTCGAGCCAGTATATTGAGTGTTTCAACTGTGGCCGAGAACGCCATGGCCGCATACACGTAGCCTTTAGGCACATGGGCGCCAAAGCCTTCTGCAATCAGCGTCATACCAATCATGATCAAGAAGGCCAGCGCCAGCATGACCACGGTCGGATTTTCGTTGATGAACTTGGCCAAAGGCTCCGATGCCAGCAACATCACCAACACCGCCACCACGACGGCAATGACCATGATCGGCAAATGCTCGGTCATCCCCACGGCGGTAATGATGCTGTCAATCGAGAACACCAGGTCCAGCATTAAAATCTGCCCGATCGCGGCAGCGAACCCCAATGAGACGCCCGATGGCGTGCTCTGGGTCTCACCTTGGGCGTGCGGACTCATGCTGTGATGGATCTCACTGGTGGCTTTCCACACCAGGAACAGGCCGCCCGCAATCAGGATCATGTCCTTCCACGAGAAGGCCTTGCCTAAAACCTCGAACACCGGCGTGGTCAGTTGCACGATGTAAGCAATGGTGCCCAGCAAGCCCAGGCGCAGGATCAACGCCATGCCGATACCGATTCGGCGGGCCTTGGTGCGATATTGCTCAGGCAATTTGTTGGTGAGGATCGAGATGAAGATCAAATTATCGATCCCCAGCACGATCTCCATCACGATCAGCGTGGCCAGTGCGATCCAGGCAGTTGGGCTGGCAGCCAGTTGTAAAAGGTAATCCATAGGTGCGTTCGGACTCAGATGTAGGGCGAATTAAATGGCTTGCGAGGAATCTTTATTGTCTTTGGGTGCTGCGTCCGGCTCAGCGGGCTTATACCCGGTCGCCTCATTGAGCGCCTGTTCTGCGGCTTTATGCGTATCGTCGATGGCCTGCTTGGCGCTCTCGGCCGTTTTACTGAGCATCTGCTGCGCGGCTTTCTCGGCCTGATCGCAACCGCTCATCAATAAAACCGCTGTCGCAAGCAGTGTAGCAACGCCCCGTTTTCTCATCGTCATCTTGCCTTTCCTCTCTCAATCATTGGTCACGGCCAGCGCACGCGAATAACGCGAGAGTCTAGACAGACCAACAGTTCAGTAAAATTCGTTTTTTTAAGGCGTATACTTCGCTTTTTACGAAGTGTTACTGGGCTAATGCTGAATTATCGACAGCTGCACTACTTTTGGGTGGTTGCTAAAACCGGCAGCATTGTGCGCGCCTGTGAGCAACTCAACCTCACCCCTCAGACCATCAGCGGCCAAATCAGCCTGCTTGAGCAAACTTATGGCCTGCCTTTGTTTAGACGGGTCGGCCGACAACTGGAATTGACCGAAACCGGCCGACAGGTACTGCCCTATGCTGAACAGATGTTTCAGCTGGGCAGTGAGTTGGAATGCATGCTGCGCATGTCACCCAAGGAGCAACAGATTTTGTTCCGCGTGGGGGTGGCGGATGTCGTGCCCAAATCGATTGTGTACCGGCTGATTGCGCCAACCATGGCGCTGGAGGCGCCGATCCGCATCACGTGTCGCGAAGACAAACTGGATCGTTTGCTCGCGGACCTGGCGATTCAGCGGCTGGATCTGGTGATTTCCGACAGCCCCATGCCTTCACACCTCGACATTAAAGGCTTGAGTCAGAAGCTGGGTGAATGTGGCATCAGTTTTTTTGCCACAGCCCTGCTGGCCAAAGACTATTCGCACAATTTCCCCCACTGCCTGCAGGGCGCCCCGCTGCTGATTCCGGGCCCCGAAACCGTGTTGCGCAGCCGGCTGTTGCGCTGGCTGGCTGAACAACACATTCAGCCGCGCATCGTCGGCGAATTTGACGACAGCGCCCTGATGCAAGCCTTCGGACAGTCGGGTACGGGCGTGTTTATCGCCCCCAGCGTGATCGCGGATGAAGTGATCCGCCAGTTTGACGTGGAACTGATCGGCCAGACCCACGCCGTGACCGAATCGTTTTACGCCATCACTGTGGAACGCAAGATCAAGCACCCCGGTATCGTTGCGATTACCGAAGGTGCGCGACGCGAGCTATTCACCGATCTTGGCGATTAGGGTCTGTACGCACTGTTTTCAACGCTGCATCAGCGATGCGCACATCCATTTTGTACAGCGCCTAGGCGCAAATCTCGCGCTTTTTAGAGGTCATGAGCATCAAAGCGAGCAGGATCGACACCACAATAAAGCCCGCGGCCGCGAAACCAAGGCTGCCCAGGCCGTAGTGGTCGATAACCCGGCCGCCAACCATGGCGCCCAGCCCGATGCCCAGGTTCGCCCCTGCGATGTTCAGCGAGGCCGCAAAGGCCGGGGCATGGGGCGCCACTTTCATCAGGCGCACATGGCTGACCAGAAACAGCGCAGCTTGCGTCACGCCCCAGACACCCATGGCCGCCGCCAGCCCCAGCGTGGAATGAATGCTCGGCACCAGCGCCACCATGCCGCCAATCATGAAGGCACAGAACACCATCGAGGCGATCAGCGGATGACGATCCACCATGCGACCGCCCAACGAATTGCCAATCAGCCCGACCGCACCGAACCCCATGAGACACCAGCCCACCAACGTGCCATCAAAGCCTGCCAGGCGCTCGAGAATATCCGCCAGATAGGTGTAGGCGGTGAACATGCCGCTGAACACCAGGACCGACAAGACAACGTGACCGATCATCAATGGGCTGCGCAGCATGGCGAATTGAGAGCGCAACGTGACGGCGGCTTTAACCACCCGCGTTGAAGGCAGGTAAATCCACAACAGCAAAGCCTTGGCCAGCGCCACCACCGCAAGGATGCCGAACGCACTGCGCCATCCCCACGCATCCGATATCAACGTGCCTACCGGAATGCCGAACACCGTCGCGCACACAATACCGAAACCGATTTTAGCGATCGCACGCCCCGCATAGTCAGGGCCCACGATGTCTACCGCCGTTTCACTGGCCAGCGCCCAAAACACCGGCAAACCCAAGGCAGGCAACAGACGCGCAAATGCCATCACCCAAATAGTCGGCGCCAATGCGGCCACCGTGTTGGCAAAGGCGAACATCAACAAAATGCCTATAAACAGACGTTTACGCTCGAACCTGGCGAAATAGGCGGTCAAAAAAGGGCCGAGCGCCGCCACCGTAAAGGCGAACAACGTCACCAGCAGCCCGGCCTGGGACACGCTGACATCAAGGTCCCGCGCAATAGAGGGCAGCAAGCCGACGATGATGAACTCGGTCGTAAGCACGGTAAAACCGGCCGCAGACAGCAGCAGGATGGGCAACAGCATGGATAACTCCAGAGACGGCAAGGCCAGCGAAAGCCAAGTGGCCCGCTGATTTGAATAAGAGTGGATGGCGCAATGGTAACAGAATGATTCGCAGCACGCGTCGGCCGAATCCACGGCCCTGACACAGGTTCAGCTGTGACAGATTGCCCTTGAGCAGGAAAGTTCCCGCAGCCCTATGATAAAGTCCGCGCCCCGCCATGGTTTTAGTCACACAGACGTATCCAATAGACACGGCTATTATCTGCTGCGCACTTTTAGCCCCCTGAGATCTGTGGGAAACATCTGACATTTTTGTTCGCACACGATCATTGATTGCGGCACCCACAACAACTAGAGAGTCCCCTATGACTGACGCTTCACCTTCCCTGCTGCACCGGCTCAAACGCACCAGCCTGGTGACCCAGATCGTGATCGGCCTGATTGCCGGGATTCTGCTGGCCTGGCTCGCCCCGTCGGCGGCGCTGACCGTAGGCTTTATCGGCAAGATTTTTGTCAGCGCCTTGAAAGCGGTAGCCCCCATTCTGGTGTTTGTGCTGGTCATGGCTTCGATTGCCAACCACAAGCATGGTCAGGAAACCCACATCCGCCCCATCCTTGTGCTGTATCTGTTTGGCACGTTTGCAGCTGCGGTCGTCGCTGTGGTCGCCAGCATGCTGTTCCCGTCCAATCTGGTGCTATCTACCCACGACGTGGCTATTTCTGCACCTGGCGGCATCAACGAAGTCTTGCAAAGCTTGTTGTTGAGTGTCGTAGACAACCCGGTCAGTGCCCTGATGAACGCCAACTTCATCGGTATCCTGGCGTGGGCCATTGGCATGGGGATTGCGATTCGTCATGCCGGCGAAACCACCCGCACCGTGCTCAATGACCTGTCCAACGGTGTCACCCTGATCGTGCGCGTGGTGATCCGTTTCGCACCGCTGGGCATCTTCGGGCTGGTGGCCTCAACCCTGGCTTCTTCGGGGTTTAATGCCCTGCTGGGCTATTTGCACCTGCTCGTCGTGCTGATCGGCTGCATGCTGTTTGTGGCGTTGGTGGTCAATCCGCTGATCGTGTTCTGGAAGCTGCGCCGCAACCCGTTCCCACTGGTGTTTCTGTGCCTGCGTGAAAGCGGTATCACTGCCTTTTTCACCCGCAGTTCGGCCGCCAATATCCCGGTCAACATGGCCTTGAGCGAGAAACTGGGCCTGCACGAAGACACCTATTCCGTGTCGATCCCGCTGGGCGCCACCATCAACATGGCCGGTGCGGCCATCACCATTACCGTGTTGAGCCTGGCCGCCGTGCACACACTGGGCATCCAAGTCGACCTGCCTACAGCCATATTGCTGAGTGTGGTAGCGGCTGTTTGCGCCTGTGGCGCATCGGGCGTAGCAGGCGGTTCGTTGTTGCTGATCCCGCTGGCGTGCAGCCTGTTTGGCATTCCCAGTGAAATCGCCATGCAGGTCGTCGCCGTGGGCTTCATCATCGGCATCCTGCAGGATTCAGCCGAAACCGCCCTCAACTCGTCCACCGATGTGCTGTTTACCGCCGCCGCCTGCATGGCGAAAGAAGACAAGGCCGGCTGACGCCACGCCTTTGGACACTCGTCAAGCGCTGCCCGCAGGCGGCGCTTGAACACTGTCGCTGCACGTTTCAGTGCGCATTCATCGCTGAATCAGAACGCACCCATGTAATCGCGCTTGCCGATTTCAACGCCGTTATGGCGCAAAATCGCGTAGGTGGTGGTGACGTGGAAGAAAAACTGCGGCAAACCGTAAGTGAGCAAATAGGCCTGGCCGGTGAAGCGCTTCTCTTTGGGCGTTCCCGGGCGGGTCACGATTTCAATCCCTTCCTTGCCATCCACCTGCTCCGGCTTGAGGGTGTCCACAAATGCCAGCACCTTGCTGATCAGCGCTTGCAGTTCGGCAAAGGTGGCTTCGTTGTCGTCATATTTGGGCAGTTCAACTTCGGCCAGACGTCCCGAAACGCCTTTGGCAAAATCCACTGCAATTTGCACCTGACGCACCAACGGGAACATGTCCGGCGCCAGACGCGCTTGCAGGAACACACTGGGGTCAATGTTCTTGGCCGTGGCGTGCGCTTCTGCTTTGGTCAGCACACCGCTCATGGCGTTGAGCATTTGTTTGAACACGGGAATGGACGCTGCGTAGAGAGAGATAGTCATGAGGGTCTCGACAGTCGGTGGGCACAATGAATGAGCGCCGATTATAGACACGTCGCTGCGCTAAAGCGGCTTGTCTTTCCACAGCCATTGGTTTTAGGGGCTGTTCCCGTTGCATCGCCGCTGCGACGCGGCTTGCAATGGAACGGGGACAGCCCCTAGGCTAGCCGCCTTCCAACGCACAGGGAAAACGTGATGAACAGCGAACACGAGACCGACGTCGAAGCCCGTCTCAACAGCACGGAAATTCGCATCCTCGGCGCCTTGATCGAAAAACAGGCCACCCACCCCGACACGTACCCGCTGACGCTGAATGCGCTGGTGTTGGCTTGCAATCAAAAGACCAGCCGCGAGCCGGTAATGAACCTCAGCCCCGGCCAGGTCGGGCAAAGCCTGCGGGCACTTGAGGGGCGAGGCTTTACGCGCTTGGTCATGGGCAGTCGCGCAGATCGCTGGGAGCACCGGGTCGATAAAGTGCTGGAGCTGGTGCCGGCGCAGGTGGTGTTGATGGGGTTGTTGTTCCTGCGTGGCCCGCAAACCCTCAATGAGCTGCTGACCCGCAGCGCGCGCATGCACGACTTTGAAGACACCGATCAAGTGCAGCATCTACTGGAACGCCTGATCGCCCGTGATCTGGCATTGTTGCTGCCCCGTCAGAGCGGTCAGCGTGAAGACCGCTACATGCATGCGCTGGGTGACCCGGACGACATGGACGCCATCCTGGCTGCGCGCCAGCAGCCATCTGAGCGAGGCAGCGCTTCAGGCCTGTCCGTGGAACGCTTTGAAGCACTGGAAGCTCGGGTTGCAGCACTGGAAGCGCGGCTGGCCGCACTCGAATAACCTGATCGCCGGGCACCATCAATCGCCCGGCTTTGCACTCAACCCCGAGCAAACGCCACGGCGGCCCGGAACTGCTCGGGGGTCGGGCGTACGCCGGTGTAGAGCACGAATTGCTCAAGGGCCTGGATGGCGATGACCTCAAGCCCGGTAATGACCTGCTTGCCCAAGGCGCGACCGCGAACAATCAGCGGCGTCTCTGAGGGGATTGCCACCACATCGAAAATGACCGTTGCCTGATTGATCGCATCCTCTTCAAACGCCAGATCATCGGCTTCTGCCCCGCCGCTCATGCCGATGGGGGTGACATTGATCAGCATTTGAGGCCGGGCGGACCCCAACTGCGCTTGCCATTCATAGCCACAATGCCGGGCCAAAGCCGAGCCGGACGCTTGATTGCGGGCCACGATCACACCGTGTTTGTAGCCACCGTCCCGCAGGGCAGATGCCACGGCTTTGGCCATGCCGCCACTGCCATGCAAGGCGAATGTTGTGTCTTGGCTGATGTTATGGCGCTCCAGCAACTGCGCGATAGCAATGTAGTCCGTGTTATAGGCCTTCAAATGGCCGTCGGTGTTGACCAGGGTGTTGATCGAGTCAATGGCCTTGGCCGATGCGTCCATCTCATCCACCAACGCAATGCACGCCTCTTTGAATGGCATTGAAACGCCACATCCGCGTATGCCCAATGCCCGTATGCCGGTCACCGCGCCCGGCAGATCCTGTGTGGTGAAGGCTTTGTAGTAGAAGTTAAGCCCCAATTGCTCATAGAGATGATTATGAAACCGCAGTCCAAAATTGCCGGGGCGGCCCGACAGTGAAATGCACAACCGGGTGTCTTTGTTCGGGTTCATCTGCATGTTCATCTCCTGAGAAAAGCGTTCAGATAGACGGCTGCGGCCGCTTCAAGGGGGATTGATCGTGTCCGGGCCGGCCACGCTGAAACGAGTCAGCCGCCGACGACCTTACACAACATTTACCAAGAGGCGCCGCAGTTTTTTTGAAAAACGCGGTCTGAGTGTTATCCCCGCACCCTTTTTGTGGCCTGTGTCAGGCTGAACTGCCGGGGCTGCTATTCGAGGAACGTCATGATGCGCAACATCCCTAAAGTCGCGTTGCTGATTAGTGCACTGGCCGTCGCGGGCCAGGCATCTGCCCACGGTGGCTGGGGCGCGGGACCGGCCGTGTTCGGTGCGGTGGTGGGTGGGGCGATCATCGGTTCAGTGATCGCCCATCACGATCGGAGCCCGGTCTATGTGCAACAACCGCTCTATGCTCAGCCGCAACCGGTCTATGTGCAGGCCCCGCCCGTGTACTATCAGCCGCAACCGGTCTACATGCCGGCGCCCCAGCCGGTTTACTACCAAGGCTATTACGGTCGACCACACCCTGTGCAATACGGACCGCCCCGGGGGTATTACGGGCCACCACGCTGGTAAAGGCTGGTCTGAATAGATGATGTGAATGTCGCAGGTGAAACACAAAATGTAACGTGTTTGCGGCATGATTGGACACGGATGCGCCCGGCAGCCTGTCAGGACTCGCCGGGCGCAGCGCGTTTCAATTGCCGCACACCTATAAAAACAAGGACGACCTTCATGCCGACTCAACACCCTCATCGCCGGGCTGACCTCTGCACCTCCAGCAAGGTTTACGAAGCCCTCACAGAACTCAAGCAGCTTGAAGGGCACCGCTCTGCCAAGCTGGTTTCACTGCTGGCCCAGCACCTGGTCGACAAAGGCATGCTCAATGAGCAAGAGGTCATGCATATGCTGGACCTGGTAGTGGATTAACCTGGCGCACGCACTAACCTAATCCCTGTCGATGGCGACTATCACGCGCAATGATTTTTTGTGCTGCGGCGCACGCCGTAAGGTGGCTTCATTGATTGAAGGAGGTGTGTATGTCCAAGGTTCATGTCATGTCGATGGTGGGCAGCGCAGTGCCTGCTCCACTGCGCGCTGACGGCTTGTTAGCCTGCTGGTATGTGGTGATCGACGGGGTGCCGGTCAGCGGCCCGTTTACTTCTCGGGCCGCCGCTCAAGTCAAAGCCACCAGCGAAACAGATAAAACAACGCCACACTGGACACGACACTGAGCAACACGTTGCGACTCCAGACCATCAGCCCGATCGCACACAACCCGGCCAGCAGGTACGGGTTGTCGAGGCTGAGATTCAGCGCTCGGTCCTTGACGAAAATAATCGGCCCGCAAATGGCCGTCAGCATCCCCGGCACAGCGAAGCCCAAAAACTCCTTCACACCTCTATTCAGACGGATAGGCAGCCGCGGCTCCAGAAACAGATAGCGGTTGAAAAACAAAATCAGCGCCATCCCGACAATAATCACCCACATCATTCGAAAAACACCCCTGCTCGCTTGCTCAAGTAACCGGCCGCCATCCCGGCCAGCCCCGCCAGCACGATCGCCGACTCCCACTGCCAATAACTGAACAGCACCACGCTCACCAGTGAAACGGCCACGCAAATGATCGTCGGGACATTGCGCACCACGGGCGTAATCAGGGCAATGAACGTCGCGGCAATCGAGAACTCCAGCCCCAACTGGTCCAGGCCCGGAATGCTTTTGCCGAGGACCACGCCCATCAGGGTGAACAGGTTCCAGCCGATGTACATGCACAGCCCGACACCCAACGCATACCAGCGGTTAAACGTCTGGCGATCCTGACTGCTGACCAATGCAAAAAACTCATCGGTGAGTAAAAAGCCCAGACCGAACCGCCATCTGGCGGGCAGCGGTGAAACCACGGGGCGCAAATGCATGGCGTACAGCAGGTGTTGAGACGTCAGCAATAAAGTCGTCAGCAGGATCGACAACACGCTGGCACCGCCCTTGATCATGCCAATGGCCACCAGTTGCGCGGCGCCGGCGAACACCAGCACCGACAGCCCCTGGCTTTGGGCGGGGGTCAGTTGGGCATCGATGGCGGTTGACCCCGCCAGCAGCCCCCACGGCGCACAGGCAAGCGTCAATGGCAGACAAGCAATCACACCGCGTATGAAGGCGGCTCTTGGAAGCGAATGGGGCATTTAAAACATCCTGATGGTCAGCAGCGGCAAAGGGTCGCAACAACGCCACGCAAAGTCTTGAACAATCTTGCTCAATGCGCGCCCGGACCGCTCAAACGACGTAGCGGTACGGCCACGACAGTTTGACGAAAGGTCAATCCTGGTCTTTAGTCAGCCGGAATCGTTATCCGTTATCTCCCGCCCACAGCTTCCACGAGGAACCATCATGAAAGACCTGAAATCCGCCAAGGAAACCAGAAAGGCCGATCTGCGGACACCTTCGGCGCTGAGCGATGAAGCCTGCATCAACATTGCAGCCGAAGTGAACGCGCTGCTGGCCGATACCTTCGCCATTTACATGAAAACCAAGAATTTCCATTGGCACATGTCGGGTCCGCACTTCCGCGATTTCCACCTGCTGCTGGATGAGCAATCCGATCAGATTTTTGCCACCACCGATGCGATCGCCGAGCGTGTGCGCAAGCTGGGTCGCACCACACTTCGTTCGATCGGCCACATCAAGAAGCTGCAACGCCTGCTCGATAACGACGCCGATTTCGTGACCCCGGAAGACATGCTGGCCGAGTTGCGTGAAGACAATATCCAACTGGCGGCTTACATGCGTGAAACCCACAGCATGTGTTCGGAGCTGGGCGACGTCGCGACGACCAGCCTGCTGGAAAACTGGATCGATGAAGCGGAACGCCGTGTGTGGTTCCTGTTCGAATCGTCGCGTACCAAATAAAACACAACGCCGGTTTGATCCCGATCAAACCGGCGCTGCAGATGAATTATGTTTCACTCAGCCCGCGAACCGCAGCTTGTATAGTGGCCCTTGCTCATTCAATGAACCCTTGCCCGCCTACCCCTGCGGGCTTTTTTTTGCCTTTCAAACGCCCTGCCTGAACACCAGCGCTTTCAATCCGCATTCGGGGTCGGCATCCGGAAATTCGGGCGGGTTGGCCAGTCGCTGGTCAAAGCGCAACCCCGGCGCATGCTCGGTCACGCCGCCTATCAAAAAGTCCGAACCCAGCGACGGGTCATTCATGCACGCCAGCACTAAACCGTTTTCACTCAACAACTCTGGCAAACGGCGCACCACCCGCTGGTAATCCTTGGTCAGCAGAAAACTGCCTTTCTGGAAGGATGGCGGGTCAATGATGACCAGGTCATAAGGGCCGGTACTTTTGACCTTGCCCCATGACTTGAACAACTCATGCCCCAGAAACGTGACCTTGCTCATGTCGTGGCCATTGAGGCGATGGTTATCTCGGCCCCGGCTCAACGCCGCGCGCGACATGTCGAGGTTGACCACATGCTCGGCTCCGCCCTCGATGGCAGCCACCGAAAACCCGCAGGTGTAGGCAAACAAATTCAGCACCCGCTTGCCTTGGGCGTGGGCTTTGACCCACTCGCGACCGTAACGCATGTCGAGAAACAGGCCATTGTTCTGCTTACGACCCAAATCCACACGGTAGCGCAGCCCACCTTCAGTCAGCGTCCACTCGTCAATGGCTTCGCCCACCAGCCATTCGGTGTCGCTTTGCAGGGTATAGCGATGCTGCAACACGAGGGTGTGCGCCCCGCTGGCTTGCCATACCGGCGTCTGCGCCAGGTTGATCAACAGGGCTTTTAGGGCTTGCAGCGCAGCGGCTTCAGGCTCCTTGAACAGCGAGACCAGTACCACGCCTTGCAGCCAATCCACAGTCAATTGCTCCAGCCCCGGCCAGCAGCGACCTCGCCCGTGAAACAAACGGCGGGTCTCTTCGGGGGGGCTTTGCAGGGCGGTCAACAGATGCGAGTCGAGGATGGAAAACGCTTCAGAGGTCATCGGTGGGGCCGGTTATTTCAAAGGGCGGGCATTTTACACAATTACCTCGGCCTCCACGCCAGCCTCGCACCCTAAGACGGCTCCTTCGGCCTGGGGTCAGAGGTGAGTCTGTGCCCCTTGGTACATCGCCCCGGCCTAACGGATCGCCTTTGTCGCTGCCGAGGCTTAATCAGACGAATTACGTGAAAAAGACGCTGTAACTGCCTGCGACCTCAGGCATTTCTACGGTTATTGATACATACTCAACAAATGTAACTCGATGTGTAATGCATCGCGATGCAGCCAGTCACCTCCCACTTCTTTTCGAGTCAATCTGCGTGAAAAGTCATCTTTCGATTCTTGGCCTGTTTTTAGTCCTCACAGGCGCCGCCGCTCCCTCAATCGCCGCAGCGACTGAAAGCACCTCTGCACCGCGCGACACCTCACAACTGCATATCGCGTCAGGCAGCGCGATGCTGGTTGATCTGCAAACCAACAAAATCATTTACGCCAGCAACCCTGACGTCGTGGTGCCGATCGCCTCGGTGTCCAAATTGATGACCGCCATGGTAGTGCTGGATGCCAAGTTGCCGATGAATGAATACATCGCGGTCAACATCAGCGACACCCCCGAGATGAAAGGCGTATTTTCCCGCGTCAAACTCGGCAGCGAACTGACGCGCCACGACATGATGCTGATTACCCTCATGTCCTCAGAAAACCGCGCCGCGGCCACCCTTGCACACCATTACCCCGGCGGTTACGTGGCGTTTATTGCCGCCATGAATGCCAAAGCCAAAAGCCTGGGGATGATGCACACCCGCTATGTGGAACCGACCGGCTTGTCGATGCATAACGTCTCGACGGCCCGTGACTTGAGCAAGTTGCTGGCAGCCGCCCGTCAATACCCGATGCTGAGCCAATTGAGTACCACCAAAGAAAAAACCGTCGCCTTTCGCAAACCCAACTACACCTTGGGCTTTCGCAACACCGACCATCTGGTCAACAAAGACAAGTGGAATATCAAGATCACCAAGACGGGCTTCACCAATCAGGCGGGGCACTGTCTGGTGCTGGTGACAGAAATGGGCAACCGCCCGGTTTCGCTGGTGATTCTGGATGCATTCGGCAAATACACCCACTTTGCCGATGCCAGCCGGATCCGCAGCTGGATTGAGACCGGCAAAAGTGGCAGCGTGCCGGATGTGGCATTGCGCTATAAAGCCGACAAGAACCTGAAGGCCCGCCCGGCGGCCCAGCCTCACCCCTCAAAGTAATCAGTGTGACCCGGGCCCGGAATGCCGGGCCGGGCTCAACCTCGCTTCAATGTCTGCTTATGGATGTACATCGCACGGTCGGCGTCGAGCAACAGGCTTGCGACCGAGTCATGGTGTTGAGGGTCATATTCAATCTGCCCGACACTGAAACGAATCGCATAACCCCGTGACGCGCTTGCATTGCGCTCATCGAGCAACGCTTGCAAGCGAGCCATGATGGCGGCGATGTACACGCAGTCCGAGCCGGTCAGCAACACGACAAATTCATCCCCGCCCAATCGCCCGATCACATCGCTTTCACGAAACGCGATGCGCAGCACGTCGGCAAAGGCCTTGAGGGCCAGATCACCTTCGGCGTGGCCGTAGGTGTCATTGATCTGCTTGAACTCATTGAGATCGAAAAACAATAACGTCGCCGGCCTGCCCCATTGCCTGCAATACGCCAGGCCATGACGCGCCAAGGCTTCGAAGCCGCGCCGGTTGGAAAGCAGGGTTAGCTCATCCATGGTCGCCAATTGCACAGCCACCAGCTCTTGCTCGGCCATCGCTGCCAAATCCCGCAACAACTCACGCTCATCGTCGCTAAGCACACGGGGCAAAGTATCGATCAGGCACAGCGTGCCCACTTTATCGCCGTTAGCAACTTTGAGCGGACAGCCCGCGTAAAAACGGATGCCCGGATCGCCCAATACCAAGGGATTGTCATAAAAGCGCTCGTCCAGCACGGCGTCGCAGATCATCAAAATCTGGTCGCCCAAAATCGCGTGCCCACAAAAGGACACGTCGCGGGGCGTTTCAATGACATCAAGGCCAGCCGCCGATTTGAACCACTGACGCTCGGTATCCACCAGGCTGACCACGGCAATCGGCACATTGAACACGCGCCGCGCCAGACGGGTCAGGCGGTCAAATCGCTCTTCCGGCTCGGTGTCGAGGACATTCAACCTGTGCAAGGCTTCTAAACGAGCCGCCTCGTCGACAGGTTTGTCTGGAACCCGCATGCGTCACTCCTTTGTGCACGAACAGGCACAAGCGTAGTTCACAGCGTCTTTGAACGAGAGATGGCCGACCAAACGCCGAAGGGAGGGATTAAAGAAAGTGCAGGCACTTGTCTCGGGGAGAGGTCGAAAACAAATGCCTGCGTACTGCTCGTCAATGCCTGGGTTGCTTTTTTTTCGGTTTTTTAATGGTTTCTACGGTGGTTTCCCGAGGTCGACGCCTGGCCTCTTCCAGAGGAATAAAGAGACCGGTTGCGGAGTCGCGGGCACGTTTGTTTTTCATGTCAATCACCTGTGAATGGCGCCGGACACGTGGTGCGCCCGGTCGGCTATCTTCAGGCTAGTCGACGAAAAACCTCTGAAAGCCATCCGGAAACAAGCGCTTGCAGTTCCGTGCCTACCCCCGAATACAAAGAACCCCGCCTGAAAAGACGGGGTTCCGGACACGCCACTGCGGGATCAGTTTTGCAGGGCTGGCTGTTCCCCATTGATCGGGATGCGTTTGGCTTTTGCCTCTTCAGGCACTACCCGTTGCAGATCAATGCTCAGCAAGCCATTGCTCAGGTTTGCACCTTTGATCTCGATGTGGTCATCGAGGCGGAAGGACAGTTTGAACGCCCGTTGTGCAATACCCTGATGCAAAAAGGTCACGCTGTCGTCGGTGCTGGTTTCACGTTTGCTGCCGCTCACGCTCAACACACCTTTCTCCACTTGCAGGTCCAGGTCTTCCTGCTGGAAACCCGCTGCCGCTACGACAATGCGATAGCTGTCTTCACCGCGTTTTTCAACGTTGTAGGGTGGGTAGCCACCGCTGGTGTCATTGCGAAGCGCGGTTTCGAACAAATCACTAAAACGGTCAAAGCCGACAGAATTACGGAACAGTGGCGCCAGAGAAAATGCAGTGCTCATAATTTAGCCTCCTGATTTCAGCGAGATTTTGTCTCCGCGACCCGGTTTCGGCATCGCGTACTCCCTAAATAGGGACCGACCTAATCATTTCAAGAGGTTTTTTTAAAAAAAATTTCAGGCGCTTGAAGCCGCATCCATGGGTGGGTTGTTGACCAGATGACGGACTTTTTCACAATCGGTTTCGCGGCGCATCGCATTGAACAGCACGGTGGCCTCGGGATAATTGCGCGTCAGCATCGCCAGCCACTGCTTCAGACGCCCGGGGGCTGAGCGCGGGGTCAGTTGAGCCTGAGCCTGGGCCCAGAAATCACGAATCATGGGCTGCAGGTCAGCCCAGGTCATTTCGACGACCTCTTCCCCGGCCCGCGCTGCGGCGATCTGCCGGGCAAGGTCTGGCCTGGAAACCAGACCCCGGCCGAGCATGATGTCTTCAGCACCGCTGATTTCGCGGCAACGGCGCCAATCTTCAACGGACCAGATATCCCCATTGGCAAACACCGGCACCTTGACGACCTCTTGCACCTGGGCAATGTATTCCCAATGCGCAGGTGGCTTGTAGCCATCCATTTTGGTCCGGGCATGCACGACGATCTGGCTTGCGCCGCCTTCTGCCAGCGCAATGGCGCATTCGTTGGCGCTGTCAGGGGTATCGAAGCCCAGACGCATCTTGGCCGTGACCGGGATATGAGCCGGTACGGTACGACGCACTTGCAACAGGATCGCATGCAGCAGTTCCGGTTCTTTGAGCAGCACGGCACCGCCACGGGACTTATTAACCGTCTTGGCCGGACAGCCAAAATTCAGATCGATCACTTCAGCGCCCAACTGGCAGGCCAGCGCTGCGTTGTCTGCCAGGCACGCAGGATCGGAACCCAGCAATTGCACACGCAGCGGTACGCCTGCACGGGTCTTCGCGCCGTGCTGAAGCTCAGGGGCAAACTTGTGGAAGTAGGCTTCGGGTAGCAGACGCTCGGTGACCCGAATGAATTCGGTGACACACCAATCAATACCGCCGGTGCGGGTCAGGACATCACGCAGGATGTTGTCGACCAGCCCTTCCATCGGCGCCAAGGCAATTTGCATGGGTGACTCTCATAAAAAAACGTGCGGCAGTTTACGCGCTAACGCAGGCAATCGGTATCGCGTTGCACGCCCTATCAGGCTGGCACGACCGCCGGACCATAGCCATCGAGGAATTCGGGCGGCAGGCGTTTGGCTTTGCCGCTGGACAGTTCGATACACACAAACGTGGTGTTAGCCCGCAGCAACGTCAGCCCGTCGCGCGGCCTGATCAACTGGAACTGACGCGTCATGCGCAAGCGTTTGTCGCAATCGATGATCCACGTCGCCAGTTGCAACTCGTCACCTTCATAGGCGCTGGCCAGGTAATCGATTTCATGCCTGGCCACGGCCATGGCGCGGTCAAGACGACGGTATTCAGTGAGGTCCAGCCCGAGGCGCTGAGAGTGACGCCAGGCGCATCGTTCCAGCCAGACAACATAGGCAGCGTTATTGGCATGGCCAAAACCGTCGATGTCTTCAGCCTGCACCTGCAGATCAATGATGAACGGCGTTGCCAAATCCCAGCTCATGCCCAGCCTCCACGCTTAAATAAAGGGCGCAGTGTAACGCAGCAGGTCTGTTTAAGGTGGGGAGCGGCACAGGGCCAAACGAGGGTGATGGCGAGGATGACAAAAGCTTCAGACAAACAAAAGGGCCATTCAATAATTGAATGACCCTTAAAAATCCCGCAGAGCGGGTAATCGTGGCGTCCCCTAGGGGACTCGAACCCCTGTTACCGCCGTGAAAGGGCGGTGTCCTAGGCCACTAGACGAAGGGGACACAAACCCTTCTAACAGTGATCAGGCATTTGCCTGATCGATTCAACGCCAGTGTGGCCCGACGTTGAACTGTAAATTGGTGGAGCTAAACGGGATCGAACCGTTGACCTCTTGCATGCCATGCAAGCGCTCTCCCAGCTGAGCTATAGCCCCGATTTATCGCCTGGCGGCGGAGCAACACCGAAGTGCTGCTTCTGTAAAACTGGCGTCCCCTAGGGGACTCGAACCCCTGTTACCGCCGTGAAAGGGCGGTGTCCTAGGCCACTAGACGAAGGGGACACAAACCTTCTAACAATGATCAGCGCTGAGAGCTGATCGATTCAATGCCGGTGTGGCCAAGCATTGAACTGTAAATTTGGTGGAGCTAAACGGGATCGAACCGTTGACCTCTTGCATGCCATGCAAGCGCTCTCCCAGCTGAGCTATAGCCCCAAACAGTCAGTGTTGCGTGTTGCTGTGTGGACGGGGCGCATATTAAGACTGGATCGGTAGGCTGTCAAACTTATTTTCAAAGTTTTTTAAAAAAAATGGTCGAGAGAACAACCACTTACCCTTACCACCCCGTAAATACGGGCCCCGCATACAAAACGTGCCGTCGCTGCCAAAGGCCTAAAAGGGCCGCGCAGCGGTCCTGACCCCAGCCTGCGGCAGCGACGGCACCTCAAAACCGATCAACCGATTGCGTTGAACAGCTTTTCCCACTCTTTGTTTTCTTTCTTCGAGACACCGCCCAGCAGCTCCAGCGCCTGACGCAAGCGGAAACGCGTCAGGTCCGGGCCCAGAATCTCCATGGCGTCCAGCACCGACACCGAGCTGGCCTGCCCCGTGATCGACGCAAACATCAGCGGCATCGCATCGCGCAGCTTCAGCTCAAGGGCATCCACCACCGTTTGTATGCAACCGGTGATGGCGTCTTTTTCCCACTGACGCAGGCTTTCGAGCTTCCACAGGATCAGTTGCATCAGTTGACGCACTTGATCGCCGGACAACTTTTTGTGCTCAAACAGCTTGGCATCCAGTTGCAAGCCTCCCGAGAAGAAGAACCCGGCCAGCGGCGCGATCTGACTGAACGTCTCGACCCGCCCTTGTACCAGCGGCGCGATCTTCATCATGTACTCGGGGTTCAGCGCCCATTGCTGGACACGGCTGGCAAATTCATCCAGCGGCAAGTCACGCAACCATTGGCCATTGAGCCAGGAGAGTTTTTCAATATCGAAAATCGGACCGCCCAGCGAGACACGGGACAGGTCAAAGTTGTCGACCATCTCTTGCAGCGAGAACTTCTCGCGCTCGTCAGGCATCGACCAACCCATGCGACCCAAGTAGTTGAGCATCGCTTCGGGCATGAAGCCCATGCGCTCGTAGAACGTGACCGAGGTCGGGTTCTTGCGCTTGGACAGCTTGCTCTTGTCCGGGTTACGCAGCAGTGGCATGTAGCACAACTGCGGTTGTTCCCAGCCAAAGTACTCGTAGAGCAGGATCAGTTTCGGCGCCGACGGCAGCCATTCTTCACCGCGCAATACGTGGGTAATGCCCATCAAATGATCGTCGACCACGTTGGCCAGGAAGTACGTCGGCAGGCCGTCGGTCTTCATCAGCACTTGCATGTCCATGCGGTCCCACGGGATCTCGACGTCGCCACGCAGCAGGTCTGGCACCACGCACACGCCTTCGGTCGGCACTTTCATGCGGATCACGTGCGGCTCGCCAGCGGCCAGGCGCCGGGCCACTTCTTCCTTGGACAGCAACAGCGCGCGACCGTCGTAGCGCGGGGTCTCGCCCTTGGCCATTTGCTCGGCGCGCATCTGGTCCAGCTCTTCTGCGGTGCAGAAACAAGGGAACGCATGCCCCATGTCGACCAGTTGCTGGGTGTACTGCTTATAAATATCGCTGCGCTCGCTCTGACGATACGGGCCATGCGGGCCGCCAACGTCGGGGCCTTCGCTCCAGGTGATGCCGAGCCAGCGCAGGGCATCGTAAATCTGCTGTTCGGACTCACGGGTCGAACGCAATTGGTCGGTGTCTTCGATCCGCAGGATGAACTCGCCGCCATGCTGCTTGGCGAAGCAGTAGTTGAACAAAGCGATGTAAGCGGTGCCGACGTGGGGGTCGCCGGTAGGCGATGGCGCAATGCGCGTGCGAACGGTGGTCATGGGCGGTCTCGAAGTGGAGATAAAACAAAGGGCCGAATGGTAACAGGCCGACCCCGCTTGGCTCCAGCTCAGGACTGACCGTCGAGACAGATCGCTGCCCCCGTGACTGTAAAAACAGCAATAGCCCGGCTGTATCGACCCTATCGGCGGAAAAAACCCCACGACCGATGTAACCTCACACCCATAGCCCCTGCCCGCCTCCCGCACAAAAACAACCGGAGCCTGCACTTGACATTCAGCCTGCCGAAAATCCCCACTGCGCCCTTCTGCCCGCCTGAAGTCAGCGGCAGCGTAGCGGTGGACCCCCGCGCACCGTTCTGGAAGCGCGCCTTGCGTTTTGCCGGGCCGGGCCTGCTGATCAGTATTGGCTACATGGACCCCGGCAACTGGGCCACCGCCATCGAAGCCGGGTCGCGCTACGGCTATAACCTGTTATTCGTCGTGTTGCTGGCCAGCCTCGCGGGCATGGCGGTGCAATGCCTGTGCTCGCGACTCGGCATCGCAACCGGCCGCGATCTGGCGCAACTGTGCCGCCAGCGCTACAGCACGCGTTCAGCCAGGGTGCAGTGGCTGCTGGCCGAAGTCTCGATCATTGCCACCGACCTCGCCGAAGTCCTTGGCTGCGCCCTGGCGTTCCACTTGTTGCTGGGCTGCTCGCTGACCTTCGGCATCGCGCTGACGGCCTTCGACACCCTGCTGATCCTGGCCCTTCAAGGCAAAGGCTTCCGTCGGCTGGAAGCCATCATGCTGGTGCTGGTGATGACGATTGGCGTGTGCTTTTTTGTCGAGCTGGTGCTGATCAAACCCTATTGGCCTGACGTCTTCGACGGATTCAAACCGTCCCTTTCGGCGATCAGCGAAGCGGCGCCGCTGTACCTGGCCATCGGCATCCTCGGCGCCACCGTGATGCCGCACAACCTGTACTTGCACAGCTCCGTGGTGCAAACCCGGCGGGTGGGCAACGACTACGCCAGCAAGCTCGACGCCGTGCGGCTGGCGCGGATCGACACCATCGGCTCGCTGGCGCTGGCGCTGATGGTCAACGGCGCGATCCTGATTCTGGCGGCGGCCGCGTTTCACACAACCGGCCACACCGACGTGGTGCAAATCCAGGACGCCTACCGCCTGCTCGACCCGCTGGTGGGTGGCGCGATGGCCAGCGTGCTGTTTGGCGTGGCGCTGCTGGCCTCCGGGCAAAGCTCGACGTTCACCGGCACCATCGCCGGTCAAGTCATCATGGAAGGCTACCTCGACCTGCGCATCCCGTGCTGGCAGCGGCGCCTGATTACCCGCGGGCTGGCCTTGATCCCGGCATTTGCGGGCGTTTGGTTGATGGGCGACAACGCCGTCGGCAAGCTGTTGATCCTCAGTCAGGTGGTGCTCAGCCTGCAATTGCCGTTTGCGCTCTACCCCCTGATCCGCATGACCAGCGACGTCAAACTGATGGGCCCCTTCGTCAACCGCCTGCCGACGCGCTTGCTGGCGTGGTTTCTGTTCGCGGTCATCAGCGGGGCCAATATCTGGTTGATTGCGCAACTCAGCGTGGGTGACTGAGGGCGCGCCCTCACCCGGCCAGCCGCTCATCCAGCCAGCCCGCCACCCGCTCATGAATCCCGGCCACTTCTTCGAGCAAGCCGCTCATGCGCATGAAGTCATGGGTCATCCCCGGTTCTTCCCACCTCACCACCTCATTACCCGCCTGTTCCAGTTTGACGGCATAGGCCAGTCCCTCGTCATGCAACGGATCAAACCCGGCCAGGTACACCAACGCAGGGGCCACGCCGCTGACATCCGGGGCCAGTAACGGTGACAGACGCCAATCCT
This sequence comes from Pseudomonas sp. BS-2016, assembly GCF_001806145.1. Lineage (NCBI taxonomy): Bacteria > Pseudomonadati > Pseudomonadota > Gammaproteobacteria > Pseudomonadales > Pseudomonadaceae > Pseudomonas > Pseudomonas sp. BS-2016. The sequence goes on from NZ_MLCT01000032.1 coordinate 25,822, forward strand.
GCACATCCGCCGTGGTTCGGGTGTAGTGCCCGTAGAACCAGTCCATGGTGGCGGTTTCGAGCAGATACCCATGGGCGAAACGCTGGTGGGATTCACGTTTGCAACTGCCGTCGGTGACCGGGTACAGCAACACCTGCGCGCGCGGCACGATGGCCACCTCCTGCGGGTCGCGCACCGCCAGAATCGCGAGCACCGTGCTCAATGTGCCGCCCGCACTGTCACCGGCAAACGCCACGCGGGTAGCGTCCAGCCCATGACGGGCGCCCTCGCGCAGCAACCAGTTCACTGCGTCGCAGGCATCTTGCACCGCCGTGGGGAATACCCACTCCGGGGCCAGCCGGTAATCCACGGCCAGCACGGCGAATTGCCCGGCATGGGCCAACCGGCGACACAGCCCGTCGTGGCTGTCCAGACTGCCAATCACATAACCGCCGCCGTGGAAGTAGACCACCACCGGCAGCGGTTGTGGCGTTAGCTGCGGGGCGCGATACAGGCGCGCTGGCAAGCTGAAACCATCCCGGGCCGGGAGGCGCAGGTCGTAACTGTCGACGCCCGACAACGGCTCGTCCAGCACCCCGGCACTCATTTCAAACTCCAGCCGGGCCTGTGCCGGGCTCAGGTCATGCAGGGCCTGGCTTTTGCCGGTCATACGGCTGAACTCGGCCAGTTCCAAAAAGGCTTCCAGCTCCGGTACTACTGACATACGTGTGTCCTTGCAAATAGCCTTCGGCACGGGTTGCCGAAGGCGGTGATGGTTAGCGCTGAACCTCAACGCACCTGCATAAGGTGCCGTCACACCCGCTCGGCCTGCCCTGCCAATAATTGCTCCAGTCGGTTCAGCAATGGCGCCTGACGCAACACCTCGTAATGCCCGCCCTTGAGCACGCTGTGACTGGCGCCCGGCCCCACTTGCGCCCCATGCACGCGGCGCTCGTCGTCGCGCCCGGCCACCCACCAGTGGTGCGCCTGAACCCGGGTTGCAGGCAGCATCGGCTGCTGCAAAGCCAACTGTTTGAGGCGCGCGCCCACGGCAAAGATGTGACTCAGCTCCGCCGACCCGAGCAGCCCGTGCTCGCCCAACCCGGCACGCGGCTCGGCCATGGCGGCGGCAATCACCTGCTCGGCGCTGCGCCCCTGATCCTCCATCAATGCGCACGCGTCGTGCTCGGACAGCCCCAGCACAAAGCGCAAGAAATCCTGCAAGTCTTCACGCCCGTCACTGGCCTCGGCCGTCCCCGCCACGTAGGTGTCCACCAGCCCGGCAAACGCCACCTGCTGACCTTGCGCCTCCAGCGCCTGGGCCACCAGCAAGGTCAACGCCCCGCCCAATGACCAGCCCAGCAGGTGGTACGGGCCGTCAGCCTGTTGCTGGCGGATACGCCCGGCATACGCCTGCGCCATGCTATGCAACGAGGTGTCTTGCCATTCAGGGTCGAGCAACATGCGGCACTGCACACCATAAACGCTGCGGCGCCCGTCCAATTTACGGGCCAGCGGCTCGTAGTCGAACACCGTGCCGAACCCCGCGTGCAAACAGAACAACGGCGGCACGTCACCGACGCGGCTATTTAGCGCCAGCAGCGGGTCGGGGGCCTGAGCGAGCGCCACAGGTTCAAAGCCGCTGAGCTCGGCAATGCACGGTTTCTGCATCAGGTCGCGCAGCTTGAGGCTGAAACCCAACTGCGGCTGATTACGCACCCGTGAAATCACTTTCAGCACTTGCAGCGAGTCGCCGCCCAGCTCAAAGAAATTGTCGTCGATCCCCACCTGCTCCAGCCCCAACACCTCTTGCCAGATCAGCGCCAATGCCTGTTCCAGCTCATTGCGCGGCGCCCGGTACGTACCTTGGGCAAGCTGCGGCTCGGGCAGTGCGCGACGGTCCAGCTTGCCGTTGGCGGACAGCGGGAAACGCGCCATCGGCACGATGTGGCTCGGCACCATGTAATCCGGCAGGTGCGCCTGCAATTGCTCTTTGAGTGTGCGTTCCAGCAGGGTGCCGGACGCGACCACGTACCCTGCCAACTGCTTGCCGGTCGGCCCTTCGATCACCTTGACCGCCGCATCCTGCACCCCTTCGCACTGACGCAGACGCGCTTCGATTTCCCCCAGTTCAATGCGGAAGCCGCGGATTTTTACCTGTTGGTCCAGGCGCCCCAGGTAGTCGATCAGGCCGCATTCGCGCTGACGAACCCGGTCCCCGGTGCGGTACATGCGACCGCCCTTGGCATCGAACGGGTCCGGCACAAAGCGCTCGGCACTCAACCCCGGTTGCCCGTGATAGCCACGGGCCAGGCATTCCCCGCCCAAGTACAACTCGCCACTCACACCGGCGGGCAACGGGTTCAAGTCCGCGTCCAGCACATACAGACCGCGCCCGGCGACACCCCGTCCAATCGGCGCATAGGCCGCTTCACAGCAGTCCGTCATCTCGGCCCGCCACAACAGCGGCGTGACCACGGTTTCGGTCGGCCCGTAGCCGTTGACCAGCCGTTGCGGGCGCAGGGCTCGCTTGACCAGCTCAAAGCTGGCATCCGGCACCGCGTCGCCACCAAAACAATAGGTGTGCACCGGCGGTGGGTTGCCTTGGGCCAGCGCGACTTCTGCCAGCTGTTGCAGGTAAGCGGGCGGGAAGCACGCCACCGTCACGTGTTGTTGGTGCAGCACGTGTAAGGTCTGCTCCGGGGTCCACAGCTGATCGTCGCGGATCACCAGGCTGCCACCGGCCAGCAAGACGCTGAGCCAGCGCTCCTGCGCACCGTCAAACGCGAAGGACATAAAGTGCAGCTCGCGGCTGGCCGGGTTGAGCGCGTACAGCTCGATGATGCCCTGACAGTGCCGCGCAATCGGCTGGCGGGCCACGGCCACGCCTTTGGGCTGGCCGGTCGAACCCGAGGTGTAAATCAGGTACGCCAGATGCTCGCCCAGCGACTCAACCGCCCGTGGCAACGCCACCTGATCGCTCAATTGGTCGAGCAACAGACGCGGGGTGGCGGCATCGAAGGTCACCCGCTGGTCCACATCGCTGTTGCACAGCAACAGGCTGGCCGCTGAATCGGCCAGCATGAAGGTCAGTCGCTCAGCCGGGTAGTCGAGGTCCAGCGGCACGTACGCGGCGCCTGCCTTGAGCACGGCCAGGAACGCCACAATCGTCTGCTCCGAACGCGGCAACGCCACCGCCACCCGTGTCTCGGGGCCAATGCCGCGCCCTTGCAAGTGAGCCGCCAGCACGTCGGCCTGCCGGTCCAGCGCGGCATACGTCAGTTCACGGCCGTCGCAGATCAAGGCCACGGCATCGGGCTGGCGCCGCACCTGCGCCATGAAGCCTTGCACCAAGTCCGTCGCAGGGGCCTGCACCTGTGCCTGTTCAATGCGCGCCTGTGGCAAGCCAATGTCGCCAATCCGGCACTGTGCATCCTGCGGTAACTGCGCCAGCAACCCTTCCAACTGGGCGCGAATGGCCTCGACCTGCGGCGCCGTGAAGCGTTCGCGCAAGTACAGGTATTCCACCTCCAGCCCTTGGTCGGTGGCACTGACCATCAAATCCATCGGGAAGTTGGTGACCCCGCCGCTGCCGACTTCGGCAAACCTCAATTCGCCGTCCTGTTCGCCGCGCAGGGCGCGGTCCACCGGGTGGTTTTCAAACACGATGATGCTGTCGAACAGCCCTTGGCCGCCCTGCCCGGCCCAGCGCTGAATATCGGCCAGCGGCGTGTGCTCAACCTCACGGATCGACAGGTTGTAGTCCTGCAACTCGCGCAGCCAGTCGCCCAGCGCCTGTTGCGGATCGAGGGTCTGAATCACCGGCAAGGTGTTGATGAACAGGCCCAGCATGTCCTGCGCGCCTGGCAGTTGGGTCGGGCGCCCTGCCACGGTGGCGCCGAAAGCCACGCTGCGCTGCCCGGTATGACGCTGCAACAGCAGCAGCCAGGCCGCTTGCACCAGCGTGTTCAACGTCACCCGTTGTTGCGTGGCAAACGTGTACAAACGGCGGGTCGCCTCGCTGTCCAGATAGCTGTAAAGCACGCCGTGGCCGCTGCCGCCGGTGTTGGCCGCATTGGCCAGCATCGTCGGCGCTTGCAGCGTCTCCAGGCGTGCGCGCCAGAACCCTTCGGCCAGCGTCACGTCCTGCTGCGCCAGCCAGTGGATGTAATCGGCATAGCGCCCGGTCAGCGCTGGCAAGGTCTGGTGCGCGTACAGGCGCAGCATCTCGCCGAGCAGACGTGACGCGCTCCAGCCGTCCAGCAGCAAGTGATGGTAGGTCCAGATCATCTGGTGCCGGTTATCGCCCAGACGCACCAGGGTGAAACGCATCAAGGGCGGGCAACTGAGGTCGAAGCCACGCGCCTGATCGTCCGCCGCCAAGGCCAACAACGCCGCCTGCGGGTCGGCGTGTTCACGCCAGTCCAGTTCCACAATCGGCACTTGCGCCTGCTGATACACCGCTTGCAGCGGGTCCGCCAGACCGTCGCGCCAGAGGAAGGCCGCACGCAGCACTTCATGGCGCTGCAACAAGGTGTCCCAAGCGGCGCGGAAACGGTCGACCTGCAACCCTTCAACCGCCACGCTGAGCTGGTTGACGTACAGGTTCAGCTCGGGCGACTCAATGCAGTGGAACAGCATGCCCTGTTGCATCGGCGACAGCGGGTACAGGTCGTCCAGCCCCTCGCGCTCCACCTGCACGGTGGTCGGCACTTGGGCAAAAGGCACGGTGTCGGGAGCGTGCGCGACACGGGGTGCTGCCGCCACGGCCCGTTGCGCCAGCGCACGAATGGTTTGCGCCTCGAACAGTTGTTTCGGGGTGAACGCCAAGCCCAGCGCCCCCGCACGGCTCACGGCCTGCAACGAGATGATCGAATCGCCGCCCAGCTCGAAGAAGTTTTCAGTCACCCCCACGGTTTCCAGCCCCAGCACGTCTTGCCAGACCGCCGCCAGCAGGGCTTCTGCCGGGGTGCCCGGCAAGACCCGTTCCGCCACCTGACGGCTGGCCTCGGGCGCCGGCAGCGCCTGACGGTCCAGTTTGCCGTTGGGGGTCAACGGCAACGCGGCCAGGCACATTAAATGCGCCGGCAGCATGTGCGACGGCAGACGGCTGCGCAGGTGCGCTATCAATGCCTCGCGCAGCGCGCTGTCATCGGCCAGCGGGTCGCGGGGCACGATGTAACCCACCAACTGACGGCTGACCGGACCTTCGCGGTCGACCACAAAGGCTTCGCGCACGCCGTCGTGCTCCAGCAGACAGGCTTCGATTTCCCCCAGCTCAATGCGGAACCCACGGATTTTCACCTGCTGGTCGATACGGCCCAGGTACTCGACCACCCCGTCCTCGCGCAGCCGCGCCAGATCGCCACTGCGGTACAGGCGCGCGCCTGCCACGAACGGGTCCGGTACAAACCGTTCCGCCGTCAGGTCGGGCCGCTGATGGTAGCCACGCGCAATGCCCTCGCCGCCCATGTACAGCTCGCCCGCCACGCCCACCGGCAAGGGTTGCAACTGACTGTCGAGCACGTAAGCGCTGCGCTGCCCCACCGGACGGCCAATGGGCAAAAACGGCGAGTCAAACTGCGTGCCCGGATACGCGCACCAGATCAACGGTGTAATCACGGTTTCAGTCGGGCCGTAACCGTTGATAATGCGCGGCGGCTGCAACACCCGCTGCACTTCATCGAAGGCATGTTTGGGCATGCCTTCACCGCCCACGGTGTAGGAACGGATCGGTAAGGCACGCCCGGCTTCGCCCAGGTAGTCGGCCATTTGCAGCAAGTAGCTGGGGGTGAAACAGGCAATGGTGATGCCGTGCCGCTCGATCTCTTCACAGGTGCGTTGCACGCTCCAAAGCTCGTCGTCACGCGGCATCAGCGCCGAGCCGAAGACCAGCGGGGTCAACCAGCGCTCGTGGGCACCGTCGAAACTGATGGAGGCAAATTGCAACTCGCGGTCGTGCGGGGTCATGCCGTACAGCGCGCCGATGGACAGGCAATGCATGGCCAGCGGGCCATGGGCGACACTGACGCCTTTCGGACGCCCGGTGGAACCCGAGGTGTAAATCAGGTAAGCGAGGTTCTGCGCGTCGGTCAGGTTGCGCAGGTCGTTGCCCGGCAAATGCGCCACGGCCTCACGGTCCAGTTCCAGCACCGGCACCCCTGCCACCTGTGGCAATGACGGGCGCAGCCACGATTGGGTCAACAGCAGCGCAATGCCGCTGTCCTGCATCAAATACCCCAAACGTTCGGCCGGGTACGCCGGGTCCAGCGGCACGTAAGCGCCCCCGGCCTTGAGGATCGCCAGCAGGCCGATAATCATCTGCGGCGAGCGCTCGACGGCCAGCCCCACGCGCACCTCGGGGCCGATACCCAACTCACGCAAGCGATGAGCCAAGCGGTTGGCACGTTGATTGAGGTCGTGATAGCTGAAGGTGGTGTCGGCAAAGATCAGCGCCACCGCCTCGGGGCGAATCGCCGCCTGCGCTTCGATCAACTGATGCACGCATTGCGTGGTCGCTGGCCCCGGTGCCGGGTTCCAGTCATGCAGCAACTGCTGGCGTTCACCTTCGCTCAACCAGGGCAACTCGCCCAGGCGGGCCTGCGGGGCGGCCACCATGGCGTTCAGCAGGCACGCCAAATGCTGGCTCATGCGCGCAATCACCGGGGGCGAGAAGTGGCTGAGCTGGTAACTCCAGGTCAGGCTCAAATGCCCTTCACTCACCGCCGCCAGCGTCAGCGGGTAGTTGGTGCGCTCGTGGTTGTCCGGCAGCGAAAAGCGCAAGCCGTCCGGGGCACCCTGTTGCAAGGCCTCGGCAATCGGGAAGTTTTCAAACACCAGCAAGCTGTCGAACAGCGGCTCACCCGCCCGCCCGGCCCAGCGCTGCACGTCACTCAACGCGGTGAATTCGTGCTCCCGCAGCTCAAGGTTATGTGCCTGCAAGCGGCCCAGCCACTGCGCCACGCTTTCAGCGGCCTGCGGCTGGCTGATCACCGGCAAGGTATTGATGAACAGCCCGAGCTGATGCTCGGCACCCGGTAAGTCCACCGGGCGCCCCGAGACCGTGGCGCCGAACGCGACCGTTTGCTGGCCGCTGTACCGCTGTAACAGCAGCGCCCACGCGCCTTGAACCAGCGTGTTGAGGGTCATGGCGTGCTGGCGGGCAAATGCGGTAAACGCCGCACTGCTGGCCGCGTCGAAGACCTGACGATGGTCGGCGTATTCATCCGCCTGTGGCGAAGCCGTGTACGCCACGCTCTGGGCCAACAGGGTCGGGTTTCCCAGACCGGCCAGCTGGGTGCGCCAGAACGCCTCATCGGCTGCTGCATCCTGCCTGTGCAGCCAACCGATGTAGTCGGCAAAACGCCCTGAATGGCTCGCCACAGTGTCCCCGGCATAGCGCTGCAACACTTCGCCCAACAACAGCGCGTTGCTCCAGCCATCCAGCAGCAGGTGATGATGGGTGTAAATCAGTTGCTGACGCTGTTCATCCAGCCGCACCAGCGCCAGACGCAGCAAGGGCGGGTGCGCCGGGTCAAACTGCAACCGCTCGCTGCGCGCCAGCAGTTGCAATTGGCCAGCCTGATCGGCCCGCCCGCGCCAGTCCAGCACGGTCAACGGCAACTCCAGTGTGCGCTGCACCACTTGCACCGGTTGCGCGGCGCCCGGCGGCCAATGGAAGCCGCTGCGCAGAATCGGGTGTGCGTCCAGAGTCGCCTGCCACGCCTGCGCCAGACGCGTCGCGTCCAGCCCGGTGGCTTCCACGCTGAGCTGGTTGACATACGCGCCCGCCAGCGGCTCGTACACACTGTGGAACAACAGCCCGCGCTGCATCGGTGACAGCGGATACAGATCCTCGATCTGCCGCGCCGTCACCGGCACGTCATCAAGTTGCGCCTGGGTCAGGTCGGCCAGCGGGAAATCGGCCGGGGTCACACCGCCGTGGCGCGGGTCGATGCAATGCGCCACCACGGCCTGCAGGTTCGATTCGATGGCCGCTGCCAACGCCTGAATATCGGCCTTGTCGAAGCATGCCTGACTGAAGCTCAGGTCCAGTTTCAGCTCCCCGCCAAACACCTGGCCGTCCACCGACAACCAGTTGGCCAAGGGTGAATCCGGGCTTTGCGCTGCGCCGCTGGCTTGACGCGCAGGCACGAACAGGGCGTCGTCGCTGAAGCTCTGGTCGAACTGCCCCAGGTAGTTGAACGTGACCCGCGCGCTCGGCAATGCCGCCAGGCAAGCTTGCACCTCGACGGGACCCTGGTAGCGCAGCAGGCCAAACCCCAGCCCTTTGCCGGGAATGTCGCGCAGTTGTTGCTTGATGGCTTTGATCGACGTCGCCAGATCGGTGGCCGGGGTCAACTTGACCGGGAACAGGCTGGTGAACCAGCCCACGGTGCGGGTCAGGTCGATGGCGTCAAACAGGTCTTCACGGCCGTGACCTTCCAGTTGAATCAACGCATGGGCGTCGCCGGTCCAGTCGCACAGGGCGCGCGCCAGCGCAGTGAGCAACAGGTCATTGACCTGGGTGCGGTACGCCGCCGGGGCCTGTTGCAGCAGTTGGCGCGTGCGCTCGCGGTCCAGCCCCAGGCTGACCACCTGACGGTGACGCACGGCCTGGCTGGCGTTCGGGCGAGCGTTGGGCAGCGCAGCGCTGGCGTCTTGCAGGTGCTGTTGCCACCAGTTGCATTCAGCTACCACGGCGTCGCTGTTGGCGTAGGCACCGAGCTGGTTCGCCCAATCTTGCAAGGCGCTGGTTTTTTCCGGCAACGGCTGGTCGGCATACGCTGCTTGCAAGTCTTCAAGCACAATCCGCCACGACACACCGTCCACCACCAGGTGATGAATCACCAACAGCACGCGTTGCCCGCCGTCTGCGTGGTCGATCAACACCGCACGCAACAGCGGGCCCTCTTGCAGCGACAGGCTACGCTGGGCTTCATCGCACAACCCCTGCAATGCCTCATCGCTCTGCACTTGCGCGGTCCACAGCACGTCAGTGGCCGCCGCGCTGTCAAGCGGCACATACCGCGCCGTCCATTGCCCCTCGACCTGACGAAATTGCAGGCGCAGCGCATCGTGGCGGGCCAACACCCGTTGCAGGGCAGTCTGCAACCGCAGCAGGTCCAGCGGCTCGCGCACCTCCAGCAACACGGCCTGGTTCCAGTGCTGTGGCTGCACGGTCTGGTTGTCGAAGAACCAACGTTGCACCGGGGTCAGGGCTTGTGTGCCGAGCACCGGCCCTTGGGCGATCTGCGGCACTGCCTGCTGACTGGCCACGGCCGCCAACGCCTGCAAGGTCGGCTGTTGAAACAGGTCGCGCGGCTGTAAACGCAGCCCGGCACGCCGGGCCCGGCTCACGACCTGAATCGAGATGATCGAGTCGCCACCCAGCTCAAAGAAGTTGTCCTGCCGGCCGACCTGTTCGACCCCCAGCACCTGCTGCCAGATCGCTGCCAGCTGCCGTTCGTGGTCACTGCGTGGCGCTTCAAACACGCGCTGACTGACGCTCACCCCAGGCGCAGGCAGCAATTTGCGCTCCAGTTTGCCGTTAGGGCTTAACGGCATCCGCTCAATCACCATCAGGTGCGTCGGCACCATGTAATCGGGCAGGCTCTGCAACAAACGCGCTTTCAAGGCGTCTCGCCACGGGCCTTGCGCTTGAACGTCGTGGGCCAATTGCGCGTCGGTCGGCACCAGGTACGCCACCAATTGATTATCCAGCGCCAGCACCACGGCTTCCTGCACCTGCGGGTGTTCGTGCAGGCGCGCTTCGATTTCCCCCAGCTCAATGCGCAAGCCGCGAATTTTCACCTGATGGTCGATGCGGCCGCAGTACTCAATGGCCCCATCGGCGCGATAGCGGGCCAGGTCGCCGGTGCGGTACAAGCGCTCGCCCGTGCCGAACGGATCGACCACAAAGCGCTCGGCCGTCATCCCCGGCCGGGCATGGTAGCCCCGGGCCAGACCGCTGCCAGCCAGGTACAACTCACCGATTGCACCACAGGGCAACGCCTGCAATTCGGGGCTCAGGATATACGTGCGCAGGTTGGCAATCGGGCGACCGATGGGCACGCTGTCGCGGCCTTCTTCGACACAGGTCCAGTGGGTGACGTCGATCGCGGCTTCGGTCGGGCCGTACAGGTTGTACAACGCCGCCTTCGGCAAGCTGCGCAGGGTCTGGCGCTGCAATTCGATCGGCAGCGCTTCACCGCTGCACACAATGCGCCGCAACGAGCTGCACTGGCGGGCATGATCGACACTGATAAACGCTTGCAGCATCGACGGCACAAAGTGCAGCGTGGTGATCGCCTGCTCCACGATCAGCGCCGCCAGCTGTTGCGGGTCGCGGTGGACGCCGGGCGCTGCCACCACCAGCGTGGCGCCGTGCATCAGCGGCCAGAAAAACTCCCACACCGACACGTCGAAGCTGAACGGTGTCTTCTGCAACACCCGGTCGGCCGCGCTCAGGCCATAGGCCTGCTGCATCCATGCCAGACGGTTATAAAGCGCGCCATGGCTGTTGCCCGCGCCTTTGGGGCGCCCGGTGGAGCCGGAGGTGTAAATCACGTACGCCAGGTGCTGGGCACAAGCGAGGTTGGGCAGATTGTCGCTGTCGTACCCGGCCAGCCAGGTGTCGCCCGCTTCCAGGCAGATGACCGGTAACGCGTCAGGCAACGGCAAGTCGGCCTGCACATGGGGTTGGGTCAGCAACAGGCTGATAGCACTGTCTTCAAACAGATAGGCCAGACGCTCAGCCGGGTATTCCGGGTCCAGCGGCACATAGGCGCCGCCGGCCTTGAGAATCGCCAGCAGCCCGATGACCAGTTCCAGCGAGCGTTCGCAGGCCACCCCGACACGCACTTCAGGCCCCACCCCTGCGTCGCGCAGACGCCGGGCCAAACGGTTGGCGCGCTGATTCAACGCGCGGTAGCTCAGGTGCTCATCAGCAAATATCAGCGCACAGGCTTCGGGGGTGGCGGCCGCTTGCGCTTCGATGTGCTCCTGCACGCACGCAGGGCCGGGATAGCGGTGTTCGGTGGCATTGAGTTGATAAAGGGTGGATTCAACCTCGGCCGCCGACAGCATCGGCAATTGGCCAATCGCGCACTCGGGATTGGCCACAATGGCCGCCAGCAGGTTGCGCCAATGGGCCGCCATCTGCTCGATACGCGGTGCGTCAAACAGGTCGGTGGCGTAGGTCAGGCTGGCCATCAGGCGCTCGCCTTCCTCATGGGTGTCCAGTTGCAGATCGAATTGAGTGGTGCGGCCTTGCCACTCCACGCTTTCGACCTGCAACCCGGCCAGCATCCCGCTCAGCGCACCGGGTCGGCTTTGCTGGTGGTTGAACATCACTTGAAACAACGGGCTGTGGCTCAGGCTGCGCTCGCCCTGTAGCGCCTGCACCAGACGCTCGAACGGCACCTCCTGATAGGCCTGTGCATCGAGCGAACGGTCGCGGGTCTGCTTCAGCAAGCGGGCAAAGGGCATGCGCCCGTCCAGTTCGGCGCGCAGCACCTGGGTGTTGACGAAAAAACCGATCAACCCACGGGTCTCGGCGCGCGTGCGATTGGCCACCGGCACGCCGATGCGCAGGTCCGGCTGGCCGCTGTAGCGATGCAGCAACGCCTGAAAGCTGGCCAGCAACAGCATGAAGGGGGTCACGCCGCGCTGACGGGCCAATGCCATGAGGTTTTTGGCCAGCAGCGGCTCGAGGGTGAAGTCCAGCCGCGCGCCCTGTTGCGTCGGGTGAGCGGGACGCGGGCGATCAGCGGGCAGCTCCAGCACCGGCTGCTCGTCACCCAATTGCGCGCGCCACCAGCCCAGTTGGCGCTCCAGTTCGCCCGCCTCCATCCAGCGCCGCTGCCACCGCGCGTAGTCGGCGTATTGAATCGGCAAGGGTGGCAGGGTCACGGACTGGCCCTGGGCATGGGCGGCGTACAGCTGCGAAAACTCATCGACCAACACGCCCATCGACCAACCATCGGCCACGATGTGGTGCAGGGTCAGCACCAGCACGTGATCGTCGGTGTCGAGCTGCAACAGGCTGACCCTCAGCAAGGGGCCATGTTGCAGGTCGAACGGCCGGGCGATGTCGTCCTCCAGCAGCGTCAGCGCCTGGTCGAGGCGCTGGTGGTGGGGCAGATCGCGCAGGTCGTGGCGCGCAAGCGTCAGCCAAGGGCCGCTGGCCGCGAGCGGTTGCACCGACGCGGCCACCTTGAAGGTCCGTGACGGGGGTTGGCTGTCGTCGCCAGCGGCCTGTGGGTCTGGCTCGACAAAGACGCTGCGCAAACTGTGATGGCGCTCCAGCAAGGCGTCGAAGCTGCGTTGCAGAGCCTCGATATTCAGCGCGCCGCGCAGGCGCAAGGCCGCGGGAATATGGTAGGCCGCGCTTTGCGGGTCCAGTTGCCACAAAAACCATTGCCGTTGTTGCGCGTACGACAGTTCGCACGGCGCGTCGGCGTTGGCGGTGGCCGGAATCGGCAACTGGCCGAAACTGACGCCCTGCTCCTGCATTTTTTGCAGGAATTCACGGCGCTGGTGCGGCGCCAGGCTGGCAAAACGGTTGGCAATACGCCACGCGGTAGAATTTTCCATCAGTTGATCTCCATCTCGTCGAGCAGCGACTCAAGTGCGCTCAGACGACCATCGTTATCCGCAGGCGTGTGTGCTTGTGCCACGGCGGCATAGGCTTGCAGGTCGGGCGCTTCGAACAGCGCACGCAGCGCCAGCTCGATGCCCAGCTCCAGCTCGACCCGGGCACTGGCCTGGGCCGCCAGCAATGAGTGCCCGCCCAATTCAAAGAAGTTGTCATGTCGACCCACACGCTCCACGTCCAGCACGCTGGCCCAGATCGCCGCAAGCTGCGTTTCCAGCGTCCCGACCGGGGCGCTGTAAGGGCGCTGCCAGCCTTCGGCATCGGCATCCGGCTGCGGCAAGGCCTTGCGGTCCAGCTTGCCGTTGCCGGTCAGGGGCAGCGCATCCAGCAGCCGCCAGTGGCTGGGCACCATGTAGTCCGGCAGGTCGACCTTGAGCGCCGCGCGCAAATGTTCGCGCCAGGCCAGCGGATCGGTCGGGGTGTCGATTGCCACCACGTACGCGCACAGTTGTGGGCCTTGGGCGCTCGCATGCACCGTCAGCACGGCCTCCGCGACCCCCGGTTGCTGCTTGAGGCAGGCCTCGATTTCCCCCAGCTCGATGCGGAAACCGCGAATCTTCACTTGCTGGTCGATGCGGCCCAGGTAGTCGATGTTGCCGTCTGCCCGCTGACGCGCCAGGTCGCCGCTGCGGTAAAGGCGTTCCCCCGGCGCAAACGGGCTGGGCACAAAGCGTTCGGCGCTGAGCCCGGCGCGGCCGTGATAGCCCCGCGCCAGCCCTTGACCGGCGATGTACAGCTCGCCCGCGCACCCCGGCGCCACGGGCTGCAACTGGCTGTCGAGCAAGTACCAGCTCAGGTCACTGAGCGGGCGGCCAATCGGGCTCTGCACGTTGGCCTGCAAATCGGCCGGGCTGAGCGCGCGGAAGGTCACATGCACCGTGGTCTCGGTGATGCCGTACATATTGACCAGCGTCGTGGCGCGGTCGCCAAAGCGCTCGTACCACGGCCGCAGACTCGCCACCTCCAGCGCTTCGCCGCCGAAGATCACCCAGCGCAATGCCAGCGCTTGCGGGCTTTGGCACGCCACCGGCATCAATTGCCGGAAAGCGGTCGGGGTCTGGTTGAGCACCGTGACGCCTTCATCACACAGCAGTTGATGGAACGCGTGCGGCTCGCGGCTGATGAAATACGGCACGATCACCAGGCGCCCCCCGCTGCACAGGGCGCCAAACAGCTCCCACACCGAGAAGTCGAACGCGTAGGAATGGAACAGCGTCCACACGTCGTGCTGATCGAAACCGAACGACTGTTGCGTGGCACTCAACAAGCGGGTGACGTTGGCATGGCTGAGCAAGGCGCCCTTTGGCCGCCCGGTGGAGCCCGAGGTGTAAATCACATAGGCCAGGTTGTCCGGTCGGGTCAGGTTCGCCAGGTTCTCGGCACTGAATGTGTCCAGCGTCAGGTGCTCCAAGCACAGGGTTTGAACCCCGACGTGGGGCGGCAGACTTTCCAGCAAGTGCTCTTGGGTCAGCAGAAGGCGGATGCCGCTGTCCCCGATCATGTAGCTCAAGCGTTCGGCCGGGTAGTGCGGGTCCAGTGGCACATAAGCGCCCCCCGCCTTGAGGATGGCCAGCACGCCCACCACCAGCGGTATCGCACGTTCCGTGGCAATCCCTACCCGCACTTCCGGGCCGACGCCCAGTTCGCGCAGCTTGTGCGCCAGTCGATTGGCGCGTGCATTGAGCTCGCCGTAATCCAGCGATTGCTCGCCACAGCGCACTGCCACCGCCTGCGGCTGCGCCGCGGCCTGTGCTTCAAACAGCTGATGCAAGGCAGGTGCTACGGGCTGAACCTCGACCTGCGGGTTCCACTGCCGGATCAGCGCCTGTTGCTCGGCGGGGGCCATCAGCTCAAGCGCCGCAATCCGTTGTTGTGGTTCACGCACCACGGCGCGCAGCAGGTTCAACCAGTGCTGCGCCAGGCGTTCGACGGTGGCGGCGTCGTACACGTCGCTGGCGTAGGTCAGGCTGGCGTGCAAGTGCTCGCCCTGCTCTTCGGTGTCCAGCGCCAGATCGAACTGCGCCGTGTGCTGTTGCCACGCCATGCGCCGGATGACCAGCCCCGGCAGGCTGCGCTCGACGCTCTCGCCGATCGGCCGCTGGTGGTTGAACAGCACTTGGAACAACGGGCTGTGGCTCAGACTGCGCTCAGGTTGCAGCGCTTCCACCAGTTGCTCGAACGGCAATTCTTGATGAGCCTGCGCCCACAACGCGGTGTTCTTGACCTGTTGCAGCAGGCTGGCAAATGTCTGCTGGCCGTCAATCTCGGCGCGCAACACGTGGGTGTTGATGAAGAAACCGATCAGGCCTTCCGTTTCGAGGTGGCTACGCCCGGCACTGGGCACACCGACGTTGATCGCCGACTGACCGCTGTAGCGGTGCAGCACGGTCTGGAAACTGGCCAGCAGCACCATGAACAGGGTCACGTGGTGTTGCTGCGCCAACTGCCGCAAACCGGCCGCCAGTTCGGGCTCGACTACCAGCTCCAGGCGCGCCCCGCGTTCGCTGCGTATCGCCGGGCGAGTCAATTCGCTGGGCAGTTCAAGCGGCGGATGCTGTTGGCCCAAATGGGCCTTCCAGGCACTCAACTGACGCTCGCCCTCACCGGCCTGCAACCTGTCCCGTTGCCAGACCGCAAAATCGGCGTAACTGACGGCCAGGGCCGGCAGCTCGGGCGCCTGCCCCAGCACATGAGCCTGATACAGGGCGCTGAACTCATCGACCATGATTTGCATCGACCAGCCGTCGGCCGCGATGTGGTGCACCGTCAGCACCAACACGTGCTCATCGGCCCCGACGGTGAGCAGCAATACACGCAGCAGCGGGCCGTGACGCAGGTCGAAGGGTTGACGCATCGCCTCGGCGACCCGTGCTTGAATTTCGGCCTGCGTCGGTGCCGCCAGCGTCAGCTCGCGCAGGTCCAACGGCAGGCTGGCGTGCACAACGCCACGCGCCTGTTCGCCGTCCTGAACAAAGGTGGTGCGCAAAGTGGCGTGCCGCGCTTGCAGGTCATTGAAACTGCGCACCAAGGCATCGCGATTGAGCGTGCCCGTGAGCCGCAGCGCAGCCGGGATGGTGTACGCGGCGCTGTCCGGGTCCAGTTGCCAGAGAATCCACTGCCGTTGCTGTGCGTACGACAGCACCTCCGCCTGCCCTTGCGCCATCGGCCGCAAGGCCGGGGCACTGAGCGTTGGCGGCTGCGCCTGGCAACGGGCGGCAAACTCGCTGAGCACGCTGGTTTCAAACAGGCTGCTGAGGGGCAGTTCAATCATCAACTGCTGACGCACGCGGGACACCACTTGCGCCACCAGCAGCGAATGGCCGCCCAATTCGAAGAAGTTGTCGTCGCGACTGACGGCGTCCAGTTTGAGGACTTCCTGCCAGATCGCCGCAATTCGCGACTCAATGCCTGCATGGGGCGCCACCAGCTCCCGCTGCCAGTCGGCCGCTTGCGCCTGCGGCAAGGCCTTGCGGTCCACCTTGCCGTTGGCATTGAGCGGCAAGTGGTCCAGAGGCAGCCATTGCAACGGCACCATGTAGTCGGGCAACTGCGCCTTGAGCGCGGTTTTCAGTTGTTCACGCAGCGTTGACCACTGCGGCGCCGACGGTTGCGCCACGATAAACGCCACCAGTGCCTTGCCGGTCGGGCCGTCCTGCACCACCACGGCCACTTCACGCACACCGCTCACGTCGCGCAAGCGTGATTCAATTTCCCCCAGCTCAATGCGGAACCCGCGCACTTTCACCTGCTGGTCGATCCGGCCCACGTATTCCAGCTGACCGTCAGCGCGGCGGCGCGCCAGATCGCCGGTGCGGTACAAGCGCTCCCCCGCTTGCCGGGCGTAAGGATTGGGCAGGAACACACTGGCGGTGCGCAACGGATCACCAAAATACCCGCGCCCCACGCCGGTGCCGGCCACGTACAGTTCGCCCACCACTCCGGTGGGCACAGGCTGCAAGCCGCCGTCGAGGACGTACAGGCGATTGTTATCGGTGGCCAGGCCAATCGGCAGATACGCGCTGTCGGCCGACGCTGCGTCGACCCGGAACAGCGCCACGTCGTCCGAGCACTCTGCCGGGCCGTAAGCATTGACCAGACCGATGTCGGGGTATCGCTGCAACCAGCGCCGCGCCAGTTCGGGCGGCATGGCTTCACCGGTCGGCAGCATCCAGCGCAGGCCGGACAGTTGACCAAGGGGTTCATCCAGCAGGCTCTGGATCAGCGACGGCACGCTCTCTAGCACGCTGATGCCGCGTGCAGCGACGTGACCCAACAACGCGGCCGGATCATGGGCGATGGCGCTCGGCACGATGTCCACCTGTGCGCCAAACAACGGCGCCGCGAGGAATTGCCACACTGAAATATCGAAACTCTGGGACGCGGTCTGGGCAATCACCGCGTCACGGCCCAGGTCGAGGTAAGGCCGTTTGCTCAACTGGTTGTTGAGCATCCCGGCCTGCGCGACCATGACCCCTTTTGGCGTCCCGGTGGAGCCCGAGGTGAAGATCACGTAGGCCAAATGGTCAGGCCCGGTGTAGACCCCCGGCCGCGCGCTGGAGAAGTCCTGGGCCTGCACGTCCTCCCACACCACCAGGCGCGGCCGTTGCGCCGGGGCTAATTGCGCCAGCAAGGCACGGGCCTGATCGCCACACGCCGCGCTGGCCACCAGCACGGGCACTTGCCCCAGTTGCAGCAAATCGAGCAAACGCCGGGCGGGCAATTGCGGGTCCAGCGGCAAATAGGCTGCACCGGCCTTGAAGCTGCCGAGCATCATGCCCAGCAGCGCCAGGCTGCGCTCGGCCAGCAGCGCCACCGGCTGATCGACCCCTACACCCGCCGCCCTCAAGGCATGGCCGAGGCGGTTGGCGCGGGTTTCCAGCTCGCGGTACGTCCAGCGCTGATCGAGGCATGTCGCCACCACCTGCTCCGGGTGCGCGTCGTGCTGCGCTTCAAACAGGCGTACATAACCGTCGGCCAGCGGGTAGTCGCGGTCGGTGTGATTGCCCGCCTGCAACAGGTGCTCGCGCTCGGCAGCGTCGACCACCGGCAACTCCGCGAACGGCCCGTCTGCATGCTCGCCAATGGCCAGCAGCAGGCGTTTGAAATCGGCCAGCAAACGCTCGGCGGTGGCGTCGTCGAAGAAGCGCGTGTCGTAAGACAAGTGCAGGCCGAGCGCGTCGCCGGGGTACACCACCACCGTCATCGGGTAGTTGGTGTGGGTGCGCGCGCTGTCGGATCGGGCGCTGATGTGCTCGGCCCCCGTGACCACGGCACTTTCCACCGGCGCGTTTTCGTAGACAAACAGGCTGTCGAAAATCGACTGGCCTTTGTCCAGCGCACTGCACGCCTGAATCTTCAACAGCGGCAGGTGCTCGTGCTCACGCAGCGCCAGGTTGTGCTCGAACAAGCGTTGCAGCCACGCCTTGACGCTGACGTCCTGCCCGGCACGCGGCAGTTGCAGGCGCAACGGAATGCTGTTGATGAACAGGCCCACGGTGTCCTGCATCTCGGGGCGATTGACCGGGCGACCGGCGACGGTCACGCCAAACAGCACCTCATCGAGGCCACTGTAGCGCTG
This sequence comes from Pseudomonas sp. BS-2016, assembly GCF_001806145.1. Lineage (NCBI taxonomy): Bacteria > Pseudomonadati > Pseudomonadota > Gammaproteobacteria > Pseudomonadales > Pseudomonadaceae > Pseudomonas > Pseudomonas sp. BS-2016. The sequence goes on from NZ_MLCT01000032.1 coordinate 44,037, forward strand.
CAAGACCAACGCCCAGGCCGCTTGGGTCAGGGTGTTGACGGTGAGCTGGAAACGCTGCGCCAACTCGCGCAAGGCACGGCCCTGACTGACCTGCAGATCGGCATACACATCGCCGATCACCGAGAAGCCGCCCTGACGCCGCAAGGCGCGGTCAAACGGCAACGGGGTGGGTTGCTCAAAGCCCGCCAGCTCCCGGGTCCAGGCGGCTAGCGCCTCGCGCTCGCCCTGTTCTTGCAGCCACTGGATAAAGTCGCGGTAACGGGCCGCGGGCGGCAGGCTGCGTTGACCGCTGTAAAGGGCGAAGAAATCTTGCAGCAACAGCGAACGGCACCAGGCATCGATCAGGATGTGGTGGTTACTGAGGATGAACCAGTAATGCCCGGCGCTGCGACGAATCAGGCGCAGGCTGAAAGGCGGTGTGTTGAGCAGGTCAAACCCTTCGGCGCGGTCTTGCGCCAGCAACGCTTGCAACGCCGCTTCGTGTTCAGCCTCGGGGCGATCGCTCCAGTCATGCACCTGCACCTTGGGCGCTGCGTCGCGGTGGATGATTTGCAGCATGTTGCCGTCATCGTCGAGGCTGAACGACGCCCGTAATGCATCGTGACGCTGTACCACGGCGTGCCAGGCCGCCGTAAAGCGTGGCAGGTCGATGTCACTGTCGATGATGTAACGGTCTTGCATGAAATAAATGCCCGACCCCGGTTCCAGCAAGGTGTGCACCAGCAACCCCTGCTGCATCGGCGACAGCGGGTAGATGTCTTCAATGGCGCCGGGCGCCACCTTGAGGGTATCCAGTTGCTGCTGGGTAAGGCGCGCCAACGGGAAGTCCGACGGCGTCATGCCGCCGGTTTCGTGGGTCACGCAGTGCTCGATCAACGCCGACAGTTCGCGCTGGTAGTCGTCCATCAAGGCGTGAATGGTTGCCGGTTCGAACATCTCGGTGCTGAAGGTCCATTGCAGGTTCAGCTCGCCGCCATACACCTGCCCTTCGATGCTCAGCCAGTTGGCCAGCGGCGCCTGTTCATCCTGCGCCTGACCGGCGCTTTCGGCCGCCGGGACGAACAGCGCCTGATCGTCGAACTGGCGATCGAACTGGCCCAGGTAGTTGAAGGTGATACGCGGGGTGGCCAGCGCGGCCAGTTGCGCACCCGCCTCGCTGCCGGCCAGATAGCGCAGCAGTCCATAACCGACGCCTTTGTCCGGGACGCTGCGCAATTGTTCCTTGATGGCCTTGATCGACTCGCCCATGCCCACGGCTGGCGTCAGTTTCACCGGGAACAGGCTGGTGAACCAGCCCACGGTGCGCGACAGGTCGAGACCGTCGAACAGCTCTTCGCGACCGTGGCCTTCAAGCTGAATCAGGCTGCTGGTGTGGCCGCTCCAGCGGCAGATCACCCGCGCCAGCGCCGTGAGCAACAGGTCATTGACCTGCGTGCGGTAGGTCGCGGGCGCCACTTGCAGCAATTGCCGGGTACGCTCGGCGTCCAGGCTGAACGCGCGTGTTTGCCCGTGACGGTTCTGCAACCCGCCCCCGGCACGGTCGCAAGGCAATTCACTGCTGGCCCCGCTCAGGTGAGCGTGCCAGTACGCCAATTCCGGCAAACGCGCCTGCGCGGCGGCCTGCAAGTGCGCGGTCCAGGCCTGATAGGCACTGGTTTTGGCCTGCGGCGCCTGCGTCGGCTGCGCATAGAACTGTTGCAAGTCCTCCAGCAGCACCCGCCACGACACGCCATCCACGGCCAGATGGTGCACCACCAGCAGCACGCGCTGGCTGTGGTCGGCCATGTCGATCAGCACCGCACGCAACAGCGGCCCTGCTTGTAGATCAAGGCTGCGCTGGGCGAGTTGGCACACGCGGTTGAGTTCATCCTCCGACGCCGCCTGTTGCTGCCACAACACCGGCTCGGCCGACAGTTCGCCATAGGCCTGCTGCCACTGGCCATCGCGCTGTTCAAAACGCAGGCGCAGGGCATCGTGATGGGTCAGCAGTTGCCGCAGCGCCTGCTCCAGCGGCGCGGCCTCGACCGGCTGACGCGGGTGCAACAGCAATGACTGATTCCAGTGATGGCGTGACGGCATCGGCTGCTCGAAGAATCCGTGCTGCACGGGCGCCAAGGCCACCGGGCCGTGGGCAATGCCCTGATCGAGGGCGATGTGTGTGCTCAGTTCGGCCACCCGCGCCAGGCTGCGGATGGTCTGATGCTGGAACAGGTCACGGGGACTGAAGGCGATGCCTGCCTGGCGCGCCCGGCTGACCACTTGAATGGAGATGATCGAGTCGCCGCCCAGCGCGAAGAAATTGTCGTCCACGCCGATGTGCGCCACGCCCAGCACCGCCTGCCAGATCTCAGCCAGACGCTGTTCCCGTTCCGTGGCAGGCGCGCTGTAAACCTGCTGCGCTGACGCCGGGTCGGGGCGCGGCAAGGCCTTGCGCTCCAGCTTGCCGTTGGGCGACAGCGGCAGGTGCTCAAGGCTGATCCAGTGGCCAGGCACCATGTACTCCGGCAAGCCGCGCAGCAGGTGGGCCGTCAGCGCAGCCTGCCAGTCGCCAGCGCTGGCCGGGTCTTGCAGGACCACGTAGGCCACCAGTTGCTTGCCGTCGAGCACCAGCACCACGGCTTCACGCACGTCCGCGTGTTCGGCCAGGCGCGCTTCGATTTCCCCCAGTTCAATGCGCAGCCCGCGCAGTTTGACCTGATGGTCGAGACGGCCCAGGTATTCGATCACCCCGTCCACGCGCTGGCGTACCCGGTCGCCGGTGCGGTACAGGCGCTGGCCGTCATGGAACGGGCACGGCACAAAGCGTTCGGCGGTCAGCCCCGGACGTCGATGGTAGTGACGGGCCAGACCGGCGCCTCCCAGATACAGCTCGCCTGCCACACCCACTGCCACCGGCGACAGGTCAGCGTCGAGCACCACGGTGCGCAGGTTGGCAATGGGCAGGCCAATGGGCACGCTGGCTGCGCCTTCATCGACACAGGTCCAGTGCGTGACGTCGATGGCGGCTTCAGTCGGGCCATACAAGTTGTACAGCTCGGCACCCGGCAGCTTGGCAAACACCTGCTGCTGAGCATCCACCGGCAAGGCTTCACCGCTGCACACAATGCGGCGCAGGCTGGTGCAGTGCTGCACACCGGTTTCGTGGATAAAGGCTTGCAGCATCGACGGCACGAAATGCAGGGTGCTGACCTGATGCTGGCGGATGGTGTCGATCAGGCGCAGCGGCTCGCGGTGTTCACCGGGCTGCGCCACCACCAGCCGTGCCCCGGCGAGCAGTGGCCAGAAAAACTCCCACACTGACACGTCAAAGCTGAACGGGGTTTTTTGCAGCACCGTGTCGTGGGCATCCAGGCCATACGCCTGCTGCATCCAGCACAACCGGTTGACCAGCGCCGCATGGGTGTTGCCCGCGCCTTTCGGGCGGCCGGTCGAACCCGAGGTGTAAATCACATAGGCCAGTTGCTGCGCGTCATGGCTGAGGTTCAGGTTGCTGTCGTCATAGCCATGCAGCGCTTGGGCGGGGTCATCGAGGGCGATGATCCGGATGTCGGCCGCGGGCAGACCGGCCACAAGCGCCTGCTGGGTGAGCAACAGGTCGATGCCGCTGTCCTCGATCATGTAGGCCAACCGTTCTTGCGGGTATTCAGGGTCCAGCGGCACGTAGGCGCCGCCCGCCTTGAGGATCGCCAGCAGGCCGATCACCATCTCCAGCGAACGTTCGAGCGCGATGCCCACCAGCACATCCGGGCCCACGCCCTGTTCGCGCAGGTGCCGTGCCAACTGATTGGCGCGGGCATTGAGCTGCGCATAACTGAGCGCCTGCTCCCCGAACACCAGTGCGCAGGCTTGCGGGGTGCGCGCCACCTGCGCTTGGAGCAAATGATGCACGCTGCGATCGGACGGGTACGCGGCGGCCGTGTGGTTCCATTCGTAAACCTGCGTGTGCAATTCGCTGGCATCGAGCATCGGCAACTCGCCGATCCGGCACTCGGTATTGGCCACCAGCGCCCGCAGCAGGTTGCTCCAGTGGCGCGCCATGCGGGTGATGGTCGCGGCGTCGAACAGATCGTTGGCATAGGTCAGCGCTGCGTTGAGGCGCCCGCCTTTTTCCCAGGTGTCCAGGCTCAGGTCGAACTGAGTGGTGCGCGCTTCCCATTCGATCAGGCCCAGTTCCAGGCCCGAGGCCGTCTTGACCGTTTCAAGGTCCGCCACCTGCGACTGGTGGTTGTACATCACCTGGAACAGCGGGTTATGGCTCAGGTTGCGTTCCAGCTTGAACGCCTCGACCAATTGCTCGAATGGCAGCTCCTGATGGGCCTGGGCGCCGAGGGCGGTTTCCTTGACCGTACGCAGCAGGTCCGCCACCGGGGTCTGGGCATTCAGTTCGCAGCGCAACACCTGGGTGTTCACGAAAAAGCCGATCAGCCCTTCGACCTCACGCCGGTTGCGGTTGGCGATCGGCACGCCGACACGCACATCGGTCTGGCCGCTGTAGCGGTGCAACAGAATGTTGAACGCCGCCAGCAACAGCATGAACAGCGTGACCGAGTGGCGTTGCGCCAATGTGCGCAACTGCTCCACCAGTGCAGGATCGAGCGCGAATTCATGGCGGGTGCCGCGATAGCTTGGCATCGCCGGGCGCGGGTAATCGGTGGGCAACGCGATGACCGGGTGTTCGTCGCCCAGCCTGTCACGCCAATACGTCAGCTGCCGCGCCTGCTCGCCAGCCTCCAGCCATCGGCGCTGCCACAGCGCATAGTCGCGGTATTGAATCGGCAGTTCGGGCAGTTGTGGCGACTGACCGCGCTCAAAGGCGTCATAACCGCGCATGAATTCGTCGATCAGCACATTCATCGACCAGCCGTCAGACACGATGTGGTGCAAGGTCAGCAGCAGGACGTGTTCATCGTCAGCCAGTTTCAGCAACAGGATGCGCAACAGGGGGCCATTGGCCAGATCGAAGGGCAACAGCGACTGGCGCTGCGCTTGGGCAGCCACCGCCTGATCGCGCGCCACGGCAGGCAGCAGGGTGAAATCCATCGACTCGACCGCCAACGGCTGGCTCAAGGCCACTTGCTCGAGGCTGTCATCGGCGTTCTGGCGAAACACCGTGCGCAGGGTTTCGTGGCGCTGCACCACATGGGCGAACGCCTGCTCCAGCGCCGCGACGTTCAACTCACCCTTGAGGCGCACCGCGCCCGGCAAGTTGTACGCGCCGCTGTGCGGATCCAGTTGCCACAAAAACCACATGCGCCGCTGTGCGTAGGACAGTGCGTGGCGGTCGTCTTGCGCCACCTCTTTCGGAATCGGGAACTGAGAAAAGTCGATCCCTTCCCCGCGCAACCCGTCGAGGAATAACCGGCGCTTTTCCAGCGGCAATTCGATGAACCGGCGGGCAAGTTTGAGGGACTTCTCAGCATTCATCTGGCTTCTTCCGTACGTATTGGCTATCGAGCATTGGCTCGGCTATCCCTACGGAACGGATGAACGCGGCACAAAATTAACCTGCGCCCGCAGGCCGGGGGTCGCAGGTTTCGGGGTGGCCGTACCGGGGTAAATACCGGCGGCACTCACTCGTTATCCAGCATGACTCCCACTGACCGAGGTGCTGTTTATGTCTGTCGCTGCCACGCTGGTGCACACCCTGCGCAAACGCCTGAGCAAACCTGGCGGTTATGAACTGTTCGACATCCACCTCCAGCAGCGCATTGCCCTGAGCCCTTCGCTGATGCGTTTCGTGTTCACCGGCGCAGATGTGGGACTGATGCAAACCCTGGCCCCGGATCAGCGGGTCAAGCTGTTCTTCCCCAGTAACGACGGGACCTTGCCCTGCCTGCCGAAAAGCGGTGACTGGCAGGCAGCGCGGCGCGCCTTAAGCGCTGACAAAATCCCGCCCATGCGCACCTACACCGTTCGCGACCTGCGGCCGGACGCCCACGAGCTGGACATCGACTTCGTCCTGCATGGGGAAACCGGCCCGGCCTCGCGCTGGGCCGTGCACAGCCAGCCGGGCGACCGCCTGCAAATCGTCGCGCCGCAGGCGGCGTATCGAGGCGACCCCGGAGGCTATGAATGGCAGCCGCCCCAAGGGGTGCGGCAGGTGTTGTTGATTGGCGACGAAACCGCGTTACCGGCGCTGGCCGGGATTCTGGAACAACTGGCCGACCACCCCGATGCGCCACGGGTACAAGCCTTTATCGAAGTGCCCGAAGAAGCTGACTGCCTGCCCCTGCTCTGCGGCTTGAATGCCAAGGTCCACTGGTTGCCCCGCGCCAGTCTGGGCAAGCGCCACGGCGAAGGCATGACCCTGGCGGCCCGGGAGCTGGCGAGCTTGCCGCCGGTGAACACGCGCATGGCCAACACTGCGGCCGCTGAAGAGCTGGACCTCAACACCCAGCGCCCCTGGGAGCGCGCCAGCGCCAAACAGGGCGACTTTTATGCCTGGGTTGCCGGTGAGTCCGCTGCGGTGATGGCGATTCGACGGTTTTTAATCAACGAACAAGGGCTGGCACGCCAGCAACTGACATTGATGGGTTACTGGAAACTGGGGCGGTCACTGGAATAATGACTCAGCGTGCAGGCGATTGAACCTAATAAAGTTCAATCGCGCACACTTGATTCGCTTCCCCTGTCAGAACATTCCACAAGTACAGGTTATGAGTCATACATCAACATCGGATTTGCGAAATATTTAACCCTGAACAACCACAACCTTATCAGTCGATGCAGGCACAGGGCATTTGTCGAGAGAGGACTGTTTCTTCAATTTTTTATACAGGGATTGCACGCCAGGCAGTTGTAACGCCTCAGGCTTGTAGTCAGGCACATCAGAACGAACTAACACCAGTTCATTACACGGCATAAAAAAAATAATAATGGACTTGTCCGTTACATCATCAACAGGCGCCAGCTTTGCTTCCTTAATTTTGGTTGTGTTTCGATAGCGCTCACCCTCCACCCCCTGATACTCCCGACCCAATTTGTGAAAGCTGTAGGTGGTCTCTGAATTGTAGGGATAACGTGAAAACAGTCGTGCCGGATTGATCACCCCGGCCACGGGCTTTACAGGCCCGCCGGGGCTGGGGGCTGACACCGCGCGTGCCGTGTAGCTGTCGGGCTGTTGGAGCGCGGTCACTCTTGTAAAGTCAGTGTTGTTTCGAGGCGCATCATAATATGTCCATATCGCATAATCGAAGTCACCACCGCCGGTTAAATTAATGCTGTACAGCGGGGCCGAATAACCCACGGGGCGAGGTGTATCTTTGACCCGCAAACTATTTTTTAGCCAAACATCGAACGGATACAAAACAATATCCACTGCCAAATCCACCGGCATCGAGACAATGGCTGCCATCGGGATCAGCCCTAAAGTCAACGACCAGTAAAAGGGCTCCTTGACTACTCTTACATCTTCTTCAATCCCGCTAAACCCCCCGACTCGGTCACTTAAAAACGTCCCACATCCGGACATCAGCGTAATACATGCAACCCACAAAAACCCCTGTAGCTTTTTAGGAAATCTGGTTTTCATTGCAACGCCTCGCTTCTTCTTTTTTGCAAGTTTTTAACTGATGCACCTCAATAAATCTACAAATTAACGACTCGCAAGGGTTATATTTTTGCCCACACTTCTTACTGTCAGCAAAACTGAATTCCCCCTCAGATAAGCCCTACGAAAACGCGCTGTAATAATTCTTTACATCTCAAGGTTCGGGTTTCGGCCTGCTCATCCGTCCTACATGGATAAGCAATCGCTTCTCAATGGCGATTAACACCCGCTCAACCGCGAGTTTGCCGTTACCCATGTCCAAAAAATCCCGTTCCAAGCTCTGGTTTCTGGTTCACAGCTGGCTCACTTTGCCGATCTGGTTCTTCGTGCTGATCGTGTGCGTGACGGGCACCCTGGCCGTGGTGAGCCAGGAAATTGTGTGGCTGGCGACCCCTGAAGCCCGTGCCAGCCAGCCCTCGGACGATGCGCCGCTACTCAGCTATGAACAGGTGCTCACTGCCATTCATCAGGCCGAACCCACCCTGGCCGTGCAGTCGATCAGCCGCCCCGATGAGGCCCACTTCGCGCTAGTGGCCGATGTGGTGTACCCCGACGGGCGCTCACCATCGCTGTACATCAACCCCTACACCGGCGCCATTCAGGGCGAGAGCCCGAGTTTCAATTTCAAGGCGTTCACCCGCGCCCTGCACGGCTGGTGGCTGGTGCCGTTCACCAATGGTTACAGCTGGGGCTGGTATTTGGTGTCGTTCCTCGGCCTGCCGTTGCTGGGCTCGCTGATTACCGGGCTGGTGGTCTACAAGAAATTCTGGAAAGGCTTTTTCAAACCCAACTTGCGCTTCAAGCACGGCGCGCGAATTTTCTGGGGCGACTTCCATCGCCTGTGCGGGATCTGGTCGATCTGGTTTATCGCGGTGATTTCCATCACCGGCCTGTGGTTCCTGATTCAGGCGTTCATGTTCGATAACCAGATTTCCATTTCAACGGCCGGCAACCCGCCGGTGGTGGCACGTCAGGACGTGCCGATCATGCCCGACGGCAAACCGGCGCCGCAGATCAGTCTGGACAAGGCCGTGTCGATTGCCGCCGAGAAAATTCCCGGCCTTGAAGCCAGCTTCATCAGCCTGCCGAGCAATGCCTACGGCCATATCGAAGTCGGCGGCCCGGGCTGGTACCCGCTGTTGTTTCAGACTGCCGAGATCAACCCGTACAACGGCCTGATTGAAGGCTCGCGCATGATTGCCGACCGCTCCGGCCTGGAGCTGGTCACCGAGTCGATGCGGCCGCTGCACACCGGCGACTTTGGCGGCATTTGGGTCAAGCTGATCTGGTTCTTCTTCGGCCTGATCCTGAGCATGATGGTGCTCAGCGGTTTGCTGATCTGGACCAAGCGCACCGCACTGGCCACCGCCCACGCCCTCAAGCGCAGCAATACGCCTGCGCGCGCGCCTGCCGCTCAGGCCGCCACAACAACCACCGATAACCACACGCAGGTCAACGCATGAGCAAGGCAACCACGGCGCAGCCCGCCTCGCCCTTGAGCCGCTGGTGGCACCAATGGCGCTTTCACCTGAACATTTTGCTGTTGCTGGTGCCGCTGGGGTTCATGCCCAAGTACTTCGCCGATGCATCGCTGTTTCGCGGCGACAGCGGTCTGGGCGAGCGCGACATCGGCACCCTGCAGGTCGGGCCCTGGAGCCTGCAACTGGCCGAGCTGCGCGACGAAGCGCCACGCCCGGACGGGCCTGCGGGCTACATGAAAAACTTTAACGCGGCCTTGTGCGACGCCTGCATCGAACCGGTCAAGGCGGTCTACCTGCGCATCGGCAAACCCCGCAGCCTGCGCACCGCCGGGGTGATTTTCTTCGGCACGCCCTATCGCCTGGGCGCCACTGTTCCCGTGCCGCTGCGCACCCAAGAGAATGCCGAGCTGTGGATCACCCTCGAAGGCTGGGACGGCTCGGTGCATCAGGCATCCATCCCCCTGAAAACGGCATCACCGGCCACGGTGGCCTGGCTAAAACAACAAGGAGGCAAACCATGAACATGCGACTGTCCAGACTCCCTGCGCGGCGCCTGATGACCGCAGGCTTTGCCGCCTGCATGGCCATGAGCACCCCGGTGTTTGCGCACAACCCGATGTGCGAATGCAAAGAACTCGATGGCGAACAGATCCGCTGCACCGGCGGATTCTCGGACGGCAGTGGCGCGCCAGGCGTCACCCTGGACGTCATCGGTTACGACGAAACCATTCTGGTGCCCGGCAAGTTGGGTCAGGACTCCAGCCTGACGTTCAAAAAACCCGATGGCGAGTTTTACGTGCTGTTTGACGCGGGCCCCGGGCACATCGTTGAAATCGACCAAGCCGACATCGAGGCCCCATGAATACGCACGTGGTACGCCCCGCCGGGGCCGGGCATGAAACCCTGTATGTCCTGCTGTTATGCCTGTTGATCCTGAGCGTTGCCGGTTCGGTGGTGGCGTGGCGCCATGAATCGCTGAGCGAAACCACCGTGGCGGCCCACCAACTGGATGCGCGACGGGACTTGAACGCCGCCGAGCAAGGGATCTACGCCGACCTGCGGGTCACACTCGACGAAATCCAGTTGCTGCGCGAAGACTCGAATGCGCTGGCCGAGCCCTCAGAACTGGCCGCTGAAGGGTTTGCCCCTTTTACGACCGACGCCAGCTCAATCAGCCGCGGCGGCCACGTGTGGCAGTTGCTGGGCGACCAGGCGTACCTGGGCGTGAGCCCCCACCCTGAGGTTGCCGGCTCGTTTTTGTTGCGTATCGGTGCTGAGCCGGATGTCTGGCTTAACCGCAACAGCACGGTCAGCGTACCCGCCGACGTCAGCGATGCGGCCTTGCGCAGCAACGGCTGGCAGCAAGTGATCGCGCAATTCGATGCCGGGGTGACTCGCCAGCATCGGCACTGAACCCACCGCCTGACCTGAGAGAAGCCTGCTCGCCATGTCCATTTCATCTGTTCTGCGTCGCCGCACCCTGTTGCTGGCCGGGCTGATTGCCTGCTGCCTTGCCCCGCTCGCTTGGGCCGACAGCCCAACAGCGCTGGCCAAACCGTTGCGCATCGGCATCACCTTGCACCCCTATTACAGCTACGTGAGCAACATCGTCGGCGACAAGGCCGAGGTGGTGCCGCTGATTCCCGCCGGTTTTAACCCCCACGCCTACGAACCCCGGGCCGAAGACATCAAACGCATCGGCACGCTGGATGTGATCGTGCTCAACGGCGTGGGCCACGACGACTTCGCTGACCGCATGATCGAAGCCAGCGAAACGCCCGACATCCCGGTGATCGAGGCCAATCAGAACGTGCCGTTGCTAGCCGCCACCGGCAATGCCGCCCGCGGTGCAGGCAAAGTGGTCAACCCTCATACCTTCCTGTCCATCAGCGCCTCGATTGCCCAGGTCAACAACATTGCCCGCGAACTGGGCAAGCTGGACCCGGCCAATGCCAAAACCTACACCGCCAATGCCCGCGCCTATGGCAAACGCCTGCGCCAGATGCGGGCCGATGCGCTGGCCAAATTGACCGAAGCCCCCAATGCCGATCTGCGGGTGGCCACCGTACATGCCGCCTATGACTACCTATTGCGCGAGTTTGGCCTTGAAGTCACGGCCGTCGTCGAACCTGCCCACGGCATCGAGCCCAGCCCGAGCCAGTTGAAAAAGACCATCGACCAATTGCGCGCACTGGACGTAAAGGTGATTTTCTCAGAGATGGACTTCCCCTCCACCTACGTCGACACCATCCAGCGCGAGTCGGGGGTCAAGCTCTATCCGCTGTCGCACATTTCCTATGGCGACTACAGCGCTGACAAATACGAAAAAGAAATGACCGGCAACCTCAACACCGTGGTCAAGGCCATACAGGAGGCCGGAGCATGAGCGCTGCCGAACCGCTGGTCACCCTCGCCACCGGCCCCGGGGTTGAGTTCGATCAGGTCTCGCTGACCCTGGGCCAGACGCCGATTCTCGATCACGTCAGTTTCAACATCCGCCCCGGCAGTGTGCATGCGCTGGTCGGCCCGAACGGCGGTGGTAAAAGCTCGCTGATCAAGACCCTGCTGGGGCAGATGCCGCACCAGGGCCGCCTGTGCCTGAACTGGCCGGGCGCAACCGGTCCGATCGGCTACGTGCCGCAGGCGCTGGAATTCGACCGGGGCCTGCCCATGACGGTGGACGACTTCATGGCCGCCATGTGCCAACGGCGACCGGCCTTTCTAGGCCTGTCGCGCAAGGTAGCGCCCGCCATTGGTGAAGCACTGGAGCGGGTCGGCATGCAGGACAAACGCAAGCGCCGCATGGGCGCATTGTCCGGCGGTGAACGCCAGCGTGTGCTGCTGGCTCAGGGCCTGATCCCGGCCCCGCAGTTGCTGGTACTGGACGAACCCATGTCCGCACTGGACGAAGCTGGCGCCCGCGTGTTTGAACGCTTGCTCAAGGACTGGCGTCAGGCGGGCGTGACCGTGGTGTGGATCGAACACGACCTGGCGGCCGTCAAGCGTTTGGCTGAACGCGTGACGGGGCTCAACCGTCGGGTGCTGTTCGACGGCCCACCCGAACAGACCTTGAGCCCCGAACGCCTGCTGAACCTGTTTGCGACTCACCCCACCGGCCACGGGAGCACTGATTCATGAGTTACGAAGCCTTTCGGCTGATGGTTCAAGGCTGGGCCTCGGCGGGTTATCTGCCCGGGGTGCTGGCCTACGGTTTTGTGGTCAACGCGTTGCTGGCCGGTCTGTTGATCGGCCCGGTCCTTGGCGGTCTGGGAACGCTGGTGGTGGTCAAGCGCTTTGCGTTTTTCTCCGAGGCGGTGGGCCACGCGGCACTGACGGGGGTCGCCATCGGCATTTTGCTCGGCGAACCCTATACCGGGCCCTATGGCAGCCTGTTCGGCTACTGCCTGCTGTTTGGCGTGTCACTCAATTACCTGCGCAATCGCACCGGTCTGGCACCCGACACACTGATTGGCGTTTTCCTCTCGGTGTCACTGGCGTTGGGCGCCAGCCTGCTGCTGATTCTGGCGGGCAAGATCAACGTTCACATTCTCGAAAACGTGCTGTTCGGCTCCGTCCTCACCGTCAACGGCAACGACTTGCTGGTGCTGGCGATTGTCGGTGCGCTGGTGCTCGGGCTAAGCCTGCCACTGTACAACCGCATCATGCTGGCCAGTTTCAATCCGCAACTGGCCGCCGTGCGCGGTGTGGCCGTGAAGTCGCTGGATTACCTGTTCGTGATTCTGGTGACGCTGATCACGGTCGCGGCGGTCAAGGTCATCGGTGCCATTCTGGTAGGCGCCCTGCTAGTGATTCCAGCAGCCGCGGCACGGCTGCTGAGCCAGTCGCTGAAGGGTTTCTTCTGGATCTCGGTAGTGATTGCCACGTTCAGCACGTTGTGCGGGATTCTGTTGCCCATCGTGTTCGACCTGCCCATCCCCTCCGGCGCCGCAATCATTCTGGTGGCCGGTATCGCCTTTGCCCTCGCCGCCATCGCGCGCGGTGTGGTCCCCAGCCTGAAAGGGAATATTGGATAAATGCCTACTCTGCGCACACTCACCCTCGCGCTGGCCCTGACCGGCCTGCTCAGCACCCCGCTCATGGCCGCCGACCCGGCGGCACAATCGGTGCGCATTCTGGCCAGTTTGCCCATCACCTATGGCCTGGGCCAGTTGCTGCTCAAGGACACTGACGTGACCCTGGAGCGCGCAGCGGCCGCCAATCTACCGGGCAGCCGCCAAAGCGCTTACTTCAGTGGGCGCGGTGCGCCCGCCCTGCACAAACTGGCCGAACACGCTGATGCCGTCATCGGCCTGCGTTCGGTATGGAGCGACGACCCGCTCTACCCCATGGCACGCCGCAGCAACCTGCGCATCGTCGAAATCGACGCCGCACGCCCGGTCGATGGCAGCCTGCCGGGTATCGCCTTGCAACCGGGCGCCCCGCGCGATGGCCTGAACACTCAGCCGTGGCTGGTCAGCAACAACATGGGGCGCATGGCCGACGTTATGGCCGCTGACCTGGTACGCCTGGCCCCCCACGCCAAACCGCAGATCGAAGCCAATCTGGCCGCCCTCAAGCAACGCCTGCTCAAGCTCAGCGCCGACACTGAACAGCAACTGGCCAACGTCGACAACCTGAGCGTGGTGAGTTTGTCCGACCGACTGGATTACCTGATGGCAGGGTTAAACCTGGAACCGGTGACGGTCGACCACCCATCTGACCAGCCCTGGACACCCGAAGCCCTTGAAGCCCTGACCCGCACCCTGAAAGACAACGACGTGGCGCTGGTGTTGGACCATCGTGCCCCCAGCGACGCGTTAACAGCGGCCGTGGCACAAAGCGGCAGCCAACTGCTGGTGGTCAACGCCGACGGTGCAGATCCGGTGGCGGAACTGCAGGCCACGATCGAAGCAATCATCAAGGCACTGAACAAGGCGTAACACGGTATCGGGCGGGAGGTTGGCGCGGCCGTGTTTGCGTCCCCCCCTCGAAGCCGGAGGGCTCCACCCTCCCTGCCACTGGAATGCACCAAACGGTTGCGAAATGTCGCGCAGTTAAATACTGTATGCACATACAGCTAACCAAGGACCGCATCATGGCTAAAAAAGCAGCGAAAGCACCGACGCCTCCAACACCCTACGAATTGTTCGGGCTTCGCATACAAAAAGAAATCAGTTCTCCCAAGGCACAAAAGGCCAAAATGGCGGTCCTTTTGCGTCAGGAAGGCGATAACCCGGAATTCTGGGAGCGCCTGCTGGAAGAAATCTCCGAAAACGACAACGTCACCGTTGCCCATCGCGATGATGGCGGCGTGAACGTTTTCTGGACTGTGCCTGAGGAAGACTGAGTCAATGAGGGTTTGTTTACTGGCATTTGCCAGCCTCTTCACTGCTTTAAGCGTTCACGCGGCTGCGCCGCAAACCTTTAGTGAAGCGAAAAAGGTTGCCTGGAAACTCTACGCACCTCAATCCACCGAGTTTTACTGTGGCTGCAAATACACAGGCAACCGCGTCAATCTCAAAGCCTGTGGCTATGTGCCGCGCAAAAATGCCAACCGCGCAGCACGCATTGAATGGGAACACATCGTGCCAGCCTGGCAGATTGGCCATCAACGCCAGTGCTGGCAAAAAGGAGGACGCAAAAACTGCACCCGCAACGACCCGGTCTACAAAGTGGCCGAGGCCGACCTGCACAACCTGGTGCCGAGCATCGGCGAGGTCAACGGTGACCGCAACAACTTCAGTTTCGGCTGGCTCCCGCAGCAGCCGGGGCAATACGGTTCGTGTTTGACCCAGGTGGACTTCAAAGCAAAGAAGGTCATGCCCCGACCTTCTATCCGGGGGATGATCGCACGAACCTATTTCTACATGAGCAAACGCTACAATTTGCGCTTGTCCAAACAAGACCGACAGTTATACGAAGCGTGGGATAAAACCTACCCGGTGCAAGCCTGGGAACGCCAGCGTAACCAGACCGTGGCCTGTGTCATGGGCCGGGGTAATGAGTTCGTCGGCCCGGTTAATCTCAAGGCCTGCGGTTAGAGCCACCCGCAAGCCCGTACCCCTTGAGTCTTGCTGCCCTGAGGCTCAAGGGGCTCTTCACATCAGCACCGCTGTAACCCTCCCTGCATGCCCTCGATTCAGAGGCCCTTTTATTGCCGAAGTGCCATTATTGAGCTATTACTCTGCACATGATTAGACAAGCTCGATTCAATAAGAAACAACACGTGGTAGATGAACTGGTTCACCGAATAGAAAGTGGACGTTTAGTCGATGGCTTACCCCTGCCCGAAGAAGACAAGTTGGCACAAGAACTGGGTGTCACCCGCCATACGTTGCGTCAGGCCTTGACCGAACTCGAACGCCGACGTTATATCGCGACCCGGGCCGGGGGCGGCTCTGTCGTGACCTACGACGGCATCACGCTGGATCAAAACAATGGCTGGACCCAAGCGCTGGCCGATACTGGCGCGCGCATCCATACCGAACTGTTGCGTTTTGAAGCCATTGAGCGGCCCGAGCTGCTTCATCAGTTTGGTGTCAGCCAGTTCATTACCCTGGACCGTCGACGCCGTCGCGCCGATGGCACCGCGGTGTCGCTGGAGCGCTCATTGATGCCGGCCACCAACGGCCTCGAAAGTTTGCCACGGGTGGGGCTGATCGACGATTCACTCACCATCACCCTCGCCGCTTATGGCTTTGTCGGTGAGCGTGGCGATCAATGGATCGGTGCCGAACCGTTGACCGTCGACGACGCGCAACTGCTGGGGCGAACCCCCGGCACGGTATTTCTAAAGGCACTGCGCACCACCTATGACCGACAAGGTCGTTTCATGGAGCAGGTCGAAAGCTGGCTGGACCCGCAGCACTTCCGCATGCACCAGTCATTCGGGACGCCCCTATGACACAACGTGATCGGGCGCTGGGCGCGTTTTACGGACTGGCACTGGGGGATGCGCTGGGCATGCCCACCCAGTCGTTCAGCCGTGCCGAAATCGCTGCCCGTTTCGGCCGCATCACCACCCTTGAATCGGCGCCCGCCGATCAGCCCGTCGCCCCGAACATGGCCAAGGGCTCAGTCACCGACGACACCGAGCAAGCCATTCTCGTCGCTCAACTGCTGATCGAAAATCAGGGCTGCATCCCCGCCGCCCTGTTGGCACAGCGGCTGATTGACTGGGAGGCCGGGATGCAGGCCAAGGGCTCACAAGACTTGCTGGGGCCCTCCACCAAACGGGCCATCAGCCTGATTTTGGCGGGCCACAGCCCCGAAGAAGCAGGCCGTTATGGCACCACCAACGGTGCGGCCATGCGCATTACGCCCGTCGGCATCGTCAGCGACATCGCGCACCCCGAATGCTTCATACAGGCGGTCGTCCAGGCGTGTCAGGTGACCCACAACACCAGTTTGGGAATCGCCAGCGCTGCCGCCGTCGCGGCCGTGGTGTCCAGCGGGATCAACGGTAAAAAACTCGAACACGCCTTGAATGCCGGCACTGAAATGGCCTACATAGCCGAGCATCACGGCCACTGGGTGGCAGGCGCGCGCATCGGGCCACGCCTGCGTTGGGCACGCGATGCCAGCGCGCATTGCAACAACGATAACGTCGGGGATCTGCTGTACGACGTGATAGGCACCTCAGTCGCCTCTCAAGAATCCGTGGTCGCAGCCTTTGCGCTGGCTCAGCGGGTGGCCAGTGGCCAGATGAACAGCGTTGATGCGGTGTGCGCGGCGGCCAGTATTGGCGGCGACACAGACACCATCGCCGCGGTGCTCGGGGCCATGCTGGGCGCCTGTGAGGGGCTCGACGCCTGGCCCACGGCACTGATTGAGCAGGTGCGGGACGTCAATCACTTGCAACTCGAGCCGCTGGTCGAGGCGTTATTGGCCCTGCGCAACGCTTAGCTGCCCCCCTCGCAATGGACTGCACACCGGCTTGCTGCCCGACGCCGGCGCGACACTTTGCTTAAAAACGCTACATAAGCATCAGGAGCGACACCCATGAGCAACCGCCCCGTCGGCCACAGCGCCGGACAACTGGAAACCCGTGGCATCGAACCCGTCCCGGAAATAGAGTGCAATGGCAACCCGCTGCAACTGTTTTGGGTCTGGTTTGCCGCCAACATCAGCATTTTGGGGCTGCCTTTGGGCGCCACGCTGGTGGCCTTTCACCACTTGGCGATCTGGCAAGTCATTCTCGTCGCGCTGATCGGCGCCGCAGGCTCGTTCGCCGTGGTCGGGGTCATTTCCATTGCGGGGCGACGCGGCCGCGCGCCAAGCCTGACACTCTCCAGAGCCATTTTCGGCGTGCGTGGCAATATCGGGCCGACACTGGTGTCGCTGATTTCGCGGGTCGGCTGGGAAACCGTGAATACCACCACGGCAGCGTTTGTCTTGCTGGCCCTGAGTGCCATCGTGTTTGGCACCCCGACCGACGCTAAAAGCGCCCCGCTCCTGACCCTGCTGTGCATTGCCATTTTTGCCCTGCTCACCTTGTCAGTGTCCGGGCTTGGCCATGCCACGTTACTGGTCATCCAGCGATGGGCCACCTACGTGTTCGGCGCCCTCAACGTACTGGTCGGCGGATTTCTCTGCGCCACCATCGACTGGCAAGGTGTGTTTGCAGCGCCTTCGGCCCCCATGAGCGCTGTGATTATCGGCATCGGCATCATGGCGGCAGGCACGGGTATCGGCTGGGCGAACGCCGGGGCCGACATGTCGCGCTATCAAAAACGCAGCGTCAGTGGCCCGCAACTGGTGGCGTCTGCTGCCTGGGGCGCTGGCATACCGTTGGTGCTGCTGATTACCCTCGGCGGTTTGCTGACCGTGGGCAATCATGAACTGGCTTCGGCCACCGACCCGATTGCCGCCATCCGCAACCTGCTGCCCGCCTGGATGGCCGTGCCCTATTTACTCAGCGCCTTTGGCGGCCTGTTGCTGTCCAATCACCTGTCGGTGTACTCCGCGGGCCTGACCACCTTGACCCTCGGGGTTAGGATCAAGCGCGTCCAGGCGGTGGTCGTGGATATCGTCGCGATTTTTTGTGGCTCGATTTACTTCATGTTGTACGCAGACAGCTTTTATGGCCCGTTCATTACCTTTATCTCCCTGACGGCCATTCCGATTACCGCGTGGGTCGCCATCTTTGTGGTCGACCTGATCCACCGTCAGTACTACAGCGCCCAGGACTTGATGGACGTCAGCCCTTCCAGTGCCTATTGGTACACCGGCGGCATCGAATGGCGGGCCTTGAGTGCCTGGGCCGTGGCGCTGATCCTGGGGTTCTGTTTTACCCGGGTGGGCAGCAGCGAGGCCGACTGGTTTGTCGGCCCGCTGGCAGATGCCTGGCTGGGGCATAACGGGATGGGCTGGGTGGTGACCTTCGTGGTGGCAGGCGGCCTGTATGCCCTGCTGGGCGGCGCCCGTGACCGGCGTCTCAGTGGCACGGAGCCTGTCCATGCCTAGGTTGCTGCACACAGGCCAAATCATCATCGACCTGGTGATGGCACTCGATACCCTGCCACCCTCGGGCGGTGATGCGCTGGCCAGCAGCGCCAGCTTCCACGCCGGGGGCGGTTTTAACGTGATGGCCGCCGCCCGGCGTAACGGCCTGCCCGCCCTGTACCTGGGGCGACACGGCCAAGGCCGGTTCGGTGAACTGGCGCGTCAGGCCATGCGCGACGAAGGCATCACCCCGACCCTGCCACCCGATCCGCACACAGACACCGGCCTGTGTGTGGCCCTGACGGAAGCCAGCGCAGAACGCACGTTCATCTCGTACATCGGCGCCGAGGGCGTGCTGAGCACCGATGATCTGCAACAGGTGCAGGTGGCCCATGACGACTACGTGTATGTCAGCGGTTACAGCCTGCTGCAGGCGGGCAAAGCGCAACCCTTGCTGGACTGGCTGCTGGCCTTGCCGGGGGATGTGCACATCAGCCTCGATCCCGGCCCGTTGCTCAACGACATCGCCCCCCACTTGCTGGACGCTCTGTTGCCACGCCTGAACCTGTGGACCAGCAATCGCCATGAAGCGCAGGCCCTCACAGGTACGTACACGCTGGAGGATGCCCTGACGGCGCTGGATGCACGCTTGCCTCGCACCTGCCTGAACGTGGTACGTGATGGCGCGCGCGGCTGCCGGGTCAGCGATACCCATGGCCACCACCGCATTGCCGGGTTCAAGGTGCACGCGCTGGACAGCAACGGCGCGGGTGATGCTCACACAGGCGTGTTGCTCGCGGCGTTGGCCCATGGGGCTACGCCGGTTGAAGCCGCGCGACGGGCCAACGCCGGGGCGGCCATTGCCGTGACCCGGCGAGGCCCCGCCACAGCGCCCCGTGCAGAGGAGATCGATGGGTTCATGGCACAGCAAAACGCCCGGACTTCCGAGGTGTGAACGCAATTTCTGAACATCTTCAGGGTTAATTCCCACAATCAACACGACCAAAGAATGTAAGCAAAAGTGTATAAAACCTTCACAAAAGCTGGAAAATGCCTAAAGGGCTGATTTAACCTTGCCCTTTAACATCCCTCCTGTTGCACCTGTGCGCGGTAATTCTTACGTTTCCCGAGCCATTTGCGTGCTAACAGGGCGGCGTTTTCTCTCGACTTGTGACGATACTCTTGAAACTCATCATTATTGCTGTCTACGTTTTGTCCATCGCATATGTCCACTTGCGGGGCAAGGTTCGGCATAAGCTGAGCCGTCAATTAAGCGACCATTCAACCTTTCTGGCACCGATCAACTGCTTTTTGTACCTGTTCTCCAAAGTCCCCAGCCAGCCTTACTTCAAGCCTGAGGACTTCCCGGAACTGCAACCGTTGCAAGCGCACTGGGAAGAGATCCGCGAAGAAGCCCGCAAGCTGATGCACGCGGGCGAGATCAAGCGCTCAGAGCAACCGAATGACGTGGGTTTCAACTCGTTTTTCAAAACCGGTTGGAAGCGCTTCTACCTCAAATGGTACGGAGACAATCACCCCTCGGCCGTGGAGCTGTGCCCACGCACCATCGAACTGCTCAATGGCATTGGCACGATCAAAGCCGCCATGTTCGCCGAGCTGCCGCCCGGCTCTAAGCTGGTGCGCCACCGCGATCCGTACGCAGGTTCGTTGCGTTACCACTTGGGCCTGGACACGCCGGACGATCCGGGGTGCTACATCAACGTGGACGGTCAGCATTACGCGTGGCGTGACGGTGAAGCCGTGATGTTCGACGAAACCTTCATCCACTATGCCGAAAACAAGACAGACAAAAACCGCATTATTTTGTTCTGCGATGTCGAGCGGCCGATGCAGTACCGCTGGGCGGCGGCGTTCAACCAATGGTTCAGTCGTACCGTGATGGCCTCTGCCAGCTCGCCGAACGACGCCAATGACAAGGTCGGCGGCCTGAACCGTGCGTTCACCAAACTGTACAAAATCCGCCTGCGCGGCAAGGAACTGAAAAAGCGCAACCGCACACGTTACTACCTCGAAAAGTGGGCCATTTTCGGCGGCTTGCTGGCGCTGTTCCTGCTGATCTGAACCGCTGCCCCTTGACCCTGACACCCGCAGTCGCTCACCTGTGTAGCGGCTGCGCGGCGCTTCCCGCCCTCTTGCCCCACGTCTCACGTCTCACGTCTCACGTCTCACGTCATTTCCCGCGCCTTGTGTTAATCAGCCATCATGGCAATGCGCCTTGAGTTGCGAAAGCGCGCCCATATACTGGCTGGCGTGTGCTTGTTGAACCGCCCTGGCAGGCGATTGTGTGACAGGACTCTGGAGGTCTGCACCATGCCCATTCGTCTCAGTTTTATTTGCCATGCCCGTACCGAAGCCCAGCGTCTGGGCCGGTTCCCGCAAGATGAGCCAGCCGAAAGCAAAAGCCTGGAAAAAGCCGGGCAACTGGCCACAGTGCTGAAAAAACCGGTGCGGATTCTCTGCGCCCCTGAGACCCGAACCTTGCAAACCGCCCATGCCTTGGGCAGCGAAATCGAAATCGTGCCCGCGCTGGAAGAATACGATTTTGGCGACTGGAGAGGCCAAAGCCTGTCTGACCTGCAAGAGAGCACCCCGCAGGCCCTGGCGGACTGGCTCAGCAACCCCTATGCCGCGCCCCACCATGGCGAGTCGGTGCAGGACCTGTGCCTGCGGGTGGGCGCCTGGCTCGATGAATTCCGCGAGGAAGGCCATTTTGCCGTGGTCACGCATCCGTTCGTGATCCGTGCCGCCATTTTGCATGCCCTGGCGGCCAGCACCGCTTCGTTCAACCTGATTGACATCGAGCCGTTAGCGGTCGTGGATTTGCGTTTTAACGAACGCTGGCGGCTGCGGTTCTGAGCTGAGACAACTCGAGGCGGGTCCCCGCATCCGGTTTAGCGTTCTTCGAGCACCAACCCGCCCGGCGGCAACGGCAGCGCGGTTTTATAGCGCACTTGCTTAAGGGCGAAACTGGAGCGGATGTTGGCAACGCCGGGGACTTTGGTCAGGAAGTCCATCATGAAGCGCTCCAGCGCCTGAATACTCGGCACCAGTACGCGAATCAGGTAGTCGGGGTCACCCGCCATCAGGTAGCACTCCATCACCTCGGGCCGGTCCGAGATGGCCGCCTCGAAATGTTGCAGCGCCTCTTCCACCTGCTTTTCCAGGCTCACGTGAATAAACACATTGACGTGCAGGCCGAGCATGTCGGCATCGAGCAAGGTCACTTGCTCGCGAATCAACCCGCGCTCTTCCATCGCTTTGACCCGGTTGAAACACGGGGTGGGCGACAGGTTGACCGAGCGCGCAAGGTCCGCATTGGTGATGCGCGCGTTCTCCTGAAGGCTGTTGAGAATCCCGATATCCGTTCGATCCAGCTTGCGCATGAGACAAAACCACCTGTTTTTTATGTTTATGCAGAATTCTTATCCTTATTCGCCGTAAAGCACAACGAACTACAGATAAATATTCTTCACTGTCCGGAATATGATTGTTGTAGGACAAGATCTGCCGGTTGAACTGACATTTCTTGCATGCAGTACCTAGCTCCCGCGCCCTAATAAAACACGACAAGATCGAGCGTAGAGAAAGCCATGAATCAAGACTATGCACCACTGCGCCTGCACGTTCCCGAACCTTCCGGCCGTCCCGGCTGCAAGACCGATTTCAGCTACCTGCGTCTGACCGACGCCGGTTTGGTACGCAAGCCGCCCATTGATGTAGAACCGGCAGACACCGCAGACCTGGCCAAGGGCCTGATCCGTGTACTCGACGATCAAGGCCGGGCCTTGGGGCCGTGGGCCGAAGGCGTCCCGACCGACGTGCTGCGCGCCGGGATGCGCGCCATGCTCAAAACCCGCATCTTTGACACCCGCATGGTGGTTGCCCAACGCCAGAAAAAGATGTCGTTCTACATGCAAAGCCTGGGCGAAGAAGCCATCGGCAGTGCCCAGGCGCTGGCACTGAACCTTGACGACATGTGCTTCCCGACCTATCGCCAGCAAAGCATTCTCATGGCCCGCGACGTACCGCTGGTGGACCTGATCTGCCAGCTACTGTCCAACGAGCGCGACCCGCTCAAAGGCCGCCAGTTGCCGATCATGTATTCGGTACGCGACTACGGCTTCTTCAGTATTTCCGGCAACCTCGCCACCCAATTCGTCCAGGCCGTGGGCTGGGGCATGGCGTCGGCCATCAAGGGCGATACCAAAATTGCGTCCGCCTGGATCGGTGACGGCGCCACCGCCGAGTCCGACTTCCACACCGCCCTCACCTTCGCTCACGTGTACCGCGCCCCGGTCATCCTCAACGTGGTGAATAACCAGTGGGCCATCTCCACGTTCCAGGCCATTGCCGGGGGCGAATCCACAACATTCGCCGGGCGTGGCGTGGGGTGCGGCATCGCCTCCCTGCGGGTCGACGGCAACGACTTCATCGCCGTTTACGCCGCCTCGGTATGGGCCGCAGAACGTGCGCGCCGCAATCTGGGCCCGACGCTGATCGAATGGGTCACTTATCGCGCCGGCCCGCACTCAACATCTGACGACCCTTCCAAGTACCGTCCTGCAGATGACTGGAGCCACTTCCCGCTGGGTGATCCGATCATTCGCCTCAAACAGCACCTGATTGCCACCGGCAACTGGTCCGAAGACGAACACGCCGCCGTCAGCGCAGAACTCGAAGCCGAAATCATCGGGGCACAAAAGGAAGCCGAACGCTTCGGCACCCTGGCGGGCGGGCAAATGCCGAGCGCCGCAACGATTTTCGAGGACGTCTACAAAGACATGCCCGAGCACTTGCGTCGGCAACGTCAGCAATTGGGGTTATAACCAGATGAACGACAACAATAAAATTCAGATGGAGAACGCCGTGAGCACCAGCACCATGACGATGATCCAGGCCTTGCGCTCGGCCATGGACGTGATGCTTGAGCGCGACGACAACGTGGTGGTATTCGGCCAGGACGTGGGCTACTTCGGCGGCGTGTTCCGCTGCACCGAGGGCTTGCAGGCCAAATACGGCAAGTCGCGGGTGTTTGACGCGCCCATCTCTGAAAGCGGCATCGTGGGCGCCGCGGTCGGCATGGGCGCGTATGGCCTGCGCCCGGTGGCCGAGATTCAGTTTGCCGACTACTTCTACCCCGCCTCCGACCAGATCGTGTCCGAAGCCGCCCGTTTGCGTTACCGCTCAGCCGGGGAATTCATCGCCCCGATGACCCTGCGCATGCCCTGCGGCGGCGGGATTTACGGCGGCCAGACCCACAGCCAGAGCCCCGAAGCGATGTTCACCCAGGTCTGCGGCCTGCGCACCGTGATGCCGTCCAACCCTTACGACGCCAAGGGCTTGCTGATCGCCTCCATCGAAAACGATGACCCGGTGATTTTTCTCGAACCCAAGCGCCTGTACAACGGCCCGTTCGACGGTCACCACGAACGCCCCGTGACCCCGTGGTCCAAACACGCCGCCAGCCTGGTGCCGGACGGCTACTACACCGTACCGTTGGACTGCGCCGCCATCGTGCGCCCCGGCACAGAAGTCACCATCCTGACCTACGGCACCACGGTGTACGTGTCACAAGTGGCGGCCGAAGAAACCGGCATCGACGCTGAAGTCATCGACCTGCGCAGCCTGTGGCCGCTGGATCTGGACGCCATCGTCAACTCCGTGAAAAAGACCCGCCGCTGCGTCGTCGTGCACGAAGCCACCCGCACCTGCGGTTTTGGCGCCGAGCTGATCGCACTGGTTCAAGAGCACTGCTTCCACTACCTGGAAGCGCCGATCGAGCGTGTCACGGGCTGGGACACCCCTTACCCGCATGCTCAGGAGTGGGCCTATTTCCCCGGCCCGGCGCGAGTGGGAGCGGCTTTGCAACGGGTTATGGAGGTCTGAATGGGTACGCACGTTATCAAGATGCCGGACATTGGCGAAGGCATTGCGCAAGTGGAACTGGTGGAATGGTTCGTCAAAGTCGGTGACATGGTCAGCGAAGACCAGGTGGTCGCCGATGTGATGACCGACAAGGCCACGGTGGACATTCCTTCGCCAGTGGCGGGCAAGGTGTTGGCTCTGGGCGGCCAGCCCGGTGAAGTGATGGCCGTGGGCAGCGAACTGATTCGCATCGAAGTCGAGGGGGCCGGCAACCTGCGCGAAAGCGCAGCCGCCCCCGCCGAACCTGCTCCTGCTGCGGCGGCAGCGCCAAAAGCCGCACCCCAGGCCCGGGTCGAAGTGGCCGCCGTGACCGCACCGCCCGCCAAACCGGCGGTGGCTCCGGCCCCACGCCCGGCGCCGGTGGCCCGTGAAGCCAATGAGCGCCCGCTGGCCTCGCCGGCCGTGCGTAAACGCGCGTGGGACGCGGGTATAGAGCTGCGCTTTGTGATCGGCACCGGCCCGGCTGGCCGCGTACTGCATGACGACCTCGATGCCTATTTGGCCCAGGACACGCAAACCAGCCCTGCGCCGGTCGGCGGTTACGCCAAACGCAACGACGAACAACAGATTCCGGTGATCGGCCTGCGCCGCAAGATCGCTGAGCGCATGCAAGATGCCAAGCGCCGGGCCGCGCATTTCAGCTATGTCGAAGAAGTCGACGTGACCGCCCTCGAAGAGCTGCGCGCCCAGCTCAACCAGAAATGGGGCGACAGCCGCGGCAAGCTGACCCTGCTGCCATTCCTGGTTCGGGCCATGGTTGTGGCGCTGCGTGACTTCCCGCAGATCAACGTGCGCTACGACGATCAGGCACAGGTCATCACCCGTTTTGGCGCCGTGCACGTGGGCGTCGCAGCGCAAAGCGACAACGGCCTGATGGTGCCGGTGGTCAAGCATGCCGAAAGCCTGACGCTGTGGGGCGCGTCCGAGGAGATCGCCCGCCTGGCCAATGCCGTGCGCACCGGCAAGGCCGCCCGTGAAGAGTTGTCGGGCTCGACCATTACCCTGACCAGCCTCGGAGCGCTGGGCGGGATCGTCAGCACGCCGGTGGTCAACCTGCCGGAAGTGGCGATCATTGGTGTCAACCGCATCGTCGAGCGCCCGGTGGTGGTCAAAGGCCAGATCGTGGTGCGCAAAATGATGAACCTCTCCAGCTCGTTCGACCACCGGGTGGTGGACGGTATGGACGCGGCACTCTTTATCCAGGCCATGCGTGGCTTGCTCGAACAACCTGCCACCCTGTTTGTGGAGTGAACATGCAGCCAACTCAACACACCACGCTGCTGATTATCGGCGGCGGCCCCGGCGGTTACGTGGCGGCCATCCGCGCTGGCCAGCTGGGCATCCCCACGGTCCTGATCGAAGGCCAGTCGCTGGGCGGAACCTGCCTGAATGTCGGCTGCATTCCGTCCAAAGCCCTGATTCACGTGGCCGAGCAGTTTCACACCACGCACCGCTACAGCGCGGGCGGTTCGCCCTTGGGGATCAAGACCACGGCCCCGACCCTGGACATCGGGCAAAGCGTGAACTGGAAGAACGGCATCGTCGATCGCCTGACCACGGGCGTCGGCGCGTTGCTGAAAAAGAATGGCGTCAAGGTCATCCATGGCTGGGCGAAGATTCTGGATGGCAAGGCCGTTGAGGTCGACGGCCAGCGCATCGAGTGCGAACACCTGCTGCTGGCCACCGGCTCAGAAACGGTCAATCTGTCGATACTGCCACTGGGCGGCGCCATTATTTCGTCCACCGAAGCACTGAACCCCACGCACATTCCCAAACGCCTGACCGTAGTGGGCGCCGGTTACATCGGGCTTGAGCTGGGGATCGCCTACCGCAAGCTGGGCGCGGAAGTCACGGTGGTCGAAGCCCGCGAGCGCATCCTGCCCACCTATGACATGGAGCTGACGCAGCCGGTTGCCGAATCCCTCAAAGCGCTGGGCATCACGCTGTACTTGGAACACAGCGTCGAAGGGTTCCAGGCCAGCACCGGCACCTTGTCGATGCGCAATCGTATGGGGGAAAGCCAGACGCTGGAAACCGATCAGGTGCTGGTGGCGGTCGGCCGTCGCCCGCGCACGCAGGGTTTCAATCTGGAAACCCTCGCCTTGACCATGAACGGCCCGGCGATCCGTGTCGACAACCGCTGCCAGACCAGCATGCGCAACGTCTGGGCGATTGGCGACCTGACCGGCGAGCCGATGCTGGCCCATCGCGCCATGGCGCAGGGAGAAATGGTGGCCGAGATCATTGCTGGCCAACAACGTGAATTCAGCCCGACGGCGATCGCGGCCGTGTGCTTCACCGACCCTGAAATCGTCGTGGTCGGCAAGACCCCGGCCGAGGCTGAGGCCGCAGGGCTGGATTGCCTGAGCGCCAGCTTCCCGTTTGCGGCCAATGGGCGAGCCATGACCCTGGAGTCCAAAAGCGGCTTCGTGCGGGTGGTGGCGCGGCGTGACAATCACCTGATTGTGGGTTGGCAGGCCGTCGGTGCGGGTGTGTCGGAATTGTCCACGGCCTTTGGCCAATCACTGGAAATGGGTGCGTGCCTGGAGGACATTGCCGGCACCATCCACGCCCACCCGACCCTGGGCGAGGCAGTGCAGGAAGCCGCGCTGCGCGCACTGGGGCATGCGCTGCATATGTAACACCGTGCCGTGCACGAGGCGGCGTCCGGCCTGACCGGCGCCGCTTCGTTTTTCGTCAGGAACCTTTGAACAGGCTCCACAAGAACGCCAACAACCCGCCCAGCGTGGCAATCCCCGCTAGCCAGCCGATGGCCGAGAGCCCTTGCCATACGGGCCCCGCCGCAGCGATCTGGGGGCCAAAGGCGATCAACAGCGCACTGATCAACAGCGCCAGCGACAAGCGCGTTGAAGCCAGGCGCAGTGAGCGCTCCAGCTTTTCGATCCCCGGCACGTCGACTTTCAGATCCAGCACGCCGTGCTTGAGGCGATGCACCATCAACCGGGTCAATTTCGGCAAATCTTCCAACACACCGCGCCCCAACTGCAGCCCGTCCATTGCGAGGCGTTGGGCAACCTTCCAGCTCAACTGCTCGCGGAGCATCTTCTGCACCGCAGGTTGGGCGGTTGCGACCAAATCCAGTTCCGGGTCCAGCCGGGTCAACACGCCATCGGCTGTTATCAGCGCCTTGAACAGCACCAGCAGGTCCGGGGGCAACAGCAAGCGGTATTCACGCATCACCGTCAGAAAATCACGAATCAGCGCACTCATGTTCAACGGCTGGCGGGTGTGCTGTGCCATGTATTGACGCGCCGCACGTTCGATCTGGGTCACGTCCTGCACCCGCTCGCCCTGCCAGTCGATCAAGACCGAGCTCAGGGTTTCAGTACTGCCTTCGGTCAGCGCACGCATAAATGTCATGACCTCCAGACGCCGCCGCTCATCCAGGCGCCCGACCATGCCGAAGTCGATAAATCCGACGCGGTTTTCACTCATGGCCCGCAGATTGCCTGGGTGCGGGTCGCCATGGAACAGGCCGTCTTCCAGCAACATCTTGATGAAGGCTTTGGCCCCGCGTTGCGCCAACAGGCTTGGGTCCAGGCCTTGGACAATCAACGCCTCGCGCTCCAACGGCGTGAAGCTGGGGAGAAATTCCTGCACCAGCAGCCGCTGGCTGCTGTAGGCCCAATGAATACGCGGGATCACGATGGAGGGGTCGTGTTCAAAATGCTGCGCCACGCTGTCGCAATGCTGGCCCTCCTGGGTGAAATCCAGCTCTTGCAGCATCGCCCGCGCCAGTTGGCGCACCATCTGGCGGGGCTGATACACCGCCAGCGCCTCGTTTTGCTCAATCAACTGGGCGACGCTTTCCAGCAGTTGCAAGTCCGCCGTCATTTTGCCCCTGAGCCCGGGACGCTGAACCTTGACCACCACCTCCTCGCCCGTGTGCAAACGTGCGCGGTACACCTGCGCCATAGAGGCCGCGGCCAGCGGCTGGGTGTCAAACACCGCGAAAACCTCTTCCAGCGGGCAGCCCAAGTCTTCAAGCACCTGCACGTGCAGCGCCTCCCACGGCACGGTCGAGGCCTGACTGTGCAGCGCCTGCAGTTCTTCGACCCAGTGCGGCGGCAGGATGTCGCTGCGGCTGGACAGAATCTGCCCGCACTTGATAAAGGTCGGGCCCAGGGCTTCTAACGCCATGCGCACCCGCTGCGCGCTGCTGGCTGGCAGTGACTCACCCGGTTCTGCGCTGACCTGGGCGAGCAAACGCCCCAGCCCCAGGCGCACCACCACGTCCTGCGCGCCAAAACGCACCAGGGTGGCGATGATCTGATGAAGGCGGCGGTGATGTTTGACGGCGGTCCAGGTGGGTTCGAGCATGGGCACGGGTCCTTGTTGCTGGGGGGCTGACAGCCGGGGCGGCTCTATCTCGGACCGTCGGCGGGCCTAAACATTCGACTGATTAAAGCCTGCGACCGGTTCAATGGCACGCTTGCGTACGCAAACGCTGGGCGTGCTGGCCTAACACCAGTAGAATCGCGCTCTTTTTTCCAAGGGCGCTCGCCATGACCTCTCCCAAAACGCCGCTAGAAGCCGAGTCCCAGAACAGCGATCTGGTCTTTGGTCTTGAGGACCGCCCCAAGCCGTGGATCGGCTTTCTGGCGGCCCTGCAACACTTGCTAGCGATCATTGTTCCGATCGTGACCCCCGGCCTGCTGATCTGTCAGGCGTTGGGCGTGTCCAGTCGCGACACCAACCTGATTGTCTCGATGTCGTTGGTGATTTCGGGGATCGCCACATTTGTGCAGTGCAAACGCTTCGGCCCGTTCGGTGCTGGCTTGCTGATTGTGCAAGGGACCAGTTTTAACTTCGTCGGCCCGTTGATCGCGGGCGGCGCGTTGATGGTCAAGCAAGGCACGCCCGTCGAAAGCGTGATGGCGGCGATCTTTGGCGTGGTGATTGCCGGTTCGTTCGTTGAAATGGGCATCTCGCGGGTGCTGCCTTTCGTCAAGCGCATGATTACCCCGCTGGTGACCGGCATCGTGGTGTTAATGATCGGCCTGACGCTGATCAAGGTCGGCCTGATCAGCATGGGCGGCGGCTTCACCGCCATGGGCAATGGCACGTTCGCCAATGGCGAAAACCTGATGCTGTCAGGCGTGGTGCTGGCGATCATCGTGATCCTCAACCGCATCCCGCTGGTGTGGATGCGCAGCTGCGCCATCGTCATCGCACTGGCGGTGGGCTATGCGCTGGCAGGCTATCTGGGGCGTCTGGATTTTACCGGCATGCACCAGGCCGAGCTGTTTCAAGTGCCGGTGCCACTGCACTTTGGCCTTGGGTTCTCGTGGGCACTGTTCATTCCGATGCTGGTGATTTACCTCGTCACTTCGCTGGAAGCGATTGGCGATGTGACGGCCACCAGTAAAGTGTCACGCCAGCCCGTCGAAGGCCCGGTGTGGATGCAACGTATCAAGGGCGGCGTACTGGTCAACGGGGCCAACTCGCTGCTGGCCGGTATTTTCAACACCTTCCCCAGCTCGATCTTTGCCCAGAACAATGGTGTGATTCAGCTGACCGGCATTGCCAGCCGCCACATCGGCGTCTGGATTGCCGCCATGCTGATCCTGCTCGGCCTGTTCCCGAGCGTGGCCGGGGCGATTCAGGCGGTGCCCGAGCCGGTACTGGGCGGTGCAGCCATGGTGATGTTTGGCGCGGTGGCCGCATCGGGCATTAACATTCTGGCCAGCATCACCCTGGACCGTCGTGCGCTGCTGATCATTGCCGTGTCGCTGGCGCTGGGCCTGGGCGTGTCGCAAGTGCCTGAGTTCCTCGCCCACATGCCGGCGGCGTTACGCAACGTATTGGAGTCGGGCGTGGCGACCGGCGGTATCTGTGCGCTGCTGCTGAACTGGTTCTTGCCGGAAGCCGAGCAAAAACCAGGCATTTAAGTTGATAACCGGGCAGGCTCCCCGCTGATCCTGCCCGGTTATGAAACTCACCCCACACGCTGGCGACATGCCACATTCCAGGCTTTTCCTCTTCCGGCGCTTCCAGTACTCTTTTTCCATCCCCCAGCCTGGAACAGGCGTCGATATGAATACCTACGGAAAACGACTGCAGCAGGAACGCATGCGCCTGGGCCTGACGCAACAGCAACTGGCGCAGGCCGGTGGAGTCGGTCGGCACGCGCAAAGCCTGTATGAGCGTGACATCACCCTGCCCCGCGCCAACTACCTGGCGGCCATCACGCTGGTCGGAATCGACGTGTTGTTCGTCCTGACCGGCCGCCATACCCCGCACCCGCCTCACCCGCACACCGAAACACCCGGTAATGGCCAGCTCAGCGAGCGCTGAGTGTCAGGCCGCGTGTACCCAGCGTCGATGCAGGCCACGGGCCAGTGCATCCAGCGCAAACCCCAGCACACCGATCAACAGCACCATGGCCATCAGTTCTGAATAGGCCAGCCGGTCGCGGGTGTCGAGAATGAAATAGCCCAGCCCCGCACTCACGCCGAGCATTTCGCAAGGCACCAGCACGATCCACAAAATCCCGATGGAAAGCCGGACCCCGGTCAGCACATGCCCCAACACACCGGGCAGGATCACCCGGCGCAAGGTTTCCCAACGGGTAGCACTCAAGCTGCGGCTCAGTTGCAGCCAGCGCGGGTCCAGTTGGCGTACCCCCGCAATGGTATTGAGCAAAATCGGCCACACGGCGGCAAAGGTCAGCAAGAAGTAGATGGGCTGATCGCCCACGCCCATCAGCATCACCACCACCGGCATCCAGGACAGCGGCGAAATCATGCGCAGGAATTGAAAGGCGGGCGTGGTGGCGGCCTCCAGATTGCGCGAGCCGCCTATCAGCAGCCCTAATGGCACGCCGATCAATAACGCCATCACCAGGCTGACCACGATGCGCTTTAGGCTCACCCCAACGTTCTCGTACAACTGGGCGCTGCCCAGTAATTCGTACAGGCTGACAAATGTGGCTTGCGGCGAAAAGCGGGCCGCCAGCCCCTGTTCACTGCCCAGCCACTCGACACCCAGCCACCAGGCCAGCAACAGGCTCAACAGCCCTGCGCCACCCAGTAGCCATTGCCGCGCGGTGGAAGGTGCCGGGCCAGTCAAAAGCCAAACTCCTCGGTGCGTTCAAAGCTGTCTGGCAAACCGAATGCCTTGAGCCCGCCCACGGCGGCGATGCTGTTTTTGACGAAGCGGTCATCGACCAGATCGGTCGCCACATGCGCGGGGTCCAGGCCCGCCAAAAACTGATTGTCGCCCTGAATCAGCGTGTGCTTGAGCCGCGTGACCAGCTCTTCGGTATAGCTGGCAAAGGGATAAGGCTGAAAATCAATGCGCTGTTCATCCCAGTCGCCATGCTGAATCGCCCCCGCCGCTTCATAGCGCGCGCGATCGCTGGCGGCAGGCGCCAGGACTTTTTGCAGCACGGCACTGCTGTGCGGCGTGTACCGGTTTTCTCCGTCCTTGGCCAGCAACTGGGCGGCGGCCTGTCGGTTATCGCGGGTCCAGAGCTGCGCCTTGACGATGGCGTTGACCACTTTTTGCGACCATTCAGGCCGGTTGTTCAGGTCATGCTCGTGCATGAACACCACGCAGCACGCGTGATTGCGCCACAGGTCGCCGGTGAAACGCTGTACGCGGCCGACGTTCAAGTCTTCGGCCAAGGCATTGAACGGCTCGGCCACGATGTACCCGGCGATGCGCTTGGTCGCCAAAGCGGGCGGCATGTCGGAAGGCGGCATGACCACCAGGTTCACTTCATTGGCGGCCAGCGGGCTGCCTACCGGGCGTGTGACCGGTTGCAAGCCGTTGTCGCGAAACAGCTGTTGCACCACCACGTTGTGGATCGAGTACCAGAACGGAATCGCGATGGATTGCCCGCCCAGTTGCCGGACTTCTTGGATGTCGGGGGCTACGGTCAGCCCGGAGCCGCCCACGTGATTCCAGGCCACGACTTTGGCGGGCACTTTGCTGCCGTACCGCGCCCACACTGTCATCGGCGAGAGCAAGTGAATCACGTTGACCTGCCCGGAGATAAAGGCTTCGATCACCTGCGCCCAGCTGCGCAGCAACACAGGGCGCTCAGCCTTGATGCCCTCGGCCTCGAACAGGCCATTGTTGTGCGCCACCAGCAACGGCGTGGCGTCGGTGATCGGCAGGTAACCGATGCGCACCGGCGCATCCGGCTCGGCCGCCGCACGGGCCTGCAGGCTGCTGAGCATCGGCAAGGCGCCCGCCGCGGTGAGCATGGCGCTGAGTTTTAAAATGTCACGCCGAGTGTGTGTGAAGTCGTCCAGGCACATGTGCTAGCTCCAGCGAGTCGCGTAAAGGTTCAAGGTCAGGGGTGCGGCTCGCCCGCCGAAGGGTTTTGAGAATGTCGATGCGCAAAGCGCCCAGCTCATCGACCCGGTCTTCACGCGGTTGCGCAAGGTCAATGCGCCACTCACCGACGGTCCGCGCCGGGCTGTGGCCCAGTAGCAGAATCCGGTCGCTGAGCAGCAGGGCTTCGTCAATATCGTGGGTAATCAATAGCGCCGCCGTGTTGTGCCGCGCAATCACGCTGAGCAACAACTGCTGCATGTCGGCGCGGGTGACTTCGTCCAGCGCGCCAAACGGTTCGTCGAGTAGCAGCACTTGGGGCTGACGCGCCAGGCAGCGGGCCAGCGCCACCCGCTGCGCCATGCCGCCGGACAACTGCGCCGGGTACTGCCCCCTTGCGTGTTGCAAGCCTACTTCCGTAATGGCCTGATCGACCCGCGCCTTGCGCGCTGCGACGGCCACTTTGGGCTGGCGGGCGAAATCCAGCCCGAAGGCGACGTTATGTTCAAGGTTCAACCAGGGCAACAGGCTCGGGTCCTGAAACGCCACCGCGACCCGGGGGTGCGGCGCGGTGACCGCTTCGCCCAACAGGCTCACCGTGCCTGAGTGCGGGGTTTGCAACCCTGCCAGCACCCGCAGCAGGCTGGATTTGCCCACCCCGCTTGGGCCCAGCACTGACACGATTTCTCCGGGTGCCAGTTGCAGGTCGAACCCCTCCAGTACCGATTGCCATCCCTGGCCCCGGGCATAGCCCAGGGTGATGTCACGCGCATCCAGCAAGACCGTGCTCATCACGCGCTGACCTTGGCCTGACGCAGCAACTCGGCCCGCAGTTGCACCAGGCTCGGGGTCACGATCGGCACAAAGGCCGACTCGCGCCAGCGT
Source organism: Pseudomonas sp. BS-2016 (assembly GCF_001806145.1). NCBI lineage: Bacteria > Pseudomonadati > Pseudomonadota > Gammaproteobacteria > Pseudomonadales > Pseudomonadaceae > Pseudomonas > Pseudomonas sp. BS-2016. The sequence continues at coordinate 77,646 of NZ_MLCT01000032.1, forward strand.
CGGGCGAACGCGCTGCCATGGGCGCACAGGTAGGCTTTGCCGCCGCTGGCTTGCAGTTCGAACTGCACCGCGCTGGCCGTGGCTTCTGCCAAGGCAATGCGGATGTTAAACAGGGCCGCCGGGTTCGTCAGGAACCGACCCTCCAGCAGGCCGGTTTTCAAGGCGTCCACCTGAGCTTCCAGGTGCGTCTTTTGTTCATTCAACAGTTCGAGCAAACCGGAGCGCGGACCTTGCAAGTGCGCTTCGGCCTCCTGCAACGAACGTCGTGCCAGGCCGATCGACAGCCCGCATTGCAGGCCTAAAAACGCCGGGCGCACGGCAGGTAGAAAGACTTTGGCGTTGTCGTGCAACAACCATTCTTGGGCGACCTGCACCGCCTGGAAGTCGAGTGCGGCCGTGTTGCTTGACTGCAACCCCATCAATTCAAGGTCATCGGAACGCTGCAGGCCCGGCAAGCCGTCAGGGATTGCCAGCACAAAAGGCGCGCCGCCCTCTTCACGCTCAATGGCCGCCGCGACCACGAACCCGCTTTTGCGCAAATTAGTGACCCAGTGCAACCGACCGTCCAGCGCCCAACCATTGGCGTGGGCACGGGCGCGCACTTGCAACGATTCAATCCCGGACAAAAATTTCATGGCGTTGGACAGCCCGGTGGCGCCCGCCAATTGGCCACTCAGCAAGTCAGGCAGCAAGCGTTCGCGCAGCCCGGTGTTTGGACTGTGCAACAGGTATTCGATAAAAGCGCGCTGGCCCCAAAACACAAAAGCCGAAGCCAGGGAATGGCTGGCAACGCTGGCCATTACTTCCAGTGCATCGGCCAGATTGCCGCCGGTGCCCCCCAGCTGTGGGCTGATGCCGACCCGTAGCACATTGGCCGATGCCAGTTGCGACAAGACGTGTTGCGGGTCACTGTGGCCGAGGTCCAGCGCCTCGGCTTCGGCATCCAGCCAATGACTCAGTACAGGGTCTAGCATGTCGATTTCTCCTTTAAATCGGGACCGCCGGATTACTCAGGACGGGTCCAGCTATAGCGCGCCAGTTCAGGGTTCAACGGCGTGCGGGCGAACACGTTAGCAAAATTGCACAAGGTTGCCAGGCTTACGCCCAGAATCACTTCCAGCGCCTGCCCTTCGGTGAAACCGGCGGCCTTGAATTCGCTGTACGTGGCGTCGCTGACGTCCCCGCGCTTGGCAATGACTTCGCGGGTAAACGCGGCCAGCGCTTCGAGGCGCTCTTCAGGCAGCTCAGTTTGCCCGCGCAGGGCGGTGACGACTTCGTCGGGCAGTTTGGCCTTGTTCTGCGCCACAGCGGTATGACCTGCGACACAGAAGTCGCACCCATGGCGCGTTGCTGCGATCAATTGCACCACTTCCCTTTCCGGCAGGGTTAGCTCAGCCTTGCCGTTGATGCCCGAAACCGTGACATAAGTCTCCAGTGCCGCCGGCGCATTGGCTAGAATCCCCAACAGGTTGGGAATGAACCCGGCATTTTTCTGTGCGGTTTCCAGATATGGCTTCGCGGCTTCAGGAGCCGAATCGAGGGTATGAAGCGTGACACGAGACATGAAGTGACTCCTGCAAAAGGTGTCGGAACAGTCTGTTGGTTATAAAAATTTGATTCCATATTCTAAAGTAGCGATTACTTGCTTCTGAGTGTTTCCATTAGATGAATTCGTCCAGTCCCCTGATTGATTGGTTATTAGAAAGCCTTGAGCTAGACGCCAGCCTGTTCCATGTCGGGCGCTATTGCGGCGGATGGCACAGCAGCACTCACGGGCTGGCCCGCGCCAGTTTTCACGTCGTGGTACAGGGCCATTGCTGGCTACACGTGGAGGGGCAGGCTCACGGCGTGCAATTGAACGCCGGGGATGCGCTGTTTTTGCTGCAAGACCTGAACTACCGGCTTTCCAGCGCCAATGACGCCGGGCTGGCCGCGCAGTTGCCGCGTCAGGCCATGCAAGCACTCGATCCGCACGCCGACGAGGGCGTCGGATTGGTGTGCGGCTTTTTTCACTTTCAGCCGGGGCTGTCTGACCTGATCCTTGAAGCCCTGCCCGCCTGGTTGATCCTGCGTGCCAACGACCCGTCCTCCAGCGCGGCGCGCACTGTTTTCCAGTTGATTCTGGATGAGTGCGAGCGTGTGCCAGCCCCTTCATCGGCCTTGCTGGAGCGGCTGAGTCATTTGTTGTTTCTGTACGTGCTGCGCCAGCAAGTCAGCCACAACCCCGACCTCGGCGGCCTGGTAGCCCTGGCGCGGCAACCGGCATTTTCTACCCTGTTGCAACAATTGATCGAACACCCCGAGCAGCCGTGGACCCTGGAAAGCATGGCAGCGTGTACTGGCCTGTCGCGTTCGGCGTTTTTCAAGCGCTTCAGTGAACATGCCGGGCAATCCCCCGGTCATGTATTACTGGCCTTGCGCATGCGCCACGCCTGTCAGTTGCTACAGACAGACCACACCGTCGAACAAGCCTGCGCAGCGGTGGGCTATCACTCCATTGCTGCGTTTACCCGGGCGTTCACCAAGTCCATCGGTGTGCAACCGGGCGCGTATCGCAAGCAGCATGAACGCCGCTGACCTCCCCCTTCGTTAACAGGAGACACCCGTGACAGAACCCGGCCCTACCCACCAGCAAGCCCTCGACCGTTTTCTTGCCGAACGCCCCGACCTGCGCGAGCAACTTGATCGCCTGAACCCCCTTGAAGCCCGCGCCGTCGGGCAGCCGCCAGAGGTGTATCGTCAGGAGCGACTGAACGAAGCGTTCGAAGCCGAAGCGGAGCGACTGGGCTTGTTCGCGTGGGAATTGACCCTGAAATTGACCAGTGACAGCGAGGCCGCCTTTGAAGCTCAACGGCTGGAAGTACACCGCGAAGTGGCACAAATGGCTGGCATGGCGTGGGCCGATTATTGTGAGCTGTACGGGATCGTTGCCAGTCCGCACTGAGGGCCCTGCCCCTGCGGGTACCAGATACTTGAACAGACTTTTTCCAGCAACGCCTTGTTGTGGCTGAACACAATCAACCCCAGATCACGGCGCCGGACCTCGTCAAGCAGCACGTGCCACACCTGCGCCTGAATGTGCGCATCCAGCTGCGCGGTGACTTCATCGGCAATGAGAAAACGCGTGCGCGGGTCCAGCGCCCTGAGCAACGCTATACGCGCCAGTTCGCCACCGGACAACTCGTCAGGACGTCGTTTCAGCCACGCCGGGCTGATCGCCAGCCGGTCCAGCCACGCGGCCGTCGGAGACCAGGCGTCGCGCAAGCTATCGCCCGTGCTGCGATAGGGGTTGAACGTCAGCTCCGGATGCTGGGGCACCAGCTGGATCGGGCAGTAGCCCTGCTTCGCCAGCGGTTTTGCGTCCACGGTGATCCGACCCGACGTCGCCCCCTGCCATTGCGCCAGCACCCGGCCCAGGGTGGTTTTGCCATAGCCACTGGGGGCCGAAATGCCCTGACGCTCCCCGGCGCTGACGTGAAACGATACCGAGTCCCACAGCCGCTGGCCGTTTTGCTCAATGGTCAGTTGTTGGACTTCAAGCATGGGGCGGGCACTCCGGTTGCGGCACTCGCCGGTGAATGAATTGCTGCTCGGGTAACGCCGCCCACAGCGACTGCAACCAGGGGCTGCCGCCGTGCTCGCGCAGCGCCTGCGCACTCACGGTTTCGTGCAATTGGCCGTGGTGCAACACCGCGATGGTGTCGGCAAACCGGGCGGCCAGTGCCAGATCATGGGTCACCCATAAAACCCCACGTCCTTGCTGGCAAAGGCGCTTGAAGTGATGCAGCAGTTGGCAGGCGTGTTCGTCATCGAGCCAGGCGGTGATTTCATCGGCAAGCAGGTAGCGGGCGCGGGTCAATGCGGCACCACTGGCCAGCACCCGTTTGGCCATCCCGCCGGACAACCTGCGCGGATACGTGTCCACCAGCTCAGGTTGCAGGTTGTACTGCTGTAACTGTCGGGCTACGTCATCCAGGCCCAGGGCGACACCACTCAACCGCGCAGCCCTTTGTAACTGCGGGCCCACTTTAAGCAAGGGATTGAGGGCACTCACCCCTTGCGGGACGTAACACAGGGTTTTGCCCCGCTGATGGATTTTGTCGGTGTCACTCAGGCATTGCCCGTCCAGCCGGATCTCCCCGCGGCAGCGCATGTTGTCAGGCAGCAAACCCAGTGCACTTTGCAGCAACAGGCTTTTGCCTTCACCACTTGAACCCACCAGCGCGACCAGCTCACCGGGGCGCACGTCAAGGGTAATGTTGCTCAGCAACGGCTGCCAGGTGGTGTGGCCCAACCAGCGGTAGTGGGCAATGTCGATGGCCAGGCGGTTGAATGTCAGCATCAGGTGACCCTTATCCATAACTGCTGCAAAGCCCGCGCGAACTGGTCGAACACCAGCACCAGACTCACCAGAATCAAACCGGGGAAAAACGCCAGCCACCACGCGCCACTGCTCAGGTAACGCAGGGCGTCAGCCAGCAATAAACCCAGCGACGGGTCATGGGGCGCCAGCCCGAAACCCAGAAAACTCAGGGCCGCCGAGTGCAGCACCGCATGGGGGAACATCAGCAAGGTGCCGACGATCCATTGCGGCAGCAGTAACGGTAGCAAATGGTGACGCCAGCGATAAAAACTGCTGTTGCCCAACCGGTGCGACAGCATGACGAAATCACTTTCGCGGATTCGCAACAGCTCCCCGCGAAGAATCAAGGCCAGACGCGGCCAATGGGTCAGCGCAACCGCCAGAATCACCCCGTGTTTGCCGCCGCCGAGGGTGAAGCAGATCAACACCAGCAACAACAGATGTGGCAAGGACAACAGGCTGTCGATCAACCCGCGAATCAGAAAATCCAGGGTTTTGTTCACTGCACACAGGCTGGCGGCAAGCATGGCCAACACGCCACTGCTGAAGGCAGCAACGAGGCCGATGTGCAAACTGGTGGTCATGCCCTGAAAGCAGCGCAACCACAGGTCGCGGCCGAGGCTGTCGGTGCCGAACCAAAACTGCGTCGAGGGCGCCTGACGCCGCGCCAGCAAGTCCATGGAGACCTCGACACCCGACACCGAAATACCGTAGGCGACCAGCAGGATCAGCAGTAACAGTGAGGCACTGAGGCGTAACAGGGCGCGCTGAGGATTAAACGTCATGAATGGCGCGCCGCCCCGCGGTTAAGGCGCAGTAATAGCGCGTTGGCAATGCTGTTGCCCGTGAACACCAGTACGGCGCAAAACATCACAATGCCCATCAGCAGCGGGATGTCGCCCCGTAAACCTGCGTCGATCGTGGCCTGCCCCAAACCCGGATACGCGAAAACTTTTTCGGCCAGCAAAGATCCACCAATCAATTCGCCCACCGACGCAAATTGCAGGCACACGGCAGGCGTCAGCGCGTGACGCAGCACATGAAACCTGATCAGCGGCCAGCCGTTGTCCCCTTGAGCGCGGGCATAACGAATGAACTCGCTGCCCATGACTTCAGCAACCCGCGAGCGAGTGTGCAATGCAATGTTGCCCACCCCCAATAATCCCAGCGCCAGCATGGGCAAAATCAGGTGATGCAATTTGTCACGCCAGGTCGCGGTCGCAGCGTCGCTGCCGGGCGTCCATGCACAACAAATCGGTGCCCAATTGAGGGTCACGGCAAACAGTGACAGCAGCAACAAACCGATCCAGAACGTGGGCAAAGACGACAGGACGTAAGACAACGTGGACAGCAGCCGATCAGGCCAACGATGTAAATAACGGCCGGCCGTGAGCCCCATTGCCAACCCGACGATTCCTGAGAACAGCCACGCCGAAAACAGCAACGCAAACGAGGTGGCAAAACGCTCGCCAATCACCTGTGAGACCGGTGCGTTGTACAGCATCGAATAGCCGAAATCGCCGTGCAGCATTTGCGTAAACCAATGCCAGAAGCGTTCCCACAACGGCAGGTCTAGCCCCCATCTCGCCGCGATCAAGGGGTATTGTTCGGGCGGCACGTGCAACAAATCGTTACCGATGTAAGCGCGGATCGGGTCGACCGGAGAAAAACTGAGCAATGTGAACGTGCCAGCAGCCGTCACCAGCAACAAGCCCAGTAAGCGCACCACAAACCACGCGGCCTCACGGATCACTGGCAGGTCCATTTCCAGCCATCAAGGCTATTGAGCAATGACCAGGAGCCGTGAATTTCAGGGGCGCCTTTGCCTAAATCGATGCATTCATCGGCCAGATACGTGTGTTGCACATTAAGCAACCACGCCCAGGCAGCATCCCCTTTGACCCCGACGCCGGTTTTGCCGTCCCACTCCACCTGTTGCCAGAACGGCACCGCCTGCTGCCAGTTGGGCGCATCCAGTGCTTGCTGCAAGTGTTGATCGACCACCGGATTGCGGTAATAGCCGGGGTTGTAGTACTCCACGCCTGCGGCCTTGCTGCTGTAGTGGTGGTAAAGCTCCATCGGGTCGAGGCTGCCCCAGCCAAACAGCGTCGGGTTGGCGTGCATGTTGCGTTCAACGGTTTCCCAACTGCCAGATTGCAAATCCACAGCAATACCGACCAGCTTGAGCATGGCGCGCACGGCCTGGGCCAGATCACGCCGCGTGGCATCACCGCTGGCATACCAGAGGGTCACTTTGGCTGGCAGACCGTTTTTTTCGCGCACACCCGTGAGGGTTTCGACCCATCCGGCGTCTTCGAGGATCTGCTTGGCTTTCGCGCTGTCGCCATCTTTGAAGGCGGCGTCGGGGTTATTCCACGGCAGGCCTTCAACGCCTGTAAAAGCGGGGATTGCGTGCCCTTCCAGCACCTGATCGGCCAGCAACTGACGATTGATCGCGTAGTTGATGGCTTTGCGAATGGCCACGTCGGCAGTCACGTCATTGCCGATCGGGTAGCCCTGCGCGTCTTTTTTGCCAGAAGCCGTGGTCGGCAACACAATGCCGCGGTTCTCGACACTGGGCCGAACCCAGAGCTTCATGCCCTGGGCAGGCGTGACCGCCAATGCCGGTGCAATCCGCACAATCCCCAACTGTTTGCTTTGTGCCGCGGCAAAGGCGCTGTCTTCATCCAGAAACACAAACACCAGCCGGGGGAAATCATTCTTGTGCCCGGCGTAATAGGGGTTGGCTTCAACAATCAATTGCTGACCCGGCTGATAGCTGACCAGCCGATAAGGCCCGGCACCAATCGGTTTTTGCGCATAGGTTTTGGCGTCGTACTGGTCAGCGGACACGATGCCCAATGAACCGAGCACATTGACGAAGGTGCTTTGCGCTGCCTTGAGCGCAATCCGCACAGTCAAGGGATCCACCGCTTCAGCCTTCAGAAAATTGCCCATGTCCACTTTGCCGCCGCTGGCCGCTGCATTGTTGTACGTGTAGGCAACGTCTTTGGCCTCAAGCGCCGAGCCATCGGAAAATTTCAGGCCCGGCTTGAGCGTCAGGGTCAAGGTTTTCCCGTCCTCACCCGTTTGATAATCACTGAGCAGAAAGCTGCTCCAGGACAGGTCTTTATTCTGTTTGAGCAAGGGGCTGTGCAGCAGCAAATAACTGCCATGACTCCACCCCAGCATGGGATCAAAACCTTCGGTGGGCTCATCGCCAATGGCCAGCTTCAATGTGCGCGCCTGCGCTGAATAAACTGGCGCAGCCAGTATTCCGAGCAAGGCCACTGTGATCCCTAGTGAGCGCATCCATGCGGGCCTGGACATTCATCCTCCAAAAAGAAATATCAACGTGGCTAACGCGCAACAGTTAAGCAGTGCTGCTTCAAATAGCCAGCCAGGCGGTAGATTGTTTGGGCGCCTCCTAACATCCAGTCACACTTGCGCGTCCCGGCAGAAACTGACCCTGCCCCCTCATTCAGGCGTTGAAAAAACAGCGCACACGGGTGTGTGCTATACCCATGGGTATGCATTTGCAGCGTTCAACGACTTCACTGACAGAGGTTCGCATGTTCAACGTACTCGCCAGTCACTTGAAAGATAAAAACGTCCATTCCATCAACGCCTTGCCCTCGAACAATATCGAACTGTTCGATTGCTACACCGGCATGGTCTTCGGCAAGCTATACCGCAGCTTCCCGCTGCCTGTCAGCATCAGCGCAGAAGACTTTATCGACTACAAAACCTTGCGCGCCGGCACCCGTGAAGCACTTGAAAAAGAAGAAAGCCTTTTCCTCGCCACCATCAAGTGGCTGGCTGATGTCGGTTACATCCACTTCGATGGCATGTCAGGGGTATCGTTTTTTGAGGTGATTTTGACCAACAACGGTTTGCTGATCCTGCGGGCCTTGCCACAAGCGGCCGAAGAAGGGTCTACCCTCGGTGAAAAAATGACCCAGAGCATCAATGAGGAAAACACCGACAGCCTGCGCGGACTGGTAACAGAGGCCCTAAGCCTGGGCAGCCGCTTGATCAGCCCCATGATCCGTTCGGGGATTTGAACCACGTGCATTGATCGGCGTGCCGTCGGAGAAACTCCCTGCCTGACCTGCGCAGGGAGTGAGGCGCTGAGATGACTGCCAATGGTCAACCAAGCGCCTGCACCACCCGCCTCACTTTCAGCAACGCTTCGCGTAACGCAATCATGTCAACTGACCCCAGCGCCAGCCTGATTGCATGCGGAATATGGGCCGTGATCGCAAATGGCTCTGCGGTAGAAACAGAGACATGTTCGCTCATCAACATCATGGCTACCTGGTCGGCACGCACGTCCTCGGACAACGGTAACCAGATAAAGTAAGACGAGGGGTGGCGAAGGTACGGCAACCCTGACAACACTTCGTCAGCCAGATGTTGGCGTGCTTGAGCATCCTCCCTTTTTTGCGACTCCAGCAGACTGACGGTTCCATCATCCAGCCAGGCGGTTGCAATAGCGGTCATTACGCCCGGCACGTTCCAGACCGTCGCCCGGATCGCGCGCTCCAGCGCGCTAATGTGCTGTATCGGAGCGACAACAAACCCCACACGCAGCCCGGTCGCCACGCTTTTGGATAAGCCTGACACGTAGACCGTGCGTTCAGGCGCCAAGCTCACCATCGGCAACGGCGCTTTTTCGATCAAAAACGCGTAAGCCGCATCTTCAATGATGGTCAGGTCGTATTGCCGCGCAATGGATACCAAGTGGGCCCGTTGTTCGGTTCCCATGACCCAGCCCAGTGGGTTGTGCAAGGTCGGCATGCAGTAAACAGCACGCACAGGACGGCCGCGGCACAGTCGTTCAAACGCATCCAGATCAGGCCCGTGAGCGGTGACAGGAATGGGCAAAACTTCTAAATGAAGACTTTGAGCCAACACTTTGAAACCGGAATACGTCAAGGCATCCGCCGCGATGACGTCCCCCGGTTTCAACAGCGCCATCAGCGCTACGGCCAAGCCGTGCTGAGCCCCATTGACCATCAATACCTGCTCGGCCGGTGCGTCGATGCCGCGGGTCGCCAAGTGCCTGGCGACACTTGCCCGTTCATGCAGACGCCCGCCATGGGGCTGATAACGCAGAAGGGTTTGCAGATCTCCGCTGAGCGCCAATTGGCGCAGTGCCTGTCGCAAAAGGTCCGTCTGGCCTGGTAATGAGGGGTAATTGAAATTCAAGTCCAGCATCCCCGACTCAAGGGGTGGCTGGTCTATGCCCTGCCCGGGCGGCAAAGCGGTTTCCCTGACGAAAGTCCCGCGCCCGGTCTCTCCGCTGACCAGCCCCATGGCCGCCAGTTCTGCGTACACGCGACTGGCCGTTGCCAAGGCCAGGCCATTGGCAGCCGCCAGTTGACGGTGCGTGGGTAAACGGGTGCCAGGGCCAAGACTGCCAGAACGTATGGCTGCGGCCAGGCGGTCGACCAGGTATTTGTAACGGGAGCGCGTCATTTCACTTTGTATCCATGACAATTTTTTGATTGTTTTGAATCATCAACCCTAGGATGCAACGCACGCAATTGAAACTTCCTGGACGCATCTTCGTCCTGGCGATGCACTCCACCTGTCACTCATCAGCTCAGGATTTCACAGCATGGACAGCACCTGCGGGTCTACCAAACCGAACGATGACCGTATCAAACGCGGATGGATCAATGGATTCATCGGCGTTGTGATCTTTAGTGGCTCTTTGCCCGCAACCCGTGTCGCGGTAATGGAGTTTGACCCCGTATTCCTGACGGTTGCCCGCGCAACCCTGGCAGGTCTGTTGGCAGTGTGCGCACTCGTGCTATTCAGAGAGCGGCGCCCTGTAAGAAATCAACTTCTCCCCCTGCTGATAGTCGCTATGGGCGTTGTCGTCGGATTCCCCTTGTTAACGGCATTGGCGCTCCAGCATGTGACCTCGGCACACTCGATTGTCTTCCTCGGAATGCTGCCTTTGGCCACTGCTGTATTCGGGGTCTTGCGCGGCGGAGAAAGGCCCCGACCGGCCTTCTGGCTGTTTTCGGTGCTGGGCTGTTCATTGGTGGTGGTCTACGCAATAGCGCAAGGCCTGAGGGCGTCGTTGCAAGGAGATGCGCTGATGCTGTGTGCTGTGTTGGTGTGCGGCCTGGGTTACGCAGAAGGCGCGAAACTCTCGCGAACCTTGGGGGGGTGGCAAGTCATCTCATGGGCGCTGGTGTTGTCATTACCGCTGATGGCCACGCTCAGTGGTTTCTATGCTCCACCTTCGTTCGCCGGCATCAGCCCGCAGGCATGGTTAAGCCTGGCCTACGTCTCGGTGTTCAGCATGCTGATCGGTTTCGTATTTTGGTACCGCGGGCTTGCTCAGGGAGGCATTGCGGCGGTAGGTCAACTCCAGTTATTGCAACCCTTTTTCGGTTTGGCGCTCGCCGCCTCGTTGCTGCAAGAGACCGTTAGCCCGGGCATGCTTGGGGTAACGGTCGCGGTGATCGCCTGTGTGATCGGGGCAAAACGGTGTGCGAAATAGCGCGCCACTTATCTTGCAGGTAGACCGTGCAAGATCAACAGCGTCACTCAATCCGTGACGCTTCCGGTCTTTGCGGCCCCCGCTAAAGCTGGCACCCAGGCGTAACCTTTGAATGCGCGCTTTAGGCCTGGATAGTTTTTTGGAAGAAAGCTGCTCACGAACCATGCAACTTATTCTTACTACCATTTTTAAATTAACGCCCTATCCCATTGATATCTCCTACAACTCCTGCCCAGAAGTCGGAAGGAAGACTCCTGCAAAGCCAAGTAACCTTGGCGAACTGTAATTTCTGACAGGTTACAACGCTCAAATCAGCGCGTTATAAATCCCTCACATCGACACCCGTTTATTGCTGCCAAAAAGCGTCCGGCAGTGTGGCGGTGTCGATTCCGCATCCAGGCATGAGGGAGAAAACAACATGATCCGTCAACGTCCGCTCCAACCAGAGCAGCGCAGTCAGGCTTTTCATTCATACGATGAAGAGGCTACGGAGAACGTCAAATTGACCCCAAGGGAAAAGGAAGTTTTACAGTGGAGTTTGCTTGGAAAGTCCTCATGGGACATCGCTCGAATCGTCGGTTGTACAGAGGCCGGTGTGAATTTTCATTTTTACAACCTGAGACGAAAATTCGGTGTGTCGTCACGTCACACTGCCGCCCTCAAAGCGGTGCAACTCGGGCTGATCACGTTTTCTTAAATGCCTCATGGCAATACGGAGCGCGTCAGTGCTGAGCCTCATTGTGGCGGATGATCATCCCGTGGTTGTGCAAGGGGCGATGATGGCGTTATCGGGGCAGTTGGACGCCTCATACAGCATTACTGGCCATGCCTTCGGCACAGACGACCTGATCGAGAAACTTCAACGCTACCCGTGCCAGGTGCTGATTACTGATTATTCGATGCCACGGGGTAGCCAGCCGGACGGTCTGGCACTCATCAGCTACATTCGTCGGCATTTCGAACCGGTAAAAATTATCGTTATGACCATGCTGAACAATCCTGCGGCGTTGAAAGCGTTGTTGGGATTGGGCGTCGTCGGTCTGTTTGACAAACACAATGATTTATCCGAGTTGGTCCATGCCGTACGCGCTGTGAGCAAAGGCAAACGTTACATTAGCCCTACCTTTGTAAAAGCGCTTGATGGGCAGTCTTCTTCCACAAAGCACTTGCCTAATGGCTCGTTAGTGACTCTCTCACCCAAAGAAATTGAAGTTGTAAGACTATTCATCTTGGGGCATTCCGGCCGCCAGATTGCTACGCGACTCAGCCGTAGCGAAAAGACCATCAGCCGCCAAAAGCGCATGGCAATGAATAAACTTGGACTCGCGCGTGACAGCGCACTGGTGGAGTGGGCAGCAGGGATGGGGCTCAAATTTTGAAAACCCCCGCAAGCGCTTATTAGTGCGTCGCTGATCGCGGACATCTGCCCTTGCATCCACTTGCCAACCCTTGGTCATACCGCTACTGTCAGGCCCATGGATCACCTACGCATTGCCTTGACTACGACAACCACGACCGCCAAAGGCGGGTCGTGAGAGGTGACGTGAGTCCATAACGCACGAACTTCAAAGGCCCGCCAGTGATGGTAAGGGCCTTTTCTTTTGCCCTTGTGTCTCTGGCCACAACGCAAGGAAAGCACCATGCATGCCCTGTTAATTCTCGATATGCAGGTTGGATTACTGCATGGCCCGGACAAACCACTGGCCAGCGAAGCACTGATTACAACGTTGAACGCGCTCATGAGCAAAGCTCGGATTGCGGGCGCACCTATTTTCCTGGCGCGCCACATTGGTCCACCTGGTTCACCGATCGAACCTGCAAGCCCGCTGACGCAACTGGTGCCGGAGTTGGTGTTAAAGGGTGAGGAAGTCATCTTCGAGAAAACACGCCCTGACGCCTTTACCAAAACAGAGCTGGCTGATCAGCTACAGGCGTTTGGCGTTGAAGGCGTGGTCATCACGGGTATGAAAACCCAATATTGCGTTGACAGCACCTGCCGTGCTGCAAGAGACCTTGGATTCGACGCCGTGTTGATAGCCGATGGTCATACATGCAGTGACACGCCCACCCTTAAAGCAGAGCAGATTATCGCCCATCACAATGCGACCCTTGCGGGGCCATTCTGCCGTGTCGTAACCGCTCAGGAATGGGTGTTCTAACACCTGTAGACAGATCGGCCCTGAATAGGGCTGATCTGGGGACTTGTGACGCACCCGGTTCATACCCATTTTCGTTCCACACTAAACGTTAAACGGGCCTTCACCTCCACGTCCTTCAGACCGCTACTTTTTACCCGCTTCCCACTTAACTGCTACGGTCTGCCCACACGCCCCCACCTGCGGCACCAGGTGAATATCAACACGCCGGTTGGCTATTCGACCCGGCTCACTATCGTTACCGGCGATGGGTCGGCTGGCCGCGAGTCCTTGAACAGCAATGCAATTGTCGGCAATACCTTTCATACGCTGCATCCAGTCACGCACGGCTGAGGCTTGAGCGTGAGACCAGCGCAGATTGTGTTCAGCATCGCCGGATGCATCGGTGGGCAAAGCCTATGGCTCGGAAACCATGACCAGAAGACACATCACTGTTTAAGCACGTATTGCCTGCCTTTGTAAGGTGTGCCTTATGGAAAATATTTGTGTGAGAGTAATTTTCCAGACATGAAAAAGCCCAACTCGCGAAAGTTGGGCTAAGTCATTGAATAATATGGTCGGGACGGAGTGATTCGAACACTCGACCCCTAGCACCCCATGCTAGTGCGCTACCGGACTGCGCTACGCCCCGACTAGGCGTTAGAACTAATTGAAATAACGCGGCAAATATACCCCAAGTTTTGAAAAAGAGGAAGTAGTATTAGCCAAGTTATTTGCGAAGGATCAGCAAAACATCTTCAAGCTCTGAAATGGTTTGGCGGATCAATTGCTTGTACTGGGTTGTATCATCTTTAGCCTCATCGCCTGAAAGGCGCAGTCGTGCGCCTCCAATTGTGAAGCCTTGGTCATACAACAAGGCGCGAATTTGCCGGATCATCAACACGTCCTGGCGTTGATAATACCGGCGATTTCCGCGCCGTTTTACGGGATTCAGTTGAGGAAACTCTTGCTCCCAATATCGCAGCACATGCGGTTTGACCGCACACAATTCGCTAACTTCGCCTATGGCGAAGTAGCGTTTGCCTGGAATGGGCGGGAGCTCGTCGTTATGACTTGGTTCCAGCATAAGCCTCTACTCGGGCCTTCAACTTCTGCCCTGGACGAAAGGTGACCACACGGCGTGCCGTGATCGGGATTTCCTCTCCCGTTTTCGGATTGCGGCCAGGCCGCTGTCGCTTGTCACGCAAGTCAAAGTTGCCAAAACCGGACAACTTGACTTGTTCGTTGTCTTCAAGAGCGTGCCTGATCTCTTCGAAAAAAAGCTCCACCAATTCTTTGGCTTCACGTTTATTCAGGCCCAGCTCTTCATAAAGACGTTCCGCCATTTCAGCTTTCGTCAGAGCCCCCATACGTCACTTCCTTAACGTGGCGTTCAACCTTTGTTCGAGCGAGGTGAGGATGTTCTGCGTCGTGGTATTCACCTCATCGTCATTAAGAGTGCGCGATGGATGCTGCCAGGTCAAGCCGACTGCAAGGCTTTTTCTATTGGGATCAATACCTTTACCTTGGTAAACGTCGAAAAGCCTCAAGTCTGTCAACCATTCGCCCGCATTTTCACGGATGACACTCAACACATCACGGGCAGCGACGTCTTTATCGGCAATCAAAGCCAAATCGCGACGGACTTCCGGAAAGCGCGAAAGCTCCGAGAATTTCGGCATTTTGCCCAATGCCACTTCAGCCAACACCAGCTCAAAAACAAAAACCGGCCTGTCCAGACCCAGTTTTTTGTTTAGTTCCGGGTGAAGCGCGCCTACAAAACCTACCAGACGACCATCTCGCTCAATGCGCGCAGTCTGTCCTGGATGGAGCGCCGGATGCTGGCCAGGGACAAATTCAAAAGAATCCAAAGCACCCGCAAAGCCCAGCACAGCTTCTACATCAGCTTTTATGTCAAAAAAGTCGACTGTTTCACGACCCTGCGCCCAACCTTCAGGCAAGCGAGTGCCGCACACTACGCCCGCCAGCATGGACTCTTGCTTGAGACCTTCAAGCTGCCCGACAAAGCGCAGTCCGCTTTCAAAAAGACGAACGCGATCTTGTTGACGGTTCAAGTTGTGCTGCAATGCTTTGACCAGACCAGGCCACAAGGAGGCACGCATTGCAGCCATATCATTGGATATAGGATTGGCTAACAGCAAAGGCTCGAGGTCAGGACTGAAAAGCTCAAACTGTTTAGGGTCAATGAAACTGTAGGTGATAGCTTCTTGATATCCGCGCGCTACCAGCAAACGGCGCAGTTCTGGCAAATCACTGCGAGCTTCGGCCTTGGCCTGAGGCGCCAGGCGAGCTTGCGGATAACGGACTGGAAGACGGTTATAGCCATACAAGCGAGCCAGCTCTTCTATCAGATCCACTTCCAGACTGATATCGAAACGATGACTTGGGACCTCTACGCGCCACTGCCCTTCGCCAATTGCAGTGACTGTCAGTCCCAAGGCGCAGAGCAAACGCTCGACCTCGCTGCCGTCCATCTCCATTCCCAGCATCTGACTGATACGCGCAGCACGCAAGGTGATGGGCGCAATCGAAGGCAGGAATTGCTGGGCAACAGTTTCAATAATCGGACCTGCTTCCCCGCCTGTAATCTCCAGCAACAAGCCAGTGGCGCGCTCCATGGCTTCGCGGGCCAGGTTCCAGTCCACTCCACGCTCATAGCGGTGCGAGGCATCCGTGTGCAAGCCGTAAGAACGTGCCTTGCCTGCTACGGCAATCTGATCGAAAAAGGCGCTCTCAAGAAATACATCTCGCGTGGTCGCCGATACGCCGCTGTGCTCCCCCCCCATCACACCCGCAATAGCCAGCGCACGGTGATGATCTGCAATCACCAATGTGTCACTGCGCAAGGTCACTTCCTGGCCATCAAGCAAGACCAGCTTTTCGCCCTCTTCCGCCATACGTACACGAATACCGCCGTTGATTTCGGCGAGATCAAATGCATGAAGAGGCTGCCCCAGCTCCAGCATCACATAATTGGTGATGTCGACCGCAGCGTCGATGCTGCGCACATCGGCGCGGCGCAAGCGCTCCACCATCCACAAGGGTGTAGGGCGGGTTAAGTCCACATTGCGAATGATACGTCCCAGATAACGAGGGCAGGCCGATGGCGCCAACACCTCTACAGAGCGGACTTCGTCATGTACGGCAGGGACAGGCTCAATCACCGGGCGTGTCACTTCTGCTGCGTACAAAGCCCCCACTTCACGAGCCAGACCGGCCAATGACAAGCAATCGCCACGGTTCGGGGTCAAATCGACCTCAATACTCGCGTCTTCCAGGTTCAGATAAACGCGAATATCTTCGCCTACCGGAGCATCCGCAGGAAGCTCCATCAGACCGTCATTACCCTCGCCAATGTGCAGTTCGGCTTGAGAGCACAACATGCCATTGGACTCAACACCGCGCAGCTTAGCCTTTTTGATCTTGAAGTCGCCCGGCAACTGAGCACCGATCATCGCAAACGGAATCTTCAGACCCGGACGCACATTCGGTGCCCCGCAGACAACTTGAAAAGTTTCGATACCATTGGTTACTTGGCAAACACGAAGCTTGTCAGCGTCCGGGTGTTGCTCAGTGGCCAATACCTCGCCCACAACAACACCGCTAAATGCACCGGCAACCGGTGCAACACTGTCCACTTCCAGGCCAGCCATCGACAGACGAGCAACCAGCTCATCGCGTTCTACCTGCGGGTTAACCCAACCACGCAGCCACTGTTCACTGAATTTCATCCTGCTCTCCTAAAAATGCGTTACGACTAGCGAAATTGTCCGAGGAACCGCAAGTCGTTATCGAAGAACAGACGCAAGTCGTTCACACCGTAACGCAGCATGGCCAAACGCTCTACGCCCATGCCGAAAGCAAAACCCGAGAACTCTTCAGGGTCGATGCCGGACATACGCAGAACATTAGGATGGACCATTCCGCACCCCATCACCTCGAGCCAGCCCGTCTGTTTGCAGACGCGACAACCCTTGCCGCTGCACATCACGCACTCCATGTCCACTTCTGCCGAGGGTTCGGTGAAGGGGAAGTAAGAAGGGCGAAAACGAACGGCCAATTCTTTTTCAAAGAACACCCGAAGGAATTCTTCGATCGTGCCTTTGAGATCAGCAAAGTTGATATCGCGATCAATCAGCAGGCCTTCAACCTGATGAAACATAGGCGAATGGGTAATATCCGAGTCACTGCGATAAACACGCCCCGGGCAGACAATGCGGATCGGCGGTTGTTTTGACTCCATGGTGCGAACCTGGACCGGCGAGGTATGGGTACGCAGCAGCATGTTCGCATTGAAATAAAAGGTGTCGTGCATAGAGCGCGCCGGGTGGTGACCCGGAATGTTGAGCGCCTCGAAATTGTGGTAATCGTCTTCAACCTCAGGGCCTTCGGCAATGCCGTAGCCAATGTGGGTGAAGAACTGCTCAATACGTTCCAGAGTCCGGGTTACCGGATGCAGACCGCCGGAGGTCTGGCCGCGACCAGGCAGGGTCACATCAATGGATTCGGCAGACAGTTTGGCGGCCAGCTCGGCCTCCTCAAACTGAGCCTTGCGCGCATTGAGAACCACTGTGACACGCTCCTTGGCATCATTGATGAGCGCGCCTACTTGTGGGCGCTCCTCTGCCGGCAAATTTCCCAAGGTCTTCATCACCTGAGTCAATTCGCCTTTTTTACCAAGGTAAAGAACCCGGATCTGCTCCAGGGCATTGATATCTTCAGCGCTCTCAACAGCCTCTAGTGCTTTAGAGACCAGCGCATCCAGGTTTTCCATGTACAGACTCCAGATACAAAACAGGGGAAGAGCTTGAAGGCTCTTCCCCTGTTTATGACGTTTAACACCCGAGCTTACATAGGCAAGCCCAAGTGACTGTCGGGGGTACTTAAGCCAGAGTGGCTTTAGCTTTCTCGACAATCGCAGCAAACGCCGCTTTTTCGTTCACTGCCAGATCAGCCAGAACCTTACGGTCGATCTCGATGGACGCTTTTTTCAGGCCGGCGATGAAACGGCTGTAAGACAGACCGTTGATACGTGCACCAGCGTTGATACGAGCGATCCACAGAGCGCGGAACTGACGTTTTTTCTGACGACGGTCACGGTAGGCGTATTGGCCTGCCTTGATTACCGCTTGCTTGGCAACACGGAATACGCGCGAGCGTGCACCGTAGTAGCCTTTAGCCAGTTTCAGAATTTTTTTGTGACGTTTACGGGCGACAACGCCACGCTTTACACGAGCCATGAGTTACTTCCTCTAGTCTTAACCAAAAATTAACGAAGGCGCAGCATGCGCTCGACTTTTGCCACGTCAGACGGATGCAGCAAGCTGCTACCGCGCAATTGACGCTTACGCTTGGTCGACATTTTGGTCAGGATGTGGCTCTTGAAAGCGTGTTTGTGCTTGATACCGTTAGCAGTTTTCAGAAACCGCTTAGCAGCACCACTTTTAGTCTTCATCTTTGGCATGTTCGGATACTCCGCATTCAGTTGATAAACATAACCGCAAGGCCTGCCGTGCCCTGGTGGTTACTTCTTCTTTTTCGGGGCGATGACCATGATCAGCTGGCGTCCTTCCATCTTAGGATGCTGTTCGACGGTCCCGTATTCGACGAGGTCAGCTTCAACCCGCTTCAACAGTTCCATACCCAGCTCCTGGTGGGCCATCTCACGACCACGGAATCTTAACGACACCTTGGCCCTGTCCCCATCACTCAGGAAACGTACCAGGTTGCGCAGTTTTACCTGGTAATCCCCTTCCTCCGTCCCTGGACGAAACTTGATTTCTTTAACCTGGATTTGTTTCTGGTTTTTCTTCGCTGCGGCAATCTGCTTCTTCTTTTCGAAGATCGACTTGCCGTAATCCATCAGCTTGCAAACAGGTGGTACTGCATCAGCGGAAATTTCCACCAAATCCAGTTTGGCTTCTTCAGCCTTAAGAAGCGCTTCTTCGATCGGGACAATGCCAAGTTGCTCGCCCTCAGCTCCGATTAACCGAACCTCGCGTGCCGAGATATTCTCGTTGATCGGGGCTTTCGGTGCAGCTCGTTTATCTTGTCTCATTTCACGCTTAATAATAATTACTCCGAATCATGGCGACCACGCCGGGAAACCGCTTGTGCGAGGAATTCAGCGAATTGCGCGACGGGCATCGAGCCCAGGTCAGCACCTTCACGTGTACGCACAGCGACAGTCTGCATCTCGACTTCCCGATCTCCGATAACCAAGAGATAAGGAACCTTGAGCAAAGTATGCTCGCGGATTTTAAAGCCGATCTTTTCATTTCTCAAGTCTGACTTGGCACGAAATCCGCTCTGATTAAGAGTTTTTTCAACTTCAGCAGCAAAATCGGCCTGTTTATCAGTGATATTCATGATCACTGCCTGGGTTGGCGCCAACCACGCAGGGAACGCACCTTCGTAGTGTTCAATCAGAATACCGACGAAACGCTCGAACGATCCAAGGATCGCGCGGTGCAGCATAACCGGATGCTTGCGGCTGTTGTCTTCGGAGACATATTCAGCACCAAGACGAATCGGCAGATTGAAATCGAGCTGCAAGGTACCACACTGCCAGACACGACCCAGACAATCTTTCAAAGAAAACTCAATCTTCGGACCGTAAAAGGCGCCTTCACCCGGCTGCAGATCGTACGCCAGGCCAGCACTGTCAAGCGCCGAGGCCAATGCGCTTTCGGCGCGATCCCACAACTCATCCGAACCCACGCGCTTTTCAGGGCGAGTAGACAGTTTCAGTTCGATATCCTTGAAACCGAAGTCAGCATAGACATCAAGGGTGAGCTTGATGAATGCCGCCGATTCGGCCTGCATCTGCTCTTCAGTACAAAAGATATGCGCATCGTCTTGAGTGAATGCACGAACCCGCATGATGCCGTGCAGAGCACCCGACGGCTCGTTACGGTGGCAAGCACCGAATTCGGCCAGACGCATTGGCAACTCACGGTAGCTTTTCAAACCCTGATTAAAGACCTGCACGTGGCATGGGCAGTTCATTGGCTTGATCGCGTAATCGCGGTTTTCCGACTCAGTCGTGAACATGTTTTCAGCGTAGTTGGCCCAGTGACCGGACTTTTCCCACAAGCTGCGGTCCACGACCTGAGGTGTCTTGATCTCAAGATACCCATTCTCACGCTGCACCTTGCGCATGTACTGCTCAAGAACCTGGTAAAGGGTCCAGCCGTTTGGATGCCAGAACACCATCCCGGGCGCTTCTTCCTGAGTATGGAAAAGCCCCAGACGCTTACCGATTTTGCGGTGATCGCGCTTCTCGGCTTCTTCGATGCGCTGAATGTAGGCAGCCAATTGCTTCTTGTCAGCCCACGCAGTGCCGTAAATACGCTGCAACTGCTCATTCTTAGCATCGCCACGCCAGTAGGCGCCCGACAATTTTGTCAGCTTGAACGATTTCAAGAAACGCGTGTTAGGCACGTGAGGACCACGGCACATGTCGACGTATTCTTCATGGAAGTACAGACCCATGGCCTGCTCGTCAGGCATATCTTCAATCAGGCGCAACTTGTAATCTTCGCCGCGCTCGGAAAACAGCTGGATCACTTCGGCACGCGGCGTGACTTTCTTGATGACGTCGTAATCTTTCTCGATCAACTGCTGCATGCGCTGCTCAATAGCAGCCATGTCCTCAGGAGTAAAAGGACGATCGTAGAAAATGTCATAGTAGAAGCCTTCCTGAATGACAGGACCAATGACCATTTTGGCCGTTGGATACAACTGCTTCACTGCATGGCCAACGAGGTGGGCGCAAGAGTGACGAATGATCTCCAGCCCCTCTTCATCCTTGGGCGTGATGATTTGCAGCGTGGCGTCATTTTCAATCAGGTCACAGGCATCAACCAGCTTGCCGTTGACTTTACCGGCCACAGTGGCTTTCGCCAGACCTGCGCCAATCGAAGCGGCAACTTCGGCGACTGAAACTGCATGATCGAAAGAACGTTGACTGCCGTCGGGAAGAGTAATAGTTGGCATGGCGCCTCCTCTCCTAGTGGTGACCCCTACCAAAGGTCACGTGGGTTGGGATGAGCCAGTACGCGATTCGGTGGTGAGCCTGCCTCACAGTGGCAGGAGCCTTGCGGCCAACCGTTAACCGAACCAGAGTGACTGGAGTTCAAATCAAAAGTGTATGGCTCTGTTTCGCGGGATGCAGAACATCACCACGACAAACCAAGGGCGGCATGCTAACACACATGACGGCATGATGGAGGGCTCAGCTTGAGGCAGCCAAAATACTGCCCGCGTTGCAAAATGGTGAACTTGAGCTGCACTTGGCCCCTCAAATACTGCGTGAATCACATTTAGCCTCACATTCTGTAAGGAACATCATATGTCCATGAAACGTTTTTTGGCTCTCGCAACCCCATTGGCACTGCTTCTGCCACTGAGCGCTCACGCGGGCAATTGGCCTGCAGCCCTTAAAAAAGACTACATGAAGGACTGCGTCGCTGCTGCCAGCCAAAACATCGACAAAAAAAAGGCTGAAGAATATTGCGCATGCGGCGCTGATAAATTGTCTGCCAATTTTTCAACAGCACAGATCAAGCAGTTGATGAGCAAAAAAGTACAACCTAGTGCTGAACTGCGCACACAGGCTCTGGATGCGATCCAGTCATGCCGCGCCACAGCGGCCGCCCCCGCTAAACCCATGAAATAAACATGCTGGAGTTGCGGCTGCCTATGCCTTGACCGAGCAGAAAAGGCATGAAAATTGGCCATCCATATAAAAAAAGCGTAAGAAATAATGCTTTTTTTAAGCGCCACTTTAATGGTCAAAGCCCCATAAGACGGGGCTTTCAGGCTTTCATCGCAGCTCGAACACGCTGACAAAGCATCAAACTGTGACGCAGGGGGGCTCCCAAATCCCACATTTCGACTATGATAGCCAAGTGTGCCCAGTTGGCCTGAGCAGCACAGTACTACTGAAAATATAAGTTTCTTGGAGATACACCATGTCTAATCGCCAAACCGGCACCGTAAAATGGTTCAACGATGAAAAAGGCTTCGGCTTCATCACTCCTCAAGGTGGCGGTGACGACCTGTTCGTACACTTCAAAGCTATCGAAAGCGACGGTTTCAAAAGCCTGAAAGAAGGCCAAACCGTTTCCTTCGTGGCTGAGAAAGGCCAAAAGGGTATGCAAGCTGCACAGGTTCGTCCGGAGTAAATCTCCTTCGAACAAAAAAACCCCGTCCAGGTGACGGGGTTTTTTGTGCCTACTACAAACGCGAACGGCTTACCCGCAGTTCACGCGTGTAATGACGGCATTGCCATCGGCATTGAGGTTCAGGCGATCGGAGCGGTACTCAAGCGTCATGACATCGTTAGGCCCGAGGATACGGGCGGTCTGCGCACCCGCTTTGACGCGGGCTTGCTCCAGGAGCTGCGCCGACGCTTTTTGGCCGACCGCAAAGGCTGCGGCTTGAGCGTCACAACGCGTGTGTGCGGTGGCGGTGGTCGCAGGTTCCTGGTCAGAACTCGGCGTACTGCACCCAGACAGCGCCAGCACGGCCAGCAATGAACCCAATGACACTAGCTTCCAGGACATGGAGCCTCCTTAACATTAAATAGTCGAGACCTTTGCGACAGCTTTTGCGCAAAGAGGTTGCACAGCGCCAGGCAAGAATTACGCGTGACCGCAGGCGCGTGATTTTGGACGAGAAGCAGTGTATCGCCTTTACTTAATCGTCACGGAATGTGTGCTGCATCAATACACATCGATGTAATCGAACGGGGGATTGGGCCAATTCTCCTTCAAGGCATTGAAGATTTGCATGACCCAAACCTCATCGCTGGCTGCAACGTTACCCACATACCCGGAACCCGCTGCCCAGGTTTCCAGCCTGAACAGCAGCCCGTCAATGTCTGTACCGCCCACCACGCCTGAAGACAGGTACGCGCGCCCGTCTTTGGATACGCGCAACTGCGTGTGCACATCATCACTGGCCGAAGCTAATAGCTGCCTGACAGCCTCCGGCGTCAACCCCTCTGGGTTATTCAAATCGATATGCATCGTAATGCTCACTCCCTCAAATGGTCAGTGTGACACGCCAACGGGCTGTCTGGCGCGCATGGGGGCTGCCACACTGATGGCATCTCAGTGGCATTTTGCTAAGATCCAGCGTTTTAACGCAACGAGTCCAACCATGAGCAACGTCAGTATTGACGCCGACATCAAGGCGAAATGGCAACAGGGACAGTGTTCTTACAGCCCAGGCAGCCCCGAAGAGTTGGCCATTATCGGCATAGACCTGCTGGTAAAAGAACTCGGCACGGAAGCGGCCAAGGCCTTTACCGATCAGGTCTTCGAGAAATATGGCCTGCCTGTAAAGGCGACCTGAGGGCACAGCGACTCCCCACTCTCCTTTTGCATCAGTCTCCATGCCGCGCGCTCACTCACTTAACCGCTGAACCCGAGCGACCAAGCTCGTCACGCTGCCGAAGACACTCGATGCGCGAACCGCAACGCGTTAAAACGTAACGCCAGCGATGAGCGCAATATTGCAGTACGGATGGCACTCCCCCGTGCGCACAATCGCCTTTGCGCTCAGGCACAACGTTTTGAATGCATCGTGGGCCAGCAGCCGCCTGCTCCCCAGTAGCCCAAACTCGGTGTGAGCCTCAATGGCAGTGAGCGCAGCGCACGGGTGCAGGAATAACTCATTGGCCAGAATATGGCTTTCGACCTGCATTTCACTCAAGACAATGCGCAAGGTGGTGGCCAGGTCCGGCACCCCCTGGGTCAAGGCCAAATCAATCAGCTCCACCCCTTTGGGCACCGGCAAACCTGCGTCGGCAATCACGACAACGTCGCCATGCCCCAACGAAGCAATCAACCGTGAGAGCTGGATATTGAGCAGTGGTGTCTTTTTCATGACTGTGCAAAGGCTGAAACATCAGCCAGGCCCGGAATTGACGGTTGAGCACCCGGACGCGTAACAGACAAGGCTGCCGCAATTTGTGCAAAACGGATTGCTTGATCTTCGTTTTTGCCCTGCGCAAGCGCTGCAGAAAACGCACCGACAAAGGTGTCACCCGCGGCTGTAGCATCGACCGCTTCCACGCTCGGTGCCGCAAAGTGCACGGCCTTCTGCCCGCTGACGAACAGCGCGCCTTTGGCCCCTAGCGTCACAATCACGTTGCGCGCGCCCGCTTCAATCAGCTTGAAAGCAGCGCGCTGTGCAGACGCCAACGAATCAACCACCACGCCACTGAGGGCCTGCGCCTCACTTTCATTGGGGATCAAGTAATCAATCGCCTCAAGCCACTGCGAGGGCAACGGCCCGTTGACCGGCGCCGGGTTGAGGATAACGGTCTTATTGAGCGCCCGACCCCGCTTCAGCGTATGGGCGACAGTGTCATAGGGCACTTCGAGTTGGCAGACGATCACCTCAGCCCCCTGCAACATCGCGTCACAGGACTCGATATCGCCAGGGGTCAGAGCAGCATTGGCGCCCGGGACTACCACGATGGTGTTTTGACTGTGGGCATCCACAACAATCAAGGCAACGCCACTGACACCGCCCGGCACACTGCACACCCCCGAGCACTCAATCTGCTCGTCCAGCAGGCCCGCTCGCAGTTGCGCGCCATAGGCGTCACTGCCAACGCGCCCCAGCATCGCAACGCGCGCGCCCAGCCGTGCAGCGGCCACCGCCTGATTAGCGCCTTTACCGCCATGCACCGTTTGCAGCGCATCCCCAAACAGCGTCTCACCTGGCTGCGGTAACCGCTGCGTGCGCGTCACCAAATCCATATTCAAACTGCCCACCACGACCACATTTGCTTGCATGCTCGACACTCAACCGACGGATTGCTGGAGACGTTGCAGGGCGATAGCCCCGTGCGGCCCGGTGGATTCTCGCAGCACGAGACTGGGAGCGACGATCAACTGCTCGACAGATCGCCCGGGTGTTGCGATGCGCCGTAACAAAACCTGAGCGGCAGTTTCACCCAATTGCAGGATTGACTGCCCGACTGTCGTCAACGCCGGGTACACATACCGACTCATCTGCACATCATCAAAGCCGATCACCGACAGTTGCTCGGGCACTCGAATCTGGCGTTCGGCGGCCGCGCGCAACACACCGATGCCCATCATGTCGTTACACGCGAACACGGCTGAAGGCGGATCGGCAGCCAACAACCGGTTAGCGGCCTCATAGCCCCCTGTACAACTGAAATCACTTTCAACCATCCAGTGCGCTTGCGGCGCTATCCCGGCCTCACTCAGGGCACGCAGATAACCCGCCAGCCGCAGCTGCGCCACGCTGGTAATGGCCGGCCCCCCGATGCAAGCAACCGCACGATGGCCCAGATCAAGCAAATGCCGGGTCGCCAGATAGGCCCCCTGCTCATGATCGATTCGTACCAGATCGGCGTCGATGCCCTCCAGGCTTCGGTCAACAATCACCATCGGGGTGCGCACCCCCGTCAAACCGCTGGCCAGCCCCAAATCACCGCCCGCCGAAGCCACCACCAGGCCGTCCACCCGTTTTTCCAGCAGCACCCGCACGTAGTTGCGCTGCTTGTCCGGATCGTCGTCGCAATTGCAGAGGATCACGCAGTAGTTGTTACGCTCACAGTAATCCTCGATGCCCCGTGCCAACTCAGCGAAATAAGGGTTGAGGCTATTAGCCACCAGCAAACCGATGGTCGCCGTGCTCTTGGCTTTGAGAGAGCGCGCCACCGCGCTCGGTACGTAATCCAGGCGCGCAATGGCCTCTTCCACTTTCAACCGCACCGGCTCGCTCACCGGGCGGGTTTTGTTCACGACATGGGACACCGTTGTGTAGGAAATCCCCGCCATTGCCGCAACATCTTTGATCGTTGCCATTGCTTAGTTCCGTCGCCGTGCCCGTTGACTGCGATAAGTATCCAAAATCACTGCCATCACAATGACAGCACCGGTGATGATACGCTTGGTCGGATCTGTCGCGCCGATCTGCGCTAACCCGGCGGCCAATACCGAAATAATCAGCACCCCGAAAAACGTGCTGATCACTGAACCGCGGCCCCCCATCAGACTCGTCCCGCCAATCACCACGGCGGCGATCACTTGCAGCTCCAGACCCGCCCCGGCATTAGGGTCTGCGGCCTCCAGACGCGATATCTGGAACAAGGCCGCCACCCCGGCGAGCAGGCCCATCAGGCTGAATACCAGCACCTTGTAAGGTTTGGGGTTGATGCCCGCCAGACGGACTGCCTCTTCATTGGTGCCGATCCCGATCAGATAGCGTCCGAAAACCGTACGGGTCAATATCACCTGCGCAACCAGAATCACCAGCAACGCAATAATGAAAGACGGTGCGATACCAAAGGCAATCGGATCGGACAACCACGCGAACTCATCGCCAATGTAAGCGGTACGCGACCCGGTCATTTGGTACGCTGCGCCGCGGGCCATTTCAAGCACCCCTAGCGACACGATGAATGAAGGAATGCGCCAGGCAACGGTGATCGAACCCGTAAAGGTACCCACCGCCGCCGCACAGCCCATGCCCAGCAATGCGGCGGGCAATACGCTCCAGCCCCATCCCAGGATCGCGACGCTCACCACCGAAGCCGCCAGCGCCAGCACGGAGCCAACTGACAAATCAATGCCGCCGATGATCAAGACAAACGTCATGCCCACCGCGAGCACCATCAGGTCTGGAATCTGATTGGCCAAGGTGCTCAACGTGTCATAGGAAAAAAAGTGATCACTCAAACTTGAAAAGAGCACGATCATGGCAAGCAACGCGCCAGCCAATCCCACATAGGTGCCCATGCCGTAGAAATTGTGCGCAGCGTTGCGCGGCGAGGAACTGGCGTTCATGCAATGTCCTTGGGCGCCACTGACGCCAGTGGTGCATCGTGTGTGTGATAACCGGCAAACGCAGCCGCCAGCAGTTGTTCCTGACGCCAGCTGTCGCGCTTGAAGGTATCGGTCAGGCGCCCTGCCGACATCACCCCAATGCGGTCACAAATCAGCATCAATTCGCGCAAGTCGCTGGACACCACGACCAATGCCTTGCCCTCTCGGGTCAAGTCGGCAAGCAGGCGATAGATATCGAATTTGGCCCCGATATCAATGCCGCGAGTAGGCTCATCAAACAGCAATACGCCGCAGTCGCGCTCAAGCCAGCGGCCGATCACGACTTTCTGCTGATTGCCACCCGACAGTTGCGAGACGACCTGCTCGGGCCCGCAACAGCGAATGCCCATTGCGTCAATCTGGCGCCGGGCCAGCGCCCGCTCTTGCTCACCCTTGATGAAACCTGCCCGCGACAACTGTTCCATATTGCCCAGGCCGATATTGCTGCTGATGGATTGGCTCATCAGCAAACCTTCGCCCTTGCGGTCCTCGGTAATCAAGGCGATACCGTGCCTGACAGCGTCCATCGGGCTGCGAATCGACACGGTCTTCAGAGGGTTGCCCACGGCGACCGTGCCACTGTCAGCGTGGTCTGCACCATAAATCAGACGCAACAATTCTGTGCGCCCTGCCCCGATCAGGCCGGATATACCGAAAATTTCACCCCGGCGGACCTCAAACGAAACATCCATCACTTTAGTGCCACGGCCTAGCCCTGAAACCCTCAGCACAGGCTCGCCCAGAGGACGCTCGCCCATCGGCAAGTGATCGCCCAGCTCGCGCCCGACCATCAGGTTGACCCATTGCTGGCTGTCATGATTGGCAATGGGTTCAACACACACCAGATGCCCGTCCCGCAGGACCGCAATGCGCCGGGCTACCCGCGCCAGCTCTTCGAGTCGGTGAGAGATGTAAACAATCGCGACGCCCCGCGCCTGTAACCGGGTGATCTGGATAAACAGCAACTCGACTTCGCGGGCCGTGAGCATGGCCGTCGGCTCGTCGAGAATCAGCACCTGGCAGTCGCCAATCAGGTTGCGGGCGATTTCCACCATCTGCTGGTGGCCTACCCCCAACTCGCCTACCAGCGTGTCGGGGTCAATGGCCTCAAGGCCGACTTGCGCCATGGCGTCGATCGCTGCCTGACGCAAGCGCTTGCGATTGATCCACCCGACGCGGGCGGGCAGATGGTCGAGAAACAGATTTTCCGCCACGGTCAGCGTCGGTAACAGATTGAGTTCTTGCATCACCATGCGCACCCCCAACCGCTCGGCCTCTGCGCGGCTACCGGGCGCATAAGGCAGACCGTTGTAGTGCATCTGACCGGTGGAAGGGGCTTCCAGCCCGCCGATGATTTTCGACAAAGTGCTTTTGCCGGCCCCGTTTTCACCCGTCAGCGCCAACACCTCGCCGCGATAAAGGGTCAGGTCAATCGCGCTCAAGACGGGTTGCGCATAGGTTTTACCTACGCCGCACACTGAAAGCACCACGTCAGCCTCTGAAGTTGGCATCAAATGTCTCCAGGCACCCGGTCAAACACGCAGGTGCCAAGGGTATGGACGGATCAGGGGGTGGTGATCAGCTCAACCGGCGTCGCGATAACCCCGTCTTTCAGTGCGTCGACCGGCTCGTTCTTGATCAGCTTGAGCGCGGTCTGAATACCGAAAACAGCCTGCTGGGCGGCGGCCTGGTCTGCGGTAGCCAGCACACGGCCGTTCTTCAGCATCGGCTTGATGGCATCGATGTTGTCGTAGCCGACCACCTGCACCTTACCGGCCTTACCGGCGGCACGAATGGCCGATACAGCGCCAATCGCCATGCTGTCGTTGCCCGCCAACAGAGCCTTCACATTGGGGTACTCGCTCAGAATCGCAGCGGCCTGCTTGTTGCCGCCTTCAATTTCCCAATTACCGGACTGCACGGACACCACCTTGATGTGCGCCGCTTTCATGGCGTCTTTGAAGCCCGCCGTGCGTTGCTGTGCGTTGGTGGTGGTCGACACGCCTTCAATGATGGCCACCTCGTCGCCGGCGTTCAGCTTGCGCGCCAGGTACTCACCCACTTTGCGCGCGCCAGCCCGGTTATCAGGCCCTACAAACGGGACATCCAGCTGCTTTTTTTTCAGCACTTTCGGGTCGAGCTGGTTATCGATGTTCACCACGACAATCCCGGCATCCCGAGCCTTTTCAATGGCGCGGATCAATGCCTTGGAGTCAGCCGGGGCGATCACCAGACCATCGACTTTGGCAATGATCATCTGGTTGATGATGTCTATCTGCCCCTGAGTATCGGTTTCGTTCTTGATGCCGTTGGAAATCAACTCGAAATCAGCCGGGTGCTGTTTTTGATAGTCCTCGGCCCCCTGGGTCATGGTGACAAAAAACTCATTGGCCAATGACTTCATCACCAGACCGACTTTGGGTGTGGAGGCGTCGGCATGGGCAAGAGGAAGGGAAAACGAGGCCGCTGTGAACAAGGCGACGGCGAGCAAGCGTCCAGCAAAGGGCAGCTTCATGGGAGTACTCCGATCTTATGATTATTGTGAGCGACATCCTGTTTGCGCGGGCTGGCAGCCATTGCAAAAGCGCCCGGTCTGAAGCGCCGAAAGGCACTCATAAAGAACGGGACACCACCGCGCAAACGTTTGCTTGAACCTCACTATGGAAACCCGACTTGTATTTGTCAACGACAAAAAATGGCGCCATTAAACCGACGAACGGACGCCTTTCCGTACGAAAAGTTACAGCCAAATTCGGATAACCGTCTCTTTTTGATTTGATTAAACACTCTAAATTTATTTTTTATCCTTAAAAATCATATAGTTAGGTAAATAATAAACATCCTGAAAAGAATGGCACAAAACATGCCTTTATATGGCCAGCACGCGGCCAGTGGATGGCACGTGCCGTGCTAGGTGTATGTGCATCAGCACTCTCATCATTAAGAGAGAACATAATGAAAAAAGCTGTCTTGAAATCGATTGTTCCGGGCGCATTGGCCCTTCTGCTGGTCATGCCAAGCGTTCAGGCACAAGAAGCCCCTGCCAAACCGAACGTCATTATTCTGGCAACCGGCGGCACCATCGCCGGTGCCGGTGCGAGCGCTGCCAACAGCGCTACCTACACCGCCGCCAAAGTGGGTATCGATCAACTGATCGCCGGTGTACCCGAGTTGAGCCAATTGGCCAATGTGCGTGGCGAACAAGTGATGCAGATCGCCTCTGAAAGCATCACCAACGACAACCTGCTGCAATTGGGCCGCCGCGTTGCCGAGTTGGCCGACAGCAAAGACGTCGACGGTATCGTGATCACCCACGGCACCGACACGCTGGAAGAGACCGCGTACTTCCTGGATCTGGTTGAAAAAACCGACAAGCCAATCGTGGTGGTCGGCTCGATGCGTCCGGGCACAGCCATGTCGGCTGACGGCATGCTGAACCTGTACAACGCCGTCGCCGTTGCAGGCAGCAAGGAGGCACGCGGTAAAGGCGTTCTGGTCACCATGAACGACGAAATCCAGTCGGGCCGCGATGTCAGCAAAATGATGAACATCAAGACCGAAGCGTTCAAAAGCCCTTGGGGCCCACTGGGCATGGTCGTTGAAGGCAAGTCCTACTGGTTCCGTTTGCCTGCCAAGCGTCACACCATGGACTCTGAGTTCGACATCAAAAACATCAAGAGCCTGCCAAACGTAGGCATCGCCTACTCGTACGGCAACGTTGATGACACCGCCTACAAGGCACTGGCTCAATCTGGCGCCAAAGCCATCATCCACGTCGGCACCGGCAACGGCTCGGTTTCATCCCGCGTGGTGCCGACCCTGCAAGCCCTGCGTAAAGACGGCGTACAGATCATCCGTTCTTCCCACGTGAATGCCGGTGGTTTCGTACTGCGTAACGCAGAACAACCTGACGACAAAAACGACTGGGTCGTTGCACACGACCTGAACCCACAAAAAGCCCGCATTCTGGCCATGGTCGCCCTGACCAAAACCCAGGACAGCAAAGAGCTGCAGCGGATTTTCTGGGAATACTGAGTCAAGCGGACGCCCTGGCGTCTGAGCATTAAAAAAGCCAACTGACACATTCATGTCAGTTGGCTTTTTTGTGAGTGCGCGATTCAGTGCGTTGCCACGGCATCCATCTTTTGGCGCAGGCTCAGCGGGCGCATGTCCGTCCACACCTCCTCGATGTAGGCCAGGCATTCGGGCTTCAAGCCGCTCTTGCCCACCGCACGCCAGCCGTTCGGAATGGCTTTGTAATCAGGCCAGATCGAGTACTGGTCTTCGTGGTTCACCACCACCTGAAAAAGAATATCGTCGCGGTCAAATACTGAACTCATGTGCGGGTCTCCATCGCATTAAGCCGCTGCGCCAACACGCGCAGCCGGGGTCATAGAACAAACGAGCGATCAACGCCGGGAATTAGAGCCGGGCGATGGCCGCCGCCAGGGCATTGCCGAACATGGCCGCCACGTGATCGATCTCGGCGCCGGTGATGATCAGCGGTGGCAGGAACCGCACCACACTGCCGTGCCGCCCCCCCAGTTCCAGAATCAATCCGCGCTTGAGGCATTCGCGCTGTACCAACGGCGCCAGTCGGCCAAAGGCTGGTGGGTGGCCCAGCGCGTCAGGCAGGCCAGACGGGTCAACCAATTCCACGCCCAGCATCAGCCCGCGCCCCCGGATATCACCCAATTGCGGGAAGTCGCGCTGCAGGATGTGCAAGTGCTCACTCAAACGCTCACCCATGGCTGCCGCGTGCGCCGCAACATTGTGCTCCTTGAGGTAGCGCATCACGGCACTGCCCGCGGCCATAGCCATCTGATTACCGCGGAAAGTACCGGCATGGGCACCGGGTAGCCACGTGTCGAGCCACTCGCGATAGACCACCACCGCCAACGGCAAACTGCCACCAATGGCTTTGGACAGCACCACCACATCAGGCACGATGCCCGCGTGTTCAAAGGCGAACATCTTGCCGGTGCGGGCGAAACCGCTCTGGATTTCATCAACGATCAACGCCACCCCGGCCTGCTCCGTGAGGCGCCGCAGCCCTCGCAGCCAGTCCAGGTCCGCCGGGATCACACCGCCTTCGCCCTGCACCACCTCAACGATCACGGCGGCAGGTAATTGCACGCCGGCTTCCGGATCACTGAACAGCGTGTGCAGGTAATGCAAGTTGGCCTTCACCCCTTGCTCCCCGCCGAGGCCAAACGGGCAACGGTAATCGTACGGGTACGGCATAAATTGCACCCCATTGCCCAGCAAGGCGGCCATGGGTTTTTTCGGGCCAAGGCTTCCCATCAGGCTCAACGCCCCTTGGCTCATGCCGTGATAACCGCCCTGGAACGAAATCACTGTGTTGCGCCCGGTGGCCGTGCGCACCAGCTTCAACGCCGCTTCTACCGCGTCGGTGCCGGTGGGGCCACAAAACTGGATTTTCGCTTCTTGGGCCAAGGCGTCTGGCAACAGGCCAAACAGGTCCTGCACAAACTGATCCTTGACCGGCGTGGTCAGGTCCAGCGTATGCAAAGGCAAACCGTCGTCCAGCACCTTGCGGATCGCCTCAATCACTACCGGGTGGTTATGCCCGAGCGCCAAGGTACCCGCGCCTGCCAGGCAGTCGATAAAGCGCCGGCCTTCCACGTCTTCGACGTACAGCCCCTTGGCGCGTTTCAACGCCAGCGGAATGCGCCGCGGGTAACTGCGCGCGTTGGATTCTTGGCGGCTCTGACGGGCCAACAAGGGAGATTCTTCAAATTCATACAGCGTTTCGGTCGTACAGACCCGACCCGGCTGATCGTCGACAAGACTGGTAGCGACTGACATTTCTGGGACCCTCAATGCGCTGATGAGATTGACCAAAACCGCAGACCTGCGAGGACTTTCGATGCACGAAAGAGCGCTGCAGGTTTTCCTGCTTTGGAAACGCATTGGCGGGGCCCGGATTTAGAGGCGAATCACACAATCCACGCGCCACGGATCGCCAGAACGACAAAGGGGATGGCACCTTGCAGGCCATCCCCTTGTAATACATCACGTCAATACACGCTTTATTGCAGTCCTTTGGCCGCCTGCAGCTTGTTGCGCACAATGGACCGGTAGGCCAGTCCCAACAGCAGGAACCAGCCCGGCACCACGTACAACGCCTGCCGCGTGTCGTCCTCCAGCGCCAGCAACACCAGAATGAAGGCAAAGAACGCCAGACACACCCAGACCATCACTTTGCCGCCCGGCATCTTGTAACGCGATGCCTGATGCAAGTGCGCGCGCTGCTTGCGGTAGGCCAGGTAGGACAACAGAATCATCGACCAGACAAACATGAACAGGGTCGCAGACACCGTGGTAATCAGGGTGAAGGCGTGCATCAGGTTGGGGATCAGGTAAATCACCAGCGCCCCGGCCAGCAGGCAAATGCACGAGAAGATCAGCCCGTTGGAAGGCACGGCGCGCTGCGACAGGTGCTTGAATTTCTGCGGCGCATCCCCTTCCAGCGCCAGGCCGTAGAGCATGCGACTGGTAGAGAAAACGCCGCTGTTGGCCGATGAAGCGGCCGAGGTCAGCACCACGAAG
The DNA here is from genome assembly GCF_001806145.1 of Pseudomonas sp. BS-2016. Taxonomy (NCBI): domain Bacteria; kingdom Pseudomonadati; phylum Pseudomonadota; class Gammaproteobacteria; order Pseudomonadales; family Pseudomonadaceae; genus Pseudomonas; species Pseudomonas sp. BS-2016. The sequence goes on from NZ_MLCT01000032.1 coordinate 111,135, forward strand.
TTGATGATGCCTGCCGCCGCCGGAAGCCCCGCCAGCATGAACAACTCAACAAAAGGGCTTTTGTCCGCGACCACGTCGCGCCATGGCGTGACGGCCAGAATCGCCATCAGCGCGAACACGTAGAACATGATGATGCGCAGCGGAATCGAGTTGATCGCGCGGGGCAAATTACGCTCCGGGTCTTTGGTCTCGGCGGCGGTGGTGCCAGCCAGCTCGATCCCGACAAAGGCAAATACAGCGATCTGGAACCCGGCAAAAAAGCCCATCAGCCCATGGGGGAACATCCCGCCGTCATTCCACAGGTTGCTCAGCGTTGCAGCGTGCCCCGCGGGGGACTGATAGGCCGTGACCACCATGTACAACCCGGTGCAAACCAACGCACAAATGGCGACGATCTTGATCATGGCAAACCAGAACTCCAGCTCACCGAACATCTTCACGGTGATCAGGTTCAGCGACAGCAACAGCGCCACGCACCCGACCGCCGGCATCCATAAGGGGACGTCCGGAAACCAGAACTGCGTGTACCCAGAAATCGCGATCACATCCGCAATCCCGGTGACGATCCAGCAAAACCAGTAGGTCCAGCCCATGAAGTAACCGGCCATCGGCCCCAGCAAGTCGGCCGAGAAATCAATGAACGACTTGTACTTGAGGTTGGATAACAGCAACTCACCCATGGCGCGCATGACAAAAAACAGCATGAAGCCAATGATCATGTACACAAAAATGATCGAGGGGCCCGCCAGGCTGATGGTCTTGCCCGAGCCCATGAACAGGCCGGTGCCGATGGCGCCGCCAATGGCAATCAGTTGAATGTGACGGTTGGACAAACTGCGCTGGAGTTCGTGAGGTTCACCGACAGGCGGCTGATCAAACGCTGAATCCTTCAATGTTCTTTTACCTTGCAAGTGGATTTTTCTTATCGGTGGAGTTGACTTAACCCCCTTATAAATCGAGGGGTACTTTAAAGGCGACGCGCACGCAAAACACTGAGCTGCATCAGTGCTTGCCGGACTGTCCTACAGACAGGAAGGATCATGAAAAAGCGGCCTTATTGGCCGCTCTCAGCTTGCAAGGGCATGCGCAGCTCAACCCGCAACCCGTCGGGCTGACTGTCAAAGCTCAACCCACCGGCGCAGCGCTCGACAATGGCCTGCACAATGGCCAGCCCCAACCCGCAGCCGTTGCTGTTGTCGTTGCGCCAAAAACGCTGGGTCATGTGCTGCAAGGTGTCAGGCGCGATGCCGGGGCCGTGATCGCGGACGACAAAATACACATCTGCGGCCACGACGCGAAGTGTCAATTCGACGCGGGTATCGGCCGATGTATGGCGCAAGGCGTTTTCCAGCAAGTTGCGCAAGGCCGCAATGGCCAGTACAGACGGGACTTTCAGCGAGGTGTCGGGCAGATTCGCCGGCACATTCAGCACAATGCGATCGGCCGCCCCGCTGGCGGCATCATGAATGGCCAGGCGCGCCACCTGCTCGGGCGAGCACTGCACACCGTCGTCAAACGACAAACTGCCTTCGACCCGGGCCAGCAGCAACAATTGCTCAAGCGTGCGGTGCAAGCGGTCGGCACCGGCTTCAGCGTGAGCCAGCGATTGCTCGCGGGCCGCGCCCTCGGTCATGCGCGCCACTTGCAGGTGAGTCTTGATGGCCGTCAGCGGGCTGCGCAGCTCGTGGGCAGCATCGCCGGTCAAGCGCCGCTCGCGCTCAATGGCCTTGGCGATACGGGCCAGTAACTGGTTCTGTGAATCGAGCAACGGTTGCAATTCGCTGGGCAGCGGGCTGATCTGCAAAGGCTGCAACGAATCGGCATCGCGGCGCATCAGGGCGTCGCGCATGCGTTTGAGCGGCGCCAAACCCTGCCCGATGCCCAGCCAGAGCAACAATAAACAGCCCACCAGCGCCATGCCCACCGGCACCGAAGCCGCCAGCAGCACCGACAGGTTCAACGCTTCCCGCTCCACCTGACGGTCGGCCGTGGTGATGCGCAGGTCGCCACGGTCCAGGGTGAAGGTGCGCCAGGCGGCACCGTCAATGATCTGATCGCGAAAGCCGGTGGATTCAGACTGCATGGGCTGATCCGGGTTGTTATGGCTGCGTGCCAGAATTTCGCCCCGCAGCGAACTGACCTGGCAGGCCATCCCACCGGGGATGGTCAGTTGTTCCGCGCTGAAATGGGTGCCCTCGCCTTTTACCGGCAATTGCGGCAATTGCTCCAACAGCCCGGCGACCATCCGCGCAGAGGCCACCAGCCGCTGGTCGAGGGAAAACATCATCTGCTGGCGCAGGTCACTGAGCATCCAGGCCGCCGCCAGCATCCAGATCACAATGAACGCCGAACCGATGGTCAGGCTCAACCGCAGACGCAGGCTCATCATGCCTCGGGCTCGTTGCCATCCGCCGGGCCCAGGCGATAGCCAAGGCCGCGCACGGTTTCAACGATGCCATTGCCCAATTTGCGGCGCAGGTGGTGGATATGAACGTTCAAGGCGTTGCTCTCCAGTTCGTCACTGAAACCGTAAATGCTGTCTTTGAGCTGCTCGGTCGACAGCACCCGGCCCCGGTTATGCAGCAGGGCCTGCAACAAGGCCTGCTCGCGGCGGGACAGGTCCACGGGCTTGCCCCCCAACAATGTGGCGCGGCTGCTGGGGTCGTAAGTCAGGCGCCCGTGCTCGATGAGATTGACGCTGCGCCCGGCCACTCGGCGCAACAGTGTGTGCAGGCGCGCTGCCAACTCGCGCAGGTCAAACGGCTTGAGCAGGTAGTCATCGGCGCCCGCTTGCAGGCCGTCCACGCGGTCAGTCACCGCATCCCGCGCAGTCAAAACCAGTACCGGCAGATCAAAGCCCTGCTGGCGTAGTTGCTGCAGCAGCTTGAGCCCGTCTTCATCCGGTAACCCGAGGTCCAGCACCATGGCATCGAACGTGGCGGCCTTGAGCATCGCGCGCGCTTTACCAGCGGTGTTGACGTGCTCCACCGTCATGCCCTGGGCCGTCAGCCCGGCCACAATTCCGCTGGCAATCAGTTCATCGTCTTCGCAAACCAATACGTGCATGCAGATACCCGCGTAAAGAGGCCGATTTAAGGGCGCTGGGATTAAGGGCCGATTATGCCGTTTTTAACACTCGGTTAATCAAGTGCCGCCAAGGTAGCGTCAATTCGAATATCCAGGGTCTGGCGCATGTCTCGTTTGATGGTGTTTTTTTTCCTGCTGCTGACGGGCTTGAGTCAGGCGTACGCCAGTGACAACCCGTTTGAACAAAAAGCCGATTTCCTGCCGGCCAACAAAGCCTTCGTGTTCACTTCCGAGCTGTTGCCTTCAGGCGAAACCCGGCTGCACTGGCAAATCACCGATCAGTACTACTTGTACAAAAAACGCTTCAAATTCGACGGGCTGGATGCCGCGCAGACGCCCGTGCTTCCTCAAGGGCAAGAACACAGCGACGAGTTTTTCGGCGCCACCCAGGTGTACCGCAACAGCCTAGAACTGCTAATCCCGGCAGGGGCCAGCGGTCAGGTCAAAGTCAGTTGGCAAGGCTGCGCCGATGCCGGGCTGTGCTACCCGCCACAAAGCCAGACCGTGGACCTGGGCGGCACACAGCCCGCTGCCGAGCAGGGGCAAGCTCAAGACCAATCACTGGCGTCCAGCTTGCAGCAGCGTTCTTTGGGCTGGAGCTTATTACTGTTTTTCGGCCTCGGCCTGCTGCTGGCGTTCACCCCGTGTTCCTTGCCCATGCTGCCAATTCTCGCCGGTCTGGTGGTCGGCAGCGGCGCCAGCCCCGGCCGCGGCTTTGCGGTTGCCGGCAGTTATGTGCTCAGCATGGCGCTGGTGTATGCCAGCCTCGGCGTACTGGCCGCGCTGCTGGGTGCCAATTTGCAGGCGCTGTTGCAACAACCCTGGCTACTGGGCAGTTTTGCCGCGCTGTTTGTCCTGCTCGCTTTACCGATGTTCGGTTTTTTCGAACTGCAATTGCCTGGCGCCTTGCGTGACCGGCTGGAAAGCGCCGGACGCGGACGCAAAGGCGGCAGCCTGATCGGGGCCGGGGTCCTGGGTGCCCTTTCGGGCTTGCTGGTCGGGCCGTGCATGACCGCTCCGCTGGCGGGCGCGCTGCTCTACATCGCGCAAAGCGGCAATGCCGTGCAAGGTGGCCTGGTGCTGTTCACCCTGGGCGTCGGTATTGGCATGCCGCTGTTGCTGCTGGTCACGGTCGGCAGTCGTTTCCTGCCCAAGCCGGGGGCCTGGATGAACCTGATGAAGGGGCTGTTTGGCTTCCTGTTCCTGGGGACCGCGCTGCTGCTGGTGCGGCCGGTGCTGGATGAATCGCTGTGGCTGGCCTTGTGGGGCGTGCTGTTGCTGATTGTGGCCGGCAGCCTGTGGCAACAGGCGCAACAGTTTCTGCGCGTCAAAGCGCTGTTTGCCCCCCTGGGCCTGCTGGCCGGTCTGTGGGGCAGCCTGATGCTGATCGGCGCCGCGGGCGGCAGCACCGACCCATGGCAACCCTTGCAGGTGTACACCGCGAAAACCGTGGCCGGCAGCCCTTCGCAAACGGCCCACGACGCGTTCATAACGGTTAACACCCCGGCCGATCTTGAGCGCGAACTGGCAGCCGCCAGGGCGCAAGGCCAATGGGTGATGCTCGACTACTACGCTGACTGGTGCGTGTCCTGCAAAGTGATGGAGAAAAAAGTCTTCGGCCAGCCGCACGTCATGCAAGCCCTCAACGGTGTACGTTTGTTGCGCCTGGACGTGACCGACGATACTGTCGCCAGCCGCGACCTGCTCAGCCGCTATCAAGTACCCGGTCCACCCACGTTTATCTGGATCGGGCCGAACGGGATTGAGCGTCGCGCACAGCGCATCACTGGCGAAGTGAATGCCGAAACCTTTTTGAATAACTGGCAAGCCACCCGGGAACTCCTCTAAATGCTGACCCTGACCATCGGTTCGTTTGCGCTGGCAATCAACCACCTGCTGCTGATCCTGGCCCTCGCTCTGGCGACGCTGGTGGGGTGGCGGGTGGCCAAACGCGGTGGCGAAAACCCGGAGTCAGTCCTTTTCAGCCTGTTCCTGTTGGGTTTACTGGCGGCGCGTATCGGTTTTGTCATCGCTTACTGGCGTTACTTCCATCAAGACCCGTTGCAAATGCTCGACCTGCGCGACGGCGGCTTTGTAGTGTGGGCGGGGCTTTTGGCTGTGGTGGTGGGCGCCGTGATCTGGGGCTGGCGCCGCGCCGGACTGCGACGCCCGCTGGGCTGGGGGCTGTGCAGCGGCCTGGCGTTCTGGCTGCTGGCGAGCTTGTCTTCCAACCTGTACGAAAAAGGCACGCAGTTGCCCGACATGGTGCTGCGCAATGCCAACGGCGAATCGGTGCAACTGGGCAGCTACAAAGGCGGCCCGCTGGTGATCAATCTGTGGGCCACCTGGTGCCCGCCATGCCGACGCGAAATGCCCGTTTTGCAGAACGCCCAGCATCAGCACGAGAACGTGACCTTTCTGTTCGTCAATCAGGGCGAGAGCATGCAGAGTGTCAGCACCTTCCTTGAAACCCAAGGCTTGAACCTCAGCAACGTGCTGTTCGACAGCGGCGGCCAGTTGGGGCAGAAAGTCGGCTCCATGGCCCTGCCCACCACCCTGTTCTACAACGCGGACGGCCGTCTGCTGGCCAGCCATCTGGGTGAGTTGTCCGAAGCCAGCCTGGCACGAGCCCTCGAACGTTTTGACCCGAACATTTCACCGTCAGCCCGCCAGGGCGACCCTGCAAGGAATACCCAATGCGTAACCGCACACTGTTAAACCTGAGCATGAGCACCCTGCTGGGCGCAGCCCTGCTGCAATCCCCGTTGTTGCACGCCGAAGAACTGCCACCGGCAATCAAGAAAATCGAAGCCAAGGGCGCGAAAATCATCGGCAGCTTTGATGCCCCGAGCGGCCTGCGCGGGTATGCCGCGCAGTATGAAAACCGCGGCATGGCGCTGTACCTGACGAAGGACGGCAACGTGTTGGTGGGCAATTTGTATGACGCCAACGGCAATGACCTGAGCCTGGCGCCGCTGCAAAAGATGGTCTACGAACCGATGGCCAAGCAAGTCTGGGCCAACATGGAAAAGACCCACTGGATTGCCGACGGCAAAAAAGATGCCCCGCGCATCGTGTACTTGTTCAGTGACCCCAACTGCCCGTACTGCAACATGTTCTGGGAACAGGCCCGCCCGTGGGTGGACGCAGGCAAGGTGCAGTTACGCCACATCATGGTTGGCATCATCCGTGAAGACAGCCCCGGCAAGTCGGCCGCACTGCTGGCGGCGAAAAACCCGCAACAAGCCCTGCACGACCACGAAAAGGCCGGCAAGGCCAGCACCCTCAAAGCACTGGGCAGCATCCCGGCTGACGTGCAGGCCAAGCTCGACGCCAATATGCAGTTGATGTCCGAACTGGACGTCGCCGCCACCCCGGCGATTTTCTACCTCGACGAACACGGCAACCTGCAACAACAGCAAGGCGCGCCATCGCCGGAAAAACTGGAGAAAATCCTCGGTCCCAAGTCGTAGTGCATGTAAAACGCAATCGACTGGAAATATCCTGTAAATGACTGCGTGAATCCCTGCTGAATCGTTTCAAGACAAGAGAGCGGCCTACTTGTTATGTTCGCCGCCCTGACGTCAAACGATGAAAAAACAGGGACACCCGTGACAAACAATACCGATAAAGGCGCAGCGGTTTATTCCCCACTGACGTTAAAACTCTATGACGCTTGGGTGCTGGGCGTATCTAACCGTTATCCCTGGAAATGCAAGACGCGCCAGGTTCTTTTGCCTTTCTTTCAGAAGAACTTGAGCGCAAGGCATCTGGATATAGGCGTCGGCACAGGTTATTACCTTGCCAAAGCGCGACTTGAAACCGGCAGCCGGGTCACGTTGATGGACCTTAATGCAAGCAGTCTGTGTGCCGCTCAGGGCCGCCTCAAGCACCTTGCGGTCCACACTGTTCAGCATGACGTCATGACGGCCTTGCCTTCACAGTTTGAAGGCGGTTTCGACTCCATCTCCATGTTCTACCTGTTGCATTGTTTGCCCGGTAACTTCGCGGATAAAGGTAAAACCTTTGCGCATTTAAAGAGCGCACTGAGCAAGCATGGCGTCCTGTATGGGGCCACCATTTTGGGCGAAAGCGTTGAACACAACGGATTCGGTCGCACACTGATGCAGCTCTATAACCGCAAAGGGATTTTCGGCAATCAGCGTGATGACCTGGAAGGCTTGCGGGAACAATTGCAGCAACACTTTGCTCAGGTGCAGATTCGCCTGGAAGGCAAAGTTGCCCTGTTCGAAGCGCGCCAACCCATCGTGTAGCCTGAAAAAAGTGGAGGCCCATCGACCTCCACGCTCAGGTTTAATCCGCGATCATTTCAATCCCTGCCCCCTTGCAGGCCAGGGCATGTGCGTTTTGAACGCGCTCCAGCCACTAGAGCCCCTCCAGTTCCGCCATCAAGTCACTGAGACGGTCGACCTTCTCTTCGTTGATCTCGCTGTTTTCCAGCCCCTGGATGTACTGCGCCAACGCTTGTACGCAACTGCACTCAAACATCGCCCGCAGCGGTACGTTACGTTGCAACACCTTCTGCACCCGTGAGGCGATTTGCGTGGCCAGTAACGAATGCCCGCCCAACGCGAAGAAATTGTCGGTGACCCCCACCCGGTCCACCTGCAACACCTCGGCCCAAATATCGGCCAGGGTCTGCTCCAGCTCCGTGCGCGGCGCCAGGTAATCTTCGCGCGGCTGTTGGCCGATCTCGAGTGCCGGCAACGCCTTGCGGTCCAGCTTGCCGTTGGCATTGAGCGGCAGCCGCTCCAGCCACGTCCAGTGCAGCGGCACCATGTACTCCGGCAGTTCGGCACGCAGACGCTGCTGGATGCGCTGCAACGCCTCGCCATGGCTCAACGCCGACGGTGCGGCCACCAAATACCCCACCAGGTACTTGCCATTGGCGCCCTCCTGCACGCCAACCGCCGCGTCGCGCAACTGCGGCTGTTCATGCAGACGCGCTTCGATTTCCCCCAGCTCGATGCGGTAACCGCGAATTTTCACCTGATGGTCGATGCGCCCCACGTATTCCAGCACCCCGTCCAGGCGACGTCGGGCCAGGTCGCCGGTGCGGTATAAACGCTCACCCGGCGCGCCGTACGGGTTCGGCACAAAGGCGATGGCGGTGCGCAGCGGATCACTCACGTAGCCGCGCCCCACCCCGGTGCCCGCCACACACAACTCGCCCACGGCGCCCAGCGGTACCAGTTGCAGGGCGCTGTCCAGCACAAACAAGCGGTTGTTGTCGGTCGGGGTGCCGATCGGCAGATAGCTGCCCTGGGTCGATGCCTGATCGACACGGAAAAACGCCACGTCGTCCGAACATTCCGCCGGGCCATAGGCGTTGACCAGCCCGATCCCCGGATACCGCGCCAGCCATTGCTGGGCCAGTTCCGGCGGCATCGCCTCACCTGTCGGCAACATCCAGCGCAAGCCGTCGAGGGCCACAGGCGCCTGCGCCAGCATCCCTTGAATCAGCGACGGCACGCTTTCCAGCACGCTGATGCGCTGCGCAGTGACCTGCGCCAACAACGCCTGCGGGTCATGGGCAAGGGTGTTCGGCACGATCGCCACCCGCGCCCCGAACAACGGGGCCGCCAGGAACTGCCAGACCGAGATGTCAAAGCTTTGCGAGGCCGTCTGGGCAATCACGTCCCGCTCGGTCAGTTGCAGGTACGGCACTTTGCTCAACTGGTTGTTGAGCATGCCGCGCTGTTCCACCATCACGCCTTTGGGCAAACCGGTTGAGCCCGAGGTGTAGATCACGTACGCGAGCTGGTCGGGCTGGCTGTAGACCTGCGGGTTATCCCCGGCGAGCGCTGCGGCCTGTACCTCTTCCCAGACCAGCAGGCGCGGACGGATCGGGCACCCGGCGTCGTCGATCAACCCTTGGGCCTGTTCCCGGCACGCTTCGGTGCACACCAGTAACGGCGCGCGGCTGAGGTCGAGGAGTCGGCTCAGGCGCGCGCCCGGCAGCCCCGGGTCCAGCGGCAAATAACCGGCCCCGGCCTTGAAGCTGCCAATCATCATGCCCAGCAACGGCAAACCGCGCTCCGCCAGCAACGCCACAGGTTGGTCCGGGCGCACACCGGCGTTGATCAGGGCATGCCCCAGACGGTTGCTGACCGTATTGAGCTCGCGGTAGCACCATTGCTGATCGAGGCAGTTGGCCACAATCCGCTCCGGGTGCGCCGCCACCTGCGCTTCGAACAACTGGACATAACTGTGCTCCAGCGGATAGTCGCGCTGGCTCTGGTTGCAGCCGTCGATCAAGAAGTCACGCTCACGGTCGCCCAGCAAAGGCAACTGCGCCATGTCACCCTCCAGCCCGTCCATTAACGCCAGCAGCAGGCGCTTGAATTCCGACAACAGCCGTTCGACGCTGCTGCGCTCGAAGTAACGCTGGTCATAAGACAGATGCAGGCCCAGGTCATCACCGGGATAGCACACAGCCGTCAGCGGGAAGTTGGTATGGGTACGGCCCGAGTCCGAGGTGGCCTTCAGGTGCTGGGCCCGGTCCATGACCGACATGTCCACGGGCGCGTTCTCGAACACGAACAAGCTGTCGAACAGCGGTTGGCCTTTTGGCAACTCACTGCGCTCCTGAATCGTCACCAGCGGCAGGTATTCGTACTCGCGCAGCTCCATGTTGTGCGCCAGCAGTTGACTCAACCATTGACGCACGCCCAGCGCCTGACCGTCCTCCGGCATCTGCACCCGCAGGGCCACGCTGTTGATGAACAACCCGACCGTGTGTTGCATCTGTGGCAGCTCCACCGGACGACCGGCCACGGTCACGCCGAACAACACGTCACGCTCGCCGCTGAATCGGCGCAGCACCAACGCCCACGCTGCCTGAGCAAAGGTGTTGATGGTCAACTGATGCTGTTGCGCCAGTTCCCGCAGCCGCACGCCGTCCTGCACCTCAAGGCGGGTGTAGCAATCGCCCACCAGCATGCCGCCGCTGTCGCCCGCATGCTCGCGCAGGAATGGACGGTCGCTCGGGATGTAGGTGGTGTGTTCAAAGCCTTGCAGGTTGCGTTGCCACCACTGGTTGGCCTGGTGCAGGTTTTGCTGTTGCAACCAGCCGATGTAGTCACGGTAGCGCGGCGCCAGCGCCAACTGCGGCGCACGGCCCTCACCCAGCGCGCTGTAGATTTCAAAGAAATCACTCATGAGCAGTGAGCGGCACCACGCATCGATCAGGATGTGGTGGTTGCTCATCATGAACCAGTAGCGCGCCTCCCCGACCCGGATCAGCCGCAGGTGGAACGGCGCCTGGTTGAGCAAGTCGAAACCGGCTTCACGTTCCTGCTTGAGCAACGCTTGCAGCCGCGCTTCGTGGCCTTCCTGCGGCGCATCGCTCCAGTCCTGATAGTCCACGGCGGTGGCGCCGGGGCGATGAATGATTTGCAGCATGTGCTCACCGGCGTTCCAGCAGAACGAGGCACGCAACGCTTCATGCCGTGCGACCACGGCTTGCCAGGCCTGAGCAAATCGTTGCGGGTCCAGCGCGCTGTTGATGCGGTAGCGGTCCTGCATGTAATACAACCCGGTGCCCGGCTCCAGCAAGGTGTGCAACAGCATGCCTTCCTGCATGGGGGTCAGCGGGTACACGTCTTCGATGCACTCGGCGGGCACCGGCAGCGCGTCCAGCTGCGCCTGAGTGAGCGCGGCCAGCGGGAAGTCCGACGGCGTCAGGCCCCCGGCACCGTCGCTCACGCAATGCGCAATCAGCGCCTCAAGCTCGCGCAGGTAGTCCTGCGCCAGCGACTGCACGGTGGTCGTGTCATATCGGTCAGCGCTGAAGGTCCAGCGCAGCAGCAACTCGCCGCCGTAGACCTGACTGTCGATGCTCAACTCGTTGGGCAACGGCGCCTGCGGGTCATGGGCCGCTCCCACCGGTTCATCCAGCGGCCGGAATAACGCATCGCTGGCAAAACTCTGGTCGAACTGACCCAGGTAATTGAACGTGACCGCCGCTTCGGGCAATGCGGCCAGTGCCTGGCGGGTTGCGTTGTCGGTGAGGTAACGCAGCACGCCATAGCCCAGGCCCTTGTGCGGGATGCTGCGCAGGTGTTCCTTGATGGCCTTGATCGAAGCGCCCTGATCGTCGCTCAGCGGCGGGGTCAGGCGCACCGGATAGGCACTGGTGAACCACCCCACGCTGCGGCTCAGGTCGATGCCGTCGAACAGCGTTTCCCGGCCGTGGCCTTCCAGTTGCACCAACGCCGAGGGTTGCCCCGTCCAGCGGCACATGACCCGTGCCAACGCAGTCAGCAACACGTCATTGACCTGTGTGCGGTACGCGCTCGGCGCCTGTTGCAGTAATTGACGGGTACGCTCGGCATCCAGACGCACGCTGACCGTCTGCGCGTGCAGGTTTTGCCGGCTGCCCTGCGGCCGGTCGCAAGGCAACACGACCTGTGGCCCGTTGAGTTGCGCTTGCCACTGGCTCAGCTCTTCGCGCAAGGCGTCGCTGCCGGCATAGGCCTGCAAACGTTCGGCCCAGTCACGCAGGGCGCTGGTTTTGGCGGGCAGGTTCAGCGGCGCCTGCGCCGCCCGTTGGCGATAAGCGGTTTGCAGATCGTCCAGCAGCACCCGCCAGGACACACCGTCAACGACCAGATGGTGAATCACCAACAGCAGGCGTTGCTCACCCTGCGGCCCGTCGATCAATAGCGCCCGCAGCAACGGCCCGCGGTCCAGGTTGAGGCTGCGCTGGGCCTCGTCAAACAGGGCCTCGCAGGCGTGCCAGTCATTCACCTGGGCCTGCCACAGCAGCGCCTGATCGGCATCGCTCCGGTATTGGGCACGCCATTGCCCGGCGTGGCACTCAAAACCAAGGCGCAAGGCATCGTGATGCGCCCGCAATGCCACCAGCGTCTGTTCCAGCAGCTCGGGCTCAAGGCGCCGGGTCGGCTGCAACAGCACCGACTGGTTCCAATGCTCGCGGTGCGGCATGTCGGTGTCGAAGAACCAGTGCTGGATCGGGGTCAACGCCGATTCGCCCGTAAGTGGCCCTTGTTCGGCCGTGGTCTGCTCGGTGCGGGTGGCCACGCTCGCCAACGCTTGCACGGTTTGATGCCGGAACAAATCCCGCGGGCTGAAATGGATGCCCAGTTGCCGGGCGCGGCTGACCACCTGAATCGACAGGATCGAGTCGCCGCCCAACTCAAAGAAGTTGTCGTTGAGCCCAACCTGCGCCAGGTTCAGCACGTCACACCAGACCTGCGCTAGGTGCTGTTCCAGCGGGTTGCTGGGGGCCACGTATTGCTGACGGTTCAGCTCGGGGTCCGGGCTGGGCAAAGCACGCCGATCCAGCTTGCCGTTGGCCGTCAGCGGCATGCTGGCCAACAGCATCAGGTGGGTCGGCACCATGTAATCGGGCAACTGCACCTTGAGCCGGGCCTTCAGCGCTTCACGCAAGGCCGCTTGCCGGGCCTCGTCCTGCTGCGCCGGGTCGCACACCAGGTAAGCCGCCAGTTGTTTACCGCCGGGCAGGTCCAGCGCCAGCACCACGGCTTCGCGCACAGCCGGGTGTTCCAGCAGGCGACTTTCGATTTCTCCCAGCTCGATGCGAAAGCCTCGGATTTTGACCTGATGGTCGACCCGGCCCACGTATTCGACCTGCCCGTCGGCGCGTTGGCGCACCCGATCGCCGGTTCGGTAGAGCCGTCCGCCCACGTCAGAAAACGGGTCAGCCACAAAGCGTTCGGCGGTCATGCCCGGGCGTTGGTGATAGCCCTGCGCCAGACCGGCGCCGCCCACGTACAGTTCGCCCGTGGTGCCCTGCGGCACCTGTGCCAGCCCGGCATCGAGAATGTACGCCACGCGGGCACCGATCACGCGGCCGATGGCCACGCTGCCCGCGCCCTCCTCCAGTTGCTTGGGCGCCAAGCTAGCCAGCGGCATGACCACGGTCTCTGTCGGGCCATAGGCGTTGAAAAACTGTTGCGGCCGGAACGCGGCCCGAATCCGTTGCACATGTTCACCGGTCAGGGCTTCGCCGCCCGTGATGCACAGGCGCACCGGCAGGGTCTGCTGTTGCGTGGCCAGCCACTGCGCCAGTTGGCTGCCGTAGCTTGGGGTGAACCCCAGAATGTTGACCTGCTGTTCGCTAATCAGCTGGCAGATCTCTTGCGCGTCCCATTGCCCCTGAGCGCGCAACACCACCCGTGCGCCGCACAGCAACGGCACCAGCAACCGCTCGGTCGCCGCATCGAAGTTGATGGAGTAAAAATGCAGTTCACAGTCGTCCGGGCGCATGCCGAAGCTATCGATCACCGCACGGCAATGCATGGCGATTTCGCCGTGGGCCACCACCACCCCTTTGGGCTGGCCGGTGGAACCCGAGGTGTAAATGAGGTAGGCCTGATGCTGCGCCAGGCTGATAAACGGCAACTCGGCAGTCGGGTAGGCGGCCAGTTGCGCGCCGTCTTGCTCGGCACACCAGCGCGCCACGCCTTGCGGCAATGGCCCCAGGGCCTCAAACAAAGCGCGGTGGCTGAGCAGCAAGCCGATGCCGCTGTCTTCAATCATGTAATGCAAGCGTTCGAGCGGGTATTCAGGGTCCAGCGGCACGTAAGCGCCCCCGGCCTTGAGAATGGCCAGCAGGCCGACCACCATCTCCAGCGAGCGCTCCAGCGCCAGCCCCACCCGCACCTGCGGGCCCACGCCGCGTTCACGCAGCATCCACGCCAGACGGTTGGCGCGGCTGTCCAGCTCGCCGTAACTCAGGTGTTGCCCGGCAAAGGTCAAGGCAATGGCCTCGGGCCGCGCCAGCGCCTGTTCGGCAAACAGCGTGTGAATACACAGGTCCGGGGCGTAATCACCTGCCGGGGCGGCCATGGCCTCAACCTGTTGCTGTCGTTCGTCGGCGTGCATCAGCGGCAAGTCGCTCAGGCGTTGTTGCGGATCACCCAGCAACCCCTCCAACAGCGTGCGCCAATGCGCGGCCATGCGAGCGATGCGCGGTTCATCAAACAGGTCCGTGCTGTACGTCAGGCAGCACCCCAGCCGATGGTCGAGGTCGGTGACTTCCAGATTCAGGTCAAACTTGGTGGCCCGCGCGTCGTTGGCCAGGTACTCGACGGTCATGCCCGCCAGCTCCCGGCGCTGCTGGAATTCCCAGCGCTGGACGTTGCACATCACTTGAAACAGCGGGTTGTAGGCCGCGCTGCGAGGCGGTTGCAGCGCTTCGACCACGTGATCGAACGGCAAGTCCTGATGGGACTGCCCTTCAATCACCGTGTGGCGCACCTGTTCGAGCAACGCGCCGACACTCATGTGCGCATCGAGCTGGCAGCGCAGCACCTGGGTGTTGAGGAAGGCGCCGATCAGCCCTTCACTTTCGGGCCGAATGCGGTTGGCCACCGGCGCGCCGATGCGCACGTCGGTCTGGCCGCTGTAGCGATAGAGCAACACGGCCAGGGTGGCGGTCATGGTCATGAACAGCGTCAGGCCGTGCTCGGCATTGAAACGGCGCACGCGGGCCGCCAGCTCATCACTCAGGTCAAAGCGAAACAACTCACCCTGATGGCTCTGCACCGGGGGCCGTGGGCGATCACTCGGCAACTCCAGCAGCGGGTGCTCATGCCCCAATTGGGCGGTCCAGTAATCGAGCTGGCGCTGACGCTCGCCCGATTCCAGCCACTGGCGCTGCCACACGCTGTAATCCAGGTACTGCACGGCCAACGGCGCCAGCGGCGATAACCGGTCATCGAGAAAGGCTTCATAGAGCTGACCCAGCTCGCGGGCGAAAATATCCATCGCCCAGCCTTCGGTGACGATGTGGTGCAAGGTCAGCACGAAGTAGTGCTCGCGCTCCCCGGCCTTGACCATGCACGCCCGCAATAACGGGCCGGTTTCCAGATCGAACGGGCGATGCGCTTCGGTGTCGGCCAACGCCTGCAAACGCTGCTGTCGGGTGGCTGGGTCCAGGGCGCTGAGGTCGAGCCAGGCCATGTGCAGGCCGGTTTCACGGTGAACCTTCTGACAAGCCACCCCGTCCACGCTCGGGAACGTGGTGCGCAGGGTTTCGTGACGCAGGATCAGCGCCTGCAAGGCCGCCTCGAAACGGTCCACATCCAGCACACCGTTGAGCCGCGCCATTCCGCCGACGTTGTAAGCCGGGCTGTCGGGCTCCATCTGCCAGAGGAACCACATGCGCTGCTGGGAGTACGACAAGGGTACGGGCTGGCTGCGATCGACCGTTTCAATCGGCAAGTGCGTGTTGTGCGTGCCGGTGGCCTGAATCAGCGCCACGGCGTCCACGAACGCCCCCAGCTCACTGGCTTCAAACAGTGTGCGCAACGCCAATTCGACGTCACAGGCCTGCCGGACCCGCGACACGATCTGCGTGGCCAGCAGCGAGTGCCCGCCCAGGGCGAAGAAATCATCGCGCAGCCCGATGCGCGCCTGCCCCAGCACTTCGCGCCAGATGGCGGCAATGTGCTGTTGCAGCGCGGTGACGGGCTCGACGTGTTCACGCACGCACCATTGCGGTGACGGCAAGGCGCGCGGGTCCAGCTTGCCGCTGGGGCTCAAGGGCATGGCCGCCAGTTGCATGAGCTGCGCAGGCACCATGTACTCCGGCAGTTCCCGTGCCAATGCGGCACTCAGTGACTGGCTGTCGAGCGCGTGGTTTTCAACGCAGGTGTAGTAACCGATCAACTGCGGCCCGGCGACCGTGTCGCGAATCACCACGGCGGCGTGTGCCACGCCCGGCTGCGCCAGCAAGCGTGCTTCGATCTCCTGCGGTTCTACCCGGAACCCGCGCAACTTGACCTGCTGATCGAGCCGACCGAGGTATTCCAGCGCCCCCTCAGCGCCCCAGCGCACCCGATCGCCGGTGCGGTACAGGCGTGAGCCGGGCTCGCCCAGCGGGTCAGCGATGAACCGTTCGGCGGTCAGCCCCGGACGCTGCTGGTAACCCCGCGCCAGACCGATGCCGCCGATGCACAGCTCACCCGGCACCCCGGCGGGTAGCGGGTTGAGTTCGCTGTCGAGCACGCGGCACAGCACGTTGCCCAGCGGCCGACCGATGGGCGAGCGTTCTCCGTCGGCCGGGCTGCACGCCCAATGGGTGACGTTGATCGCGGTTTCAGTCGGCCCGTAACGGTTGTGCAATTGCACGTTCGGCAACTGCGCCAGCACCCGGTCACGCAATGCGGCGGGCAACGCTTCGCCGCCGGAAAACAGGCGACGCAAGCTATGGCAGTGCACGGTTTGGGGCTCGTCGACGAACACACGCAGCAGTGGCGGCACAAAGTGCAGCGTGGTCACGCCAAATTGCTGCACCAATTGCGCAATGCGCTGCGGGTCGCGGTGTTCGCCAGGCCCGGCCAATACCAGCGGGCAACCGGTCATCAGCGGCCAAAAACATTCCCACACCGACACGTCAAAACTGATCGGCGCTTTTTGCAGCAGCACGTCATCGGCCTGCAGTCCGTAGGTGGCCTGCATCCAGTGCAGACGCTCACTCAGCGCGGCATGGGTATTGCCCACGCCTTTGGGCAAGCCGGTGGAGCCGGAGGTGTAAATCACATACGCCAGGTTATCGCCGTGCAGGTGCAGGCCCGGCGCATGGCTGGGCCAGGTGTCGAGCTTGAGCAGGTCCATCGCAATCACGCTCACGCCTTGCACCGCCGGCAAGGCTTGCAGTAGCGGGCTCTGGGTCAGCAGCAACGCCGCGCCGCAGTCCTCCAGCATGTAGGCCAGACGCTCTGCAGGGTAATCCGGGTCCAGCGGCACATAGGCGCCGCCCGCCTTGATGATTGCCAACAGGCCGATTAACAGTTGCGGGGATCGCTCGGCCGCAATCGCCACCGGCACGTCCGGCCCCACCCCTTTGTCACGCAGGTAATGGGCCAAGCGGTTGGCCTGGGCATGCAGCCCGGCAAAGTCGAGGCTGCCGCCGTCCCACTGTAATGCCACGGCGTCGGGCGTGTGCTGGGCTTGTTGCTCCAGCAGTTGCGGCAACCACTCAGACGCCGGAGGGCAAGGCGCGGCGCCCCAGGCCTGTTGTTCGGCGGATTGCCCGGGCGTCACGAGGTGCAGGTCGCCCACTGCCTGTTCCGGGGCGTTGCTGACTTGGCGCAGCAGGCTGACGTAATGCTCGGCCAGGCGCGCAATGGTGCTGGCTTCGAACAGTTCGTCGGCGTAATCAAACGACAGTGTCAGCCGGCCCTGGCGATCTTCTTCACTGTGCAATTGCAGATCGAACTTGGCTTCGCGGCTGTGCCAGTCCAGCTCTTCGGCCAGCAACCCCGGCAGCCGGCGCAAGGCCGCCGGATCGCGTTGCTGGTGGTTAAACATGACCTGAAACAACCCCTGTTCGCGGGCCTGCGGCAGTGCCTCGATCAGTTGTTCAAACGGCACGTCCTGATGCGCCTGTGCCTCCAGGGTGACCTGCCGGGTTTGCGCCAACAGTTCAGTGAACGGCAAACGCCCGTCCAGTCCGGCCCGCAGCACCAGGGTGTTGATGAAGAAACCGATCAGGCCGTGGGTTTCCTGGCGCGCACGGTTGGCGCTGGGCACACCAATGCGAATGTCGCGCTGGCCGCTGTAGCGGTAGAGCTGCGTTTGAAACGTCGCCAGCAGCCACATGAAAGACGTGGCGTTGTGCGCATGTGCCGCAGTGCGCACCGCGTCGCTCAAGGCGGCATCCAGCTTGAGGGTGTGACGGGCCGCGCTGGACCGTTTAAGGGCCGAACGCGGGTGATCGGTGGCCAGACGCAACACCGGGTGTTCATCGCCCAATTGCCGGGTCCAGTAATCGAGCTGGCGCCCCGCCTCGCCTTGCGCCAGCCATTGACGCTGCCAACTGCCGTAGTCGGCATATTGCAGGGCCAAAGGGGCAAGTTGCAGCGACTGCCCCAGGCAAGCCGCCGCGTACAGCCGGGAGAACTCGTCGACCAACAGGTTCAGCGACCAACCGTCGGCAATGATGTGGTGCAGGGTCAGCAGCAGGTGGTGCTCGTGTTCATCGAGCTTGACCAGCATCACCCGATACAACGGCCCCTGCTCCAGGTCGAACAGGATGCAGGCTTCCTGCTCGCGGATCTGCCGCGCACGGGCCTCCTGCTGATCGGCTGGCAGATCGCTGATGTCGATGAGGTGCAGGTCGAAGCCAGCCGCTTCGTCGACGCGCTGCATCGCCTGCCCGTCCCGTTCGTAAAAGCGCGTTCGCAATGCCTCGTGGCGCTCGATCAACTGCGCAAAACTGCTGCACAGCGCGGCCTGATCCAGCTCACCGCGCAACCGCAACGCGCCGGGGATGGTGTACGCGCGGCTGGTCGGGTCCAGTTCCCACAAGAACCACAGGCGGTGTTGCGCCAAGGATTGCGGCAAGCCCTCTGCACGCGGCAACGCACGTATGGCGCCCTGCGCCGGGCCGCCTGCATGTTGCAACGCGGCAACCTGCGCCGCGAACGCGCCCAGCGTCGGTGCTTCGAACAGCAAGCGCAGGCTCAGCTCCAGCTTGAGTTCTGCTTGCAGGTGAGCGATCACCTGCGTGGCCAGAATCGAGTTGCCACCCAACAGGAAAAAGTGGTCGTCGGCGGCCACTTGCTCGACCTGCAAATGTTCGCACCACACCCACGCGATCAACGCTTCCAGCTCGCTGCCGCGCCCGGCGTCCGCTTCGTCCGCCTGCGCAGGGCCGCGGGAGGGGAACTGCGCATAACCGTCGAGGCTGCCATCGGCCAGACGATTGCGGCAGGCAGAACGTTGCAATTTGCCGCTGGAGGTTTTGGGCAATGCGCCGGGGTTGAGCAACACCACCACACTCGGCGCCTGCTGGCAGGCCTCGGCCACGGCCTGGCGAATGGCGTTGATCAGCGCATCGGGCGGCAGGATTTTTTGCACACTGCGGCTGATCTCGGCCGCAATGCCAATCCCCTCTTCGCCTCTGACATTCACCGCGAACGCCGCCACGCGACCTTTGCGCACCACCTCCACTTCGCGCTCGATGGTTTTTTCGATGTCTTGCGGGTAGAGGTTTTGCCCGCGCACGATCAGCAGGTCTTTCAGGCGTCCGGTGATAAACAGTTCACCGTCATGCAGAAAGCCCAGATCGCCGGTGCGCAGCCAAGTCTGACCTTCGAATTGAACGAAGGTGGTGGCGCTGGCTTCAGGGTTGCGCCAATAGCCGTGCGCAATGCTCGGGCCGCTGGCCCAAACTTCGCCCACGCAATCGTCTGCCAGTACGCACAGACGGTTGGGCTCCACGATCATGACTGCGTGTTCCGGCTGATGGGTGCCGCAGCTCATGACCGCGCTGCCGTCACCGGCCACGATGCGGTTGTCAGCCAGCGCCAGTTCGTCCAGACGCAACGCAGGAATGCCTTGCCCGCGCTGCCCGCCTGCCACAAACAGCGTGGCCTCGGCCAGGCCATACGAGGCGAAATAGCTGCTGGCACTGAACCCACAGGGCGCGAATTTTTCAGCGAAGCGCTCCAGGGTGTCCTGACGGATCGGCTCGGAACCCGAGTACGCGACGCGCCAACGGCTCAAGTCGAGACCGGCCAGCGCACTGTCGCTGACCCGCTCGCTGCACAGTCGATAGGCGAAATCAGGGCCGCCGCTGATGGTGCCGCCGTACTCGCTGATGGCTTCCAGCCAGCGCAGCGGACGGGTCAAAAAATACGCCGGCGACATGAGCACGCACGGCAAGCCGCTGAAAATGGGCTGCAACAGGCCGCCGATCAGGCCCATGTCGTGGTACAGCGGCAACCAGCTGACGATCACATCGTCCGGATTGAGGTCGATGCCGAAGCCGCGACGGATCAGCAGTTCGTTGGCAACCAGGTTGCCGTGGGTCACTTGCACACCTTTGGGCAAGGCCGTGGAGCCTGAGGTGTATTGCAAAAAGGCAATGTCATCGGCCTGCACCGCCACGGGCTGCCACTGTCGGGCCAGGCCGGGCTCAAGCGCATCCACACACAGCAACGGCGGCGCGTCGGCTGCGGTCAACGCGTCCAGCTGCATCAGCGGCGGGCGCAGGTCGCTGTGGGTCAGCAGGACGCGGGGTTGGGCGTCGGCCAGAATCGACAGCAAACGCTCCTGATGATGACGGCGCGCCGATTCAGGCGGATACGCCGGAACCGCAATCACGCCCGCATACAGGCAACCAAAAAACGCCACCACGTAGTCCGGCCCGCTGGGGAACAACAATACGGCGCGGTCGCCCGGCCCGGCCGTGGCCTGCAAGGCTGCGGCGATGGTCCGCGCGCGCTGGTCCAGGTCGCCATAGCTCAACACCTGCCCACCCTGCGGATCGTCTGCAAGAAAGCGTAAAGCCAGGCGGTCCGGGGTGCGGGCTGCGCGGTGTTGCAGGGCTTGAGCCAATGTACCGGGGAGTTCGAACGCGTCCATCTTGGGGTTTCCTGTAGAGGGCCGACGGGGTTTCGCGGTGACGGCGAAACGCCAACAGGCTCCAGGCTTGAAAAAAATCGGTCTGCTTGAAGTACGAGAAGCCGGGGCTGCGCTTTACACGTGGGGGCTGGCTATTGGCCGGGCCTGATGGTTGCGCCAGCGCGCCAGATGTTCTTCGGCGTAGCGGCGCAGGCAACGCAGCAAGGGTTGCTCCTGCTCCACCAGAAAGAAGTGATGCCCCTCAAACATGTCGAGGGAAAACCTGCAGCAGGTGTCGGCCTGCCAGTCGAGCAGTTGATCGGCGCGAACGCTGTCCTGCTTGCCGCCAAAGACGTGAATCGGCAGCGCCAGCGGCGTGCGCTGGCCATAGGTGAAACTGCCGCACAGCAAAAAGTCGGCGCGCAGGATGGGCAGCATCAATTGCATCAGTTCGGTATTGGCCAGCACGGCGTCGTCGGTGCCTTTCAACTCGCGCAGGCGGGCGAGCAGTTGCGCATCGGACTTGGCCACGGCGTATTCGCTGACATCGCGCCGGGCCGGGCCCGCCGTGGCCGACGCAAACAGCGCTAACGGCGCTGGCAGGCCGCGCTCACGCAAGGCATGCACCAGCTCGAAGGCCAGCAAGCCGCCGAGGCTGTGGCCGAAAATGGCGAAGGGTCGATCCAGCTCGGGGCTGATTTCGTCCGCCAGTTGATGGGCCAGGCGTTTGATGTCGCATTGCAGCGGTTCGTCCATGCGCATCCCGCGCCCCGGCAGCTCCAGCGCACGCACGTGCAGCCACTCAGGCAATGAACGCCGCCAGCGGTTGTAGGCCATGGCACTGGCGCCCGAGTGGGGCAGGCAAAACAGGCGCATGTTGATCACCTTACTCATCGCCCGACGCCACTGCCTGAGGCCTGATGGAGGTGCGCAAGGTGCACGTGTGCCCCCTCTAAACTCGCTGCGTGTTTACGGTCCTTTCCCATCTCGCCCTCCTGTCCGAGCCATTATTTGGCCAGCCCTGATCCCGACCCATGTCCATTGAGAACGGTTGGCCGACGCAAATAATTAGTCCCGCGAGAGGGGGTGATTTTGAACGGACGGTGCGTGATGTGAGGCGTTTCTCAAAGTGAGGTAATCGGCTTCATTAATTCTCTTTCTCAATTGACAATCATTATCATTCAACCTAATTTGTTGCGAGCTGTGTAGGACGCGGCTTGTCCAGACGCCCACACTTTTTCAATTGCAACAGGTGATTTCCATGACGGAACAAGTGTCCACAAGCAGGTGCGATTCACCCTTACTTCAGGCCTTTGTTGAAAACCGGCTCATCCTGGTCAAGATTGCAGCACGCATCACCGGGTGTCGGTCCAGGGCTGAAGATGTGGTGCAAGACGCCTTCTTCCGTTTGCACGCTGCGCCGCAGATCACCTCATCGTTCAAGGCGCAATTGAGCTACCTGTTTCAGATCGTGCGTAACCTGGCGATCGATCATTACCGCAAGCAGGCGCTGGAGCAGAAATACTCCGGCCCGGAAGAGGAAGGCTTGAATGTGGTCATCCACGGCGCATCGCCCGAAACCTCGCACATCAACTTTTCAACCCTGGAAAACATTGCCGACGCACTGACCGAACTGCCCAGCCGTACGCGCTATGCCTTCGAGATGTATCGCCTGCACGGGGTTCAGCAAAAGGACATTGCCAAGGAATTGGGGGTGTCACCGACGCTGGTGAATTTCATGATCCGCGACGCCCTGATCCACTGCCGCAAGGTCTCGGGCACCCCACGCGATACCTTCGCGCGCCGCTGAGCGTCAACGCCACTTGCAGGAGCGTGCCCGCCCCTGCAAGCCCCGGCCAGCCGCTAGACCAACTCGCACCCTTCGAAGAAACGCTCGCGGCTTTGCATCATCAGCGCTGCACGCTTGTGCGGGAAGTTGAACTCTTTCTCGCAGTGAAACCCGTGAGACTGCATATAGCCGATCATCTTCGCGTTATCGGCACGCGGCTCAGCCACCACGCGCTGAGTACGTGGGTCGTCCAGAAACACGTAGTGCGTCAGCGCCGACAGCCAACTGGCGACTTTATGCGGCCCGCGATGCGCCTGCTCCCCCACCAGCATGTGAATGCCCCGGTCGTAATCGTCCACGTCATAAAACGGCGCAATACGGTCTTCTTTCGCCCAGTACACTTCGAAATACGCAAACGGCTGGTCATCGATGCAGCCAATCAAGGTCACGGTGTGCGGGTCAGCGGCCAAGGTCTCGAGGAATTGGCGGTGGCGCCCAAGGGTGCCGCCCTCCTCCCAGAAATCCATGACCCGGGGCGTGTTCTGCCAGCGGTTGAAGCGTTCAAGGTCGGCTTCGATATCCAGGGTGCGCAGGGATATCCAACTGCCCAGCCGGGCATCAAAACGCCGATACACCTCGCCCACCGGTTTGGGTGCGCGCAGCGGATGACGTTTACCCCCGCTGATGACCATGTGCTGCGGGTACGCCGCCACGGGCGCATCGCCGGTCCATGGACGGGGCTGTTGCCAAAACAGACTGCGCAGGCATTGGTAGTGCCCGGCAACCTCGGTGGCACGCAACAGCCCGCTGCGCAATGCCGCGGGCGGGGGCGGATCGAGATGCCAGGTCAATTGCTGACACGCAGGATCACTGGCAAACAACCAGTAACAAGCCGCCCACACGCCTTGCAGCGAGGCGCCGGGTTGGCCGTCTTGCAGGTGCAGTTCAAGGGTGTCGCCACGCTCAAGGCGCAGGTCGATCAGTGGGTGTTGCCCGTCAGTCAGGCTCAGGCGGGTGTCGGTCAGGTCGGCACTCAGATCGCGCCAGCGGGGTTGAAACGGGAAAACAGCAGTCATGGCTTGGGCTCACGATTATCGTCAACAGTCAGGCTGTTTGACGTTAGCCGACCCGCAGAATTTAGGGCAGCACCTCAGCCAGTGGCCGACGCATGGGCACCACGGCCACTTGAAACGGCTCGAAGATCGCCTTGATCTGGCCGTTGTCACGCAGCTGTTGCAGCAGGGCCGCCAACTGCGGGGCGGCAATTGGCGCCTGTGGCCGCAGCAAGGCGTAGTGGTGGTAGATCTGGTCAATGCGCTGGGACACCAGCACCTGGGACTTGATCTTCGGGTTGCGGGCGAGCAGCTCGGTGAGGTTGGAACGGGTAATCAACGCCACATCGACCCGGCCACGCAGCACCATCAGCAGGTTACTTTCGTGGGAGTACGTGAGCGTGGCATTGAAGTGCTGCGCCAGGTAACGGGGTGAAGGGTTAAACCCGGCAAACGCGTAGTGATAGCCGCTAAACAGCGCCAGCCGTTTATTGCTCAAATCGTCGAAGTAATCCTGTTGGCGGTCCGGCTGTTGCCTGGCAACGAACACCTCGGCATCTTCAAGGCCCATGTCCACCGCGCTGTAGGCAATGTCCTGCCAGCCCCAGGCCGGGTTCTCGAACATCACCATATCGACTCGCCCCTGATCGAAATCACGGAAGCGACGGGGGATGGAACTGGGCACCGGAACAAAACGGAAGTCGTTTTGCAGTTGGTTGAGGGCATCGAGCAATTGCGGCAACAAGCCAGTGTCGACGCCGCTTTCGGGGCGCACTGTGTAGGGGGGAAAGTGAGCAGCACCGACCCTGACTTCCTGCACGGCCCACACGGGCGTCAGCAACGTCATGCCAAAGGCCAGCAACATGCTGTGAGCCATCCGTACTGGCAAACACTTCAAACCGTATACCTCTGGTTACGCCTTTGGCTGGAACTTATTGTTCTGTGCACGACCTTACATCGGGCGCGATGGCCATTCAAACCCGCGTAGCCTACCAAGGAAGCCCTTGACTGGCCCACACAAAAAAGAGCCTAGGCGGATCTCACTGCTTTGGCTACGCTCCACTGCTCAACACCGATGCTGTTTAAGGAAGCCGCACATGCCGCACTGGCTGGTAATTGATCTGGAAGCCACCACCGACGACGGCGGCTGGCCTCTGGAGGAAATGGAGGTGATTGAAATCGGTGCCAGCATCGTCACCCGTTCGGGCCGTGAGGTTGACCATTTTCAACGGTTTATACGGCCCGTGCGCCGCCCTTTACTGACGCCCTTCTGCCGCCAGCTGACGCGCATTACCCAGGCCAATATCGACTCCGCCATGCCGATGACGCAGGTCTGGGAGCAGTTTGAACGCTGGCTGGGCCAGCACTTGCCCCACCTTGAAGCCTGGGCCAGCTGGGGCGACTACGACCGCAAGCAACTGCAGCAGGAATGGCAGCAAAAACAGCTCAACAGTGCATTGGCGCATCTGGCGCATCACAACCTTAAACAACAGTTCGCACAGGCACGTCACTTGAAGCAGGCCTTGGGGCTCAACAGCGCGCTGCAACTGGCGGGCCTGCAGTTTCACGGCCAGCAGCACCGGGCACTGGAAGACGCGCGAAATACCGCACGTTTACTGCCGCTGATTCTGGCCGATTAGCACCCTTAAAAGGGCGTGACGGGATAAAACGGCTTCTGCATACTGGCCAGCCTTTTTAAGCCCCTACCGAGGAATCGCCATGTTTAAAGTCAACGAATACTTCGACGGCACCGTCAAGTCGATTGCCTTCACGCAAGCCGAAGGCAAGGCCACTATCGGCGTCATGGCCCCGGGCGAATACGAATTCGGCACTGCCGAGCGTGAAATCATGCACGTGGTGTCGGGCGAGCTGAACGTCAAATTGCCGGGCAGCGAGGCCTTCGAAACGTTCAAGACCGGTAGCCAGTTCAACGTACCGGCCAATAGCAAGTTCCAGCTCAAGGTCGTGGTTGAAACCGCCTACCTGTGCGAATACCGCTAACCGGCGGTTGAAGCGCCCCCCTCGCCAGCCATGACCCGGCATCCCGCCGCGGTGATCGCTGGCGAGGGCGGCGAAGGATGTCAACCCACTCCGCTCTCCCGACCTGATCGCTATCCGTTTACCCCTGCACATTGAACTGCAACGCTGCCAACCGCGCATACAGCGGGTTAGTGGCAATGAGCTGCGCGTGGGTGCCGATTGCTATCAACTTGCCCTGATCCATCACCGCAATGCGGTCCGCATTCTGCACGGTGGCCAGGCGATGGGCGATGACCAGCGTGGTCCGGCCTGACATCAGGCTGGGCAAGGCTTGCTGAATCAAGTGTTCGCTCTGGGCATCCAGCGCACTGGTGGCCTCATCGAGCAACAGGATCGGCGCGTCCACCAACAGCGCGCGGGCAATCGCCAGGCGCTGACGCTGGCCGCCGGACAATCCCAGCCCGCCCTCCCCCAAATGGGTGCTGTAACCCTCGGGCATTTGCAAAATGAAGTCATGGGCATGGGCAATGCGCGCCGCCGCTTGCACCTGTTCCAGCGTGGCGTCGGGATTGCCGTAGCGGATGTTGTCCTCCACCGAACCAAAGAACAGCGCCGGGCTTTGCGACACCAACGCGAAGCAGCGGCGCACGTCCTGCGGGTCCAGTTGCGTGACGGGTAGCCCGTCCAGCAGGATCTGACCGTGCTGCGGGTCGTAAAAGCGCAACAGCAAATCGAACAACGTCGACTTGCCCGCCCCCGACGGCCCGACCAGCGCCAGCGTCTCGCCTGCATGGACGGTCAGGGTGAGGTCTTCCAGGGCAAAGCGTTCCGGGCGCGAGGGGTAGGCAAACGACACACCTTGCAGCTGCAGAGTGCCCGCCACCTGTTCGGGCAGTGCGAGCAACCCGCTGGCCGGCGCCGAGATCAGGCTTTTGGATTGCAACAACTCGGCGATCCGCTCTGCGGCCCCGGCCGCTCGCTGCAATTCACCAATGACCTCACTCAAGGTGCCAAAGGCGCTGCCGACAATCAGGCTGTAAAACACAAAGGCTGCCAGTTCGCCACCGGTAATGCGTCCGGCAATCACGTCCATGCCGCCCACCCATAACATCACCCCGACCGCGCCCAGCACCAGCAGGATCACCAAGGTAATCAGCCAGGCACGCTGCACGATAAGCTTGCGCGCGGTGGCGAAAGCCTGTTCAACGGTGTGGGCAAAGCGCTGCCGGTCCTGCTGTTGGTGGTTGTAGGCCTGGACGGTTTTGATTTGCCCCAGGGCTTCGGACACATAGCTCCCGACATCGGCAATCCGGTCCTGGCTTTGACGCGACAGGCTGCGCACCCGGCGGCCAAAAATCAGGATCGGCGCCAGCACCAGCGGCAAGGCCACCACCACGATGCTGGTGAGCTTGGGGTTGGTGATGAACAACAGCACGATGCCCCCGATCACCATCAGGCTGTTGCGCAAGAACAATGACAGCGAAGAACCGATCACCGATTGCAGCAACGTGGTGTCCGCCGTCAGCCGCGACTGGATTTCCGAGCTGCGGTTGTTTTCATAAAAACCGGGGTGCAAGTCAATCAGGTGGTTAAACACCTGACGCCGGATGTCGGCCACCACCCGCTCACCGATCCACGACACCAGATAAAAGCGCACGAACGTCCCTACGGACAGCGCCAGCACCAGGAGCAGGAACACGCCGATGGACTGATTGAGCAGGTGCGGGGACTGAGTCATAAAGCCCTTGTCCACCAGCAGACGAATGCCCTGCCCCATCGACAGCGTGATGCCGGCCGTCACAATCAGTGCCAGCAAGGCGCCTGCGGTGTGCCAGCGATAAGGCGCTACAAAATGAGTCGCCAGACGAAGCGCCCGGCGATGACGAGAAGAAAGCATCCAGAACACCCGAATAAACAAGAAATGCCCCACATGGGCAGTGGACAGCCTACAACGAAAAAACGGCCTTCGATGTAAACCTTTCTCACTCGGTTTGAATATGACCGGCTCATGCCAACCCTAGGTCGGATTGGTCTAACGTGAGACTGGAAGTTTCAGGATATTTCTGTTTGAGTAAATGGCCGCCAAGGGTTGTCACAGCTTGGTCACTAAATGGAACTACATTAGCGCTACACCCTGATGAGGAGACAAGCCATGGATTTGCAACACAATGTTCAATCAGTACCGGTGATTCGTACCCAGCCCAACCAGTCTGTGGGGTGCGCAATCATTGATGCGCAAGGCAAAGAAGTCGAGATCACCGAAGCGATGATTCAACAGGCGTGCGAAGAGCTGGATAAACGCCTGGTCACACCCAAGCACAAGAACTGACAGACCCCCGTCTTTTGAAAACCGGCCCAAGTGGCCGGTTTTTTATACGCGGTTAAACCACCACGCAGCCGAGGGCGGCGGCCATTTTCGTCAACGCGGGGTTGTGCCCTTCGATGTGCACGGTCAGCCCTTCAATTTCACGCCGCACCGGGTAGTGCTTGCGCAAACCATCGAACGCCTGCTTTTGCTGATCGACCGGGCCAGTCAGGGTACGTCGAAAATCAGCGTCATCCCGACGCGGGTCATAGACGCCACGGCACACCATGGCCAAGGCCCACGCCTGATCGCTGTTGGCGCTCAATTCAACCTTGGCCAGCCAGGGCGCCGGCAGTAAATCCGCCAGTTGCACCTGCGGCGTCTGACCGAGGAACGCGCACAGCGCCTGATAGATCTGCGCGGTGCCGCGCTGCTTGCCGTCCAGGCTGTAACCGGCGATGTGCGGTGTGGCCAAGACGCACAAGTCGGCCAGTTCCACGTCAACCTGCGGCTCGCCTTCCCACACATCCAAGACGGCTTGCAGGTCTTCACGGGCGTTCAGCACGTTGCGCAGCGCAGCGTTGTCCACCACCGGGCCACGGCTGGCGTTGATCAGCCAGGTGCCGGGTTTGAGCCGGTTCAACCGGGTCTCATCCAATAAATGCCATGTCGCGAAATCGCCGCTTTTACTCAACGGGGTGTGCAAGCTGATGACGTCACACTGCTCAATGATCTGCTCCAGGCTGACGTAATCTGCGCCTTCAGCCGCCTGACGCAGGGGGTCACACACCTGGACCTTCCAGCCCAGATCACGCAACACCCGGACCAGCCGACCGCCCACCTCACCCGCGCCAATCACGCCATAGGTGCGCTGTGCAAGGTCGGCACCTTCGATGTCAGCCAGTGTCAGCAGGCTGCCAAGCACGTAATCCACCACGCCGCGGGCGTTGCAACCGGGGGCGCTGGCCCACTGAATGCCGGCGTGTTCGAAGTCGTCCAACGCCAGGTGATCGGTACCGATGGTGCACGTGCCGACAAACTTCACGGCGCTGCCTTCCAGCAGTTCGCGGTCGACCCGGGTGACCGAGCGAACCAGCAGCACATCGGCGTCATGCACGTCGGCGCGGGTGATCTGACGCCCCGGCAAACGGCGTATTTCACCGAATGAGGCAAAGAATTCTTCGATCAGCGGAATATTTTCATCAGCAACAATCAACATGGCAGGCTCCTTTGGCGGAGCAGCAGTGTAGGCGTTGTTGTACACAATGAGCCAGCAAGGTGTCGCACCGCTTCAGCCCCGGTGCTTACAAACGCACTACAACTGCACAGTTGCCCGGCGGTGCCGGGCGCGTACAATCCCCGCTTTTGCGCCTACTACACGCTGGATGCACACTTGTGAACGCTGTTTCTCCTGATTTTGCTACCCCCCCTGTCAGCCGCCCTGCGCGGGTGCGCACAGAAGTGCGCGCCCTGCTTGCCCTGGCGCTTCCCATCATCATTTCCCAAGTGGCCACGACGGCCATGGGGTTTGTCGACGCCGTGATGGCCGGGCGCGTCGGGCCGCGCGATCTGGCAGCGGTGGCGCTGGGCAACTCGGTGTGGGTGCCGGTGTTTCTGTTGATGTCTGGGATTCTGCTGGCCACCACCCCGAAAGTCGCCCAGCGTTATGGCGCCAACACCCACGGCGAAATCGGCCCGATTGTGCGCCAGGCCCTGTGGCTGGCGTTCATCACCGGGCTGTGCGCGGCCGGGATCCTGATGGTTGCCGAACCGTTGCTGCACTGGATGAAGGTCGCCCCCGACTTGATCGAGCCGTGCATGGGCTATTTGTACGGGATTGCCAGCGGCATGCCCGCGGTGGCGATTTACTGCGTCTTGCGCGGGTTCAGTGACGGGCTGGGCAAAACCCGGCCGAGCATGGTGCTGGGCCTGATCGCGCTGGCACTGAACATTCCGCTCAACTACATCTTCATCTACGGCCATTTTGGCGTGCCGGCCATGGGCGGCGTGGGTTGCGGCTGGGCCACGGCGATCGTGATGTGGTTCATGGCCCTGGGCATGGTGGTCTGGACGATGCGCGGTGCGATCTATCAGTCGAGTCAGGTGTACAGCCATTTTGAATGGCCGAAGTGGCCGATTCTCAAGCGACTGCTCAGTGTCGGCCTGCCCATCGGTATCGCCGTGTTCGCTGAATCCAGCATCTTCGCGGTGATCGCCCTGTTGATCGGCAGCCTCGGCGCCACCGTGGTGTCGGGTCATCAGATTGCGCTTAACTTCAGTTCGCTGGTGTTCATGATCCCGTATTCGCTGGGCATGGCCATTACCGTGCGCGTCGGTCAGGCACTGGGCCGCCAGCAACCGCGCGAAGCCCGGTTTGTGGCCGGCGTGGGCATGGGCACGGCGCTGATTTGGGCGTTCATCTCGGCCAGTTTGATTCTGTTGCTGCGCGGGCCAATTGCCAGTATTTACACCGCCGACCCCCAGGTGCTGGAAGTCGCCACGTTGTTGCTGGTGTTCGCGGCGCTGTATCAGTTTTCGGACGTGATTCAGGTCACGGCGGCAGGCGCCTTGCGCGGCTATCAAGACACGCGGGTGACGATGATCATGACCTTGTTTGCGTACTGGGGCGTGGGGTTGCCCGTGGGGTATGCGCTGGGCCTGACTGACTGGCTGGGCGAGCCGAGCGGCCCGAGCGGGTTGTGGCAAGGCTTGATTGCGGGCCTGACCTGCGCGGCGCTGATGCTCAGCGTGCGCCTGGTGAGCAGCGCGAAAAAACGCATTCGCGCCGCCGGCAAATAACCGGCTGGCGCTTCGACCAAACGCGTGCTTGGACGGGGTGCAGTGCAACCCTTCGCAGCCCTTGATAGCGGCTGCGGGTCACCTTGGGGTTCAGCCCTGCTTCTTACGGATCCAGTAGAGGTAAGTCCCCGCTTCTTCTGTCTGACCGATCAGTTCATGGTCGAGAAATGCGCAGAATTTTGGAATGTCCCGGCGCGTGGACGGATCGGTGGCGATCACCTTCAACAGGCCGCCCGGCACCAAGTCCCGGATGTGTTGGTGCAACATCATGACAGGCTCCGGACAGTTGAGCCCGGTGGCGTCCAGCGTGCCGTCAACCGGCAGGTCAGCAACATTCATCATGTGACTCCTGAATCAGCGAGATTTGGTTTTTTTGACGTCTATTCGACGCAAATGGCAGGTGACTTCTTCACGGTCGTGGTACAGCTGCTTGCAGCCGATCTCCACCGTGATGCCACGCGCCTTGAAGCCCTCAGCGATACGGTCGAGCAAACGCCGGACTTCGGCATAGCGCTGTTTCATCGGCAATTTGAGGTTGACCACCGCCTCACGGCAATGACCTTCGCCGATCCACTCTTCCAGCATCGCCGCATTGCGCGCGGGCTTTTCAACGATATCGCAGACCATCCAGTCCACCGGTTGACGCGGCTTGAAAGTAAAACCGTCGGCCATCAAGTGCTGGACCAGGCCGGTGTCCATCAGGCTTTCGGCCATCGGGCCGTTGTCGATAGCCGTGACCAGCATGCCGCGATTGACCAGCTGCCACGTCCAGCCGCCGGGCGCGGCGCCGAGGTCAACCCCGGTCATGTCGCTGTGCAGGCGCTCGTCCCACTGGTCGCGAGGGATGAAATGGTGCCAGGCCTCTTCCAGCTTCAAGGTCGAGCGGCTCGGCGCTTCACGGGGGAACTTCAGGCGCGGTATGCCCATGGGCCACATGGCGCTGTTGTCGGACTCAGCCAGACCGAGAAACAACTCACGGCCACTTTTGACCGTCAGCAACAGGCGCGGCTTGCTGTCATCGTCTTCCACCAATTTGCCGGCTTTAATCAGCGCCTTGCGTAAATGGGCGTCAAACTTTTTACAGAAATTGGACAGCTCTTTGCCGTCATTGGTGTCGACCATTTCCAGCCACAGACTGCCGCATACCGGAAAACCGTCCATGCGGTCGAGGATCACGCTGATACGGTCGGTTTCGGGCAGGTCGACGAACGTGCCCCGCGCCCACTGGCGGGGGAAAATCAACTCGGCAAAACGCAAACCGCGCATCAGCCGCTCAGCGCCGCCTTCTTCGGTGCACACAAATTCGGCGCAGGCACTGGCCGGTTTGGCTTTGGCGTAGCCGGACACATTGAGGCGCGCGGCGTGCTCGGCGATTTCCGAGCAGACTTCACCCTCAAAACCGGGGCGGCAGTGCATAAAAACGGTGTTCATTGAATCACTCCTGGGCAGCTGACAAGGATTGGTCCGCTGCACAACCCTGCTTTGGAGCAAGGACTGTCACAAAAAGGCCGGCATGATAACTGAGATTGGAACCTTGAACTTGCCTAGGCAGTCCAGTTATTAGCCAGTTTGATGAATCAGGGCTAGGGTCTGTTCACGTTGCATAGCCGCCGCCCTATACCCCGTGGGCTTTCGTCCCTTCGGAGCGCGGCGTGCAATGACACGCGACCAGCCCCTAGGTTAGAAGCTCAGTTTGTTCCACACGATCCGTTACCGTGCGGATCTAAGGAGTCATTTCATGTCCTCCCTCGATAGCCTGAAGACCCTCTCTACCTTAAAAGTCGACGATAAGACTTATCACTATTTCAGCCTGCCATTGGCCGCCAATACCCTTGGCGATTTGAGCACGCTCCCCATGTCGCTCAAGGTGCTGCTGGAAAACCTGCTGCGCTGGCAAGACGATAAAACCGTCACCGAGTCCGACCTCAAGGCGCTCGCCGCCTGGCTCAAAGAGCGCCGTTCGGACCGCGAAATCCAGTACCGCCCGGCGCGGGTGTTGATGCAGGACTTCACCGGCGTGCCCGCCGTGGTCGATCTGGCAGCCATGCGCGCCGCGATGGCCAAGGCCGGTGGCGACCCGCAGCGGATCAACCCGCTGTCGCCGGTGGACCTGGTGATCGACCACTCAGTGATGGTCGATAAATTCGCCAGCCCCAGTGCCTTTGAACAGAACGTTGATATCGAGATGCAGCGCAACGGCGAACGTTATGCGTTTCTGCGCTGGGGCCAAAGTGCCTTTGACAACTTCAGCGTCGTACCGCCGGGCACCGGCATCTGCCATCAGGTCAACCTGGAGTACCTGGGCCGCACGGTCTGGACCAAGGAAGAAGACGGCCGCACGTACGCCTTCCCCGACACGCTGGTGGGGACCGACTCTCACACCACCATGATTAACGGCCTTGGCGTACTGGGCTGGGGCGTGGGCGGTATCGAAGCGGAAGCGGCGATGCTCGGCCAGCCGGTGTCGATGCTGATCCCGGAAGTGGTGGGTTTCAAACTCAGCGGTAAGCTCAAAGAAGGCATTACCGCCACCGACCTGGTGCTGACCGTCACGCAAATGCTGCGCAGCAAAGGCGTGGTCGGAAAATTTGTCGAGTTTTATGGCGACGGCCTGGCGGATTTGCCACTGGCCGACCGCGCCACGCTGGCCAACATGGCGCCCGAATATGGCGCAACCTGCGGCTTTTTCCCGGTGGATGACATCACGCTGGACTACCTGCGCCTGTCAGGTCGCCCCGAGGCCACGGTAAAACTGGTCGAAGCCTATTGCAAAGCGCAGGGCCTGTGGCGCGAGCCGGGTCAGGAGCCGGTGTTCACCGACACCTTGTCCCTCGACATGGGCACCGTGCAAGCCAGCCTGGCCGGGCCAAAGCGCCCGCAAGACCGCGTGTCGCTGCCGAACGTGGGTCAGGCCTTCGATGACTTCCTGAGCCTGCAATTCAAACCCACCAATAAAGAAGAAGGCCGCCTTGAGAGTGAGGGCGGTGGTGGCGTGGCGGTGGGCAATGCCGATTTGGTGGGCGAGGCCGAATACAGTTGGGAAGGCAAAACCTATCGCCTGAAAAATGGCGCCGTGGTGATTGCCGCAATCACCTCTTGCACCAACACCTCCAACCCGAGCGTGATGATGGCGGCCGGTCTGGTGGCCAAGAAAGCCGTGGAAAAAGGCTTGATGACCCAGCCCTGGGTCAAAACCTCCCTTGCGCCCGGCTCCAAAGTGGTCACCGACTACTACAAGGCTGCCGGGCTGACGCCTTATCTGGATCAACTGGGCTTCTCACTGGTGGGCTACGGCTGCACAACTTGTATCGGCAACTCCGGGCCGCTGCCTGAACCCATTGAAAAAGCCATCACCCAGAACGACCTGACCGTGGCTTCCGTGCTGTCGGGCAACCGCAACTTCGAAGGCCGTGTTCACCCGTTGGTGAAAACCAACTGGCTCGCCTCGCCGCCCCTGGTGGTGGCTTATGCGCTGGCTGGCAGTGTGCGCACGGACATCAGCAGCGAGCCGCTGGGCATGGGCAAGGATGGCCAACCGGTCTACCTGCGCGACATCTGGCCCAGCCAAAAAGAGATCGCCGACGCCGTGGCGCAGGTCAGCACCGCGATGTTCCACAAGGAATACGCCGAGGTGTTTGCCGGGGACGAGCAGTGGCAAGCCATTGAAGTGCCGCAAGCGGCCACTTACGTGTGGCAAGAGGACTCGACCTACATTCAACACCCGCCGTTCTTCGACGACATCAGCGGACCCTTGCCGGTCATTACCGACGTCAAGGCCGCCCGGGTGCTGGCCTTGCTCGGGGACTCGGTCACCACTGACCACATCTCCCCTGCCGGCAATATCAAGGCGGACAGCCCGGCCGGGCGCTACCTGCGCGAAAAAGGCGTCGAACCCCGGGATTTCAACTCCTATGGATCACGCCGCGGCAACCATGAAGTCATGATGCGCGGCACGTTCGCCAACATCCGCATTCGCAACGAAATGCTCGGCGGTGAAGAAGGCGGCAACACGCTTTACATCCCCACTGGCGAGAAGCTGTCGATCTACGACGCAGCCATGCGCTATCAGGCCTCCGGCACGCCGCTGGTGGTGATTGCCGGTCAGGAATACGGCACTGGCTCCAGCCGTGACTGGGCCGCTAAAGGCACCAACCTGCTGGGGGTCAAAGCGGTGATTGCCGAAAGTTTCGAGCGTATTCACCGCTCCAACCTGGTGGGCATGGGTGTGTTGCCGTTGCAGTTCAAGCTGGACCAGAACCGCAAAAGCCTGAACCTGACCGGCAAGGAAACCCTCGACATTCTCGGCCTGACCGGCGCCCAGTTGCAGCCGCGCATGAACCTGACCCTGGTCATCACCCGTGAAGACGGGAGCCAGGAACAGGTCGAGGTGCTGTGCCGCATCGACACCCTGAACGAGGTCGAGTACTTCAAAGCCGGAGGCATTCTGCATTACGTGCTGCGTCAACTGATTGCCTCCTGACATCCGGGCGGCACTTACGACGTTTATTGATAAATCCGTAAAAGCCTGATCGTTATACTGACGCGCCCCGAACGCCCTTCGGGGCGTTTTTTTTAACGATCACTCAAGGGATTTTCATGCGTGCACTGCCTTGGCCTTATCTGGCCCTCTTAACCTTGGGCTACGGCCTGGCCCTGAGCTACGGCCAATTAAGCCTGCAAGTCATCACCGCCTTGTCATTGCTCATCATCAGCGGGCTCGCGGTGTTACAAACCCGTACTCCATACCTGCGCTATGCCGGGCACGGCCTGTTTGTGCTGCTGGCCCTGGCGCTGGCCCTGCACTGGCTGCCGGGTTTTCACAACGGCCGCGCCATCGCCCCCGAACGGCTGACCGCCGATGCGGTGCCCTTCTCGATGTACCTGAACCTGGACAAACCGCTGATCGGGTTCTGGTTGCTGCTGGTGTGCCCGTGGATTGCCACGCGCTTCAACTGGCGTGCCACGCTGGGCGCGACCTTGATGGGGCTGGCGCTGGCGGCAATGGGTGCGCTGGGCGGCGCCTTACTGCTGGGCATGATCGCCTGGGCACCGAAATGGCCAGCGCAGGGTTGGCTGTGGCTATTGAACAACCTGCTGCTGGTGACCCTGGTCGAAGAAGCGCTGTTTCGCGGCTATGTGCAAGGCGGACTGAGCCGCTGGTTCAAACAGCTGCCCTATGGCCAGACCCTCGCGCTGGTGATCGCCTCGCTGTTGTTTGGCCTGGCGCATTTTGCCGCAGGCTGGCAATGGATGCTGTTGGCGGGAATCGCAGGGCTCGGCTATGGTCTGGCCTACCGTTTTGGCGGCCTGGGGGCAGCGATTGCCACCCATTTGGGACTCAACGTGCTGCACTTTGTTTTTTTTACCTACCCGATGCTGATGCCCTGAGCACCGAATCGCGGCCTGCGCGGCGCCTTCAATGGCGCCCGTTGACTGAAATATAAATTAAACAAATCCCACCCGGCGCCGACACCCTTTCAAAGCCTTGCGGATTGAAACGACATGCGTAATAACCAGCCCATCACACAACGCGAACGCACATTCCCCGCTCAGCAACGGTTGATTTCCACGACCGATGCCAAAGGTGTGATCACGTATTGCAACGACGCCTTTGTCGAGATCAGCGGCTTCTCGCGTGATGAGCTGATGCGCGCGCCGCACAACCTCGTGCGCCATCCCGATGTGCCGCCAGCGGTCTTTGACCACATGTGGACCACCCTGAAAAAGGGCCTGCCGTGGATGGGCATCGTTAAAAACCGCTGCAAGACCGGCGACCATTATTGGGTCAATGCCTATGTCACGCCGGTGTTTGAAAACGAGCGTGTGGTGGGGTACGAGTCGGTGCGGGTCAAACCGACCGCCGAACAAATTCGTCGCGCCGAAGCCCTGTATTCGCGGATCAACCGCGGCAAGCCTGCAATTCCGCAGCGCGACAAGTGGCTGCCG
Source organism: Pseudomonas sp. BS-2016 (assembly GCF_001806145.1). Classification (NCBI taxonomy): domain Bacteria; kingdom Pseudomonadati; phylum Pseudomonadota; class Gammaproteobacteria; order Pseudomonadales; family Pseudomonadaceae; genus Pseudomonas; species Pseudomonas sp. BS-2016. The sequence continues at coordinate 147,457 of NZ_MLCT01000032.1, forward strand.
GTGGTGCAGGACTGGCTGCCGTTCATTCTGGTCAGCCAGTTGAGCTTCATGATTGGCGCCCTGCTCACCTCCAGTTGGGGGTTTGCACTGGCGGCATTGTTGTCCATTCCGCTGGGCCTGCTGGGCCTGACCTGGCAGCAACGCGGGATCAAACGCTTGCTGCGCCTGGCGGAACAGACCACGTCTGACCCGCTGATTGCACAGATGTACACCGACAGCCGTGGCCCGCAGGCGCGACTGGAGATGTCCATTCTCAGCCAGGAAGCCCGCCTGAAAACCTGCCTGACGCGCTTGCAGGACACCGCCGAGCACTTGAGCGACCAGGCCCGTCAGTCCGACGCCCTGGCGCATCAAAGCTCCAGCGGGCTTGAGCGCCAGCGCCTGGAAACCGAGCAAGTGGCCACCGCCGTAAACCAGATGGCGGCCACCACGCAAGAAGTGGCCAGCCACGTGCAACGCACCGCGGACGCCACCCAGGAAGCCAATCGCCTGACCAGTCGCGGCCGCGACATCGCCGGGGAAACCCGCGAAGCCATCGAGCGCCTGTCGGTGGTGGTCGGTGAAACCGGCGCGACCGTTACCCAGCTAGCCAAGGACAGCGATGAAATCGGCGGCGTGGTCGACGTGATCAAAGGCATTGCCGACCAGACCAACCTGCTGGCCCTCAATGCCGCTATTGAAGCGGCCCGCGCCGGGGAAATGGGCCGTGGCTTTGCCGTGGTGGCGGATGAAGTGCGCCAACTGGCGCAACGCACCAGCACCTCGACCGGCCAGATCCACAGCCTGATTGCCAAGCTGCAACAGACGGCAGCCAGCGCCGTGCAAACCATGGACGCCGGGCATCGTCAGGCCGAAGAAGGCGTGGCACGGGTCCTGGAAGCCGATCAGGCGCTGGTGGGGATCAGTGAAGCGGTGGCCAACATCACCGACATGACCACGCAAATTGCCGCCGCCACCGAAGAGCAAAGCTCGGTCGCAGAAGAAATCAGCCGCAACATCAGCACCATCGCTGACCTGGCTGACCAGACCTCCGATCAGGCCCAGCGCTCGGCGCAATTGAGCGAAGAACTGACCCAGACCGTGAACGTGCAGTACTCGCTGGTGGAGCGGTTTAACCGCTAAAGCCGATACCGTGTCGCCGCCGAACGCAGCCTCGTGCTGCCCGGCCGCGACTAGGCGGGCTTCAACCCGCTCACAATCCTGTCTGCCGCAGCCTCCAGATGCTGTGCATGGCTATAGCCCGATGCTTTAAGCGGCTTCAAGTCATGGTCACCGGCCACTAACCAGTGCACCTCAATCGCCGGTGACAACGTATACGCCTCTACCGCTTCACGGTTGCCCAACGCATCGCGTTCGCCCTGCACGATCAGGGTCGGCGTCTTGACGTGCGCCAGGTGCGCCACCCGTGGTTTTTCCGGTTTGCCAGCCGCATAAAACGGGTAGCCCAGGCACACGAGCGCATCCGCGCCCAACTCATCTGCCAGCAGGCTGGCCATGCGCCCGCCCATGGACTTGCCACCGATGGCAATTGGCCCAGCGACATGCCGTCGCACCTCACTAAATACCTCACGCCAACATTCGAGTAACACCGGCTGCGGATTGGGAGGCCTTTTGCCACCATCGCGCCTGCGTTGCGCCATGTACGGGAACTCGAAGCGAAGTACGTTAACCCCGCGAACGGCAAGGCGTTCAGCCATTTCAGCCATCCACTGACTGTCCATCGGCGCGCCTGCACCATGGGCCAGGATCAAGGTCCAACCGGCGCCTTGTACAGCGCCATTCCAGAGCCAGCCGCGTTGCTGCACGCACTGCGCCCATTGATCCCCGTCAATACCGACATCACCCGCTACCCCCATGCTTGCCTCGCTTTTAGTCTGCCTATAACTCCAGGCGCGCGTTTGCACGCACCTGATCCGTGGATGGGGAACCATGAACACTTCTACAAGTACCGCCTACAACTACAAGGTGGTCCGCCAATTTGCCATTATGACGGTGGTTTGGGGCATCGTCGGTATGGGGCTCGGCGTTTTTCTCGCCGCGCAGTTGGTCTGGCCAGAACTTAACTTCAATTTGCCTTGGACAAGTTTCGGGCGCCTGCGCCCACTGCACACCAATGCTGTGATCTTCGCCTTCGGCGGATGCGCACTGTTCGCATCGTCGTTCTATTCGGTGCAACGCACCTGCCAGGCGACCTTGTTCGCGCCTAAAATCGCCGCGTTTACCTTCTGGGGTTGGCAGTTGGTGATTTTGCTGGCGGCAATCAGCCTGCCGCTGGGCTTTACCAGCTCCAAGGAATACGCCGAGCTGGAATGGCCGATCGACATCCTGATCACCATTGTCTGGGTCGCGTACGCCATCGTGTTCTTCGGCACGATCATGAAGCGCAAGACCAAGCACATCTACGTGGGCAACTGGTTCTTCGGCGCGTTTATCGTGACCGTGGCGATTTTGCACATCGTGAACAACCTGGAAATCCCGGTCAGCTTCACCAAGTCCTACTCCCTCTACGGTGGTGCCACTGACGCCATGGTGCAGTGGTGGTACGGGCATAACGCTGTAGGCTTTTTCCTGACAGCGGGCTTCCTGGGGATGATGTACTACTTCGTGCCGAAACAGGCCGAACGTCCGATCTATTCCTATCGTTTGTCCATCGTGCACTTCTGGGCGCTGATCACCCTGTACATCTGGGCCGGTCCGCACCACTTGCACTACACCGCGCTGCCGGACTGGGCACAGTCGCTGGGCATGGTGATGTCGCTGATTCTGCTGGCGCCAAGCTGGGGCGGCATGATCAACGGCATGATGACCCTGTCGGGGGCGTGGCATAAGTTGCGCAGCGACCCGATCCTGCGCTTTTTGGTCGTGTCGCTGGCGTTCTACGGCATGTCGACCTTCGAAGGCCCGATGATGGCAATCAAGACCGTCAACGCCCTCTCCCACTACACCGACTGGACCATCGGCCACGTACACGCCGGCGCTCTGGGCTGGGTGGCCATGATCTCGATTGGCGCGCTCTACCACATGATCCCGAAAATCTTCGGTCGCCCGCAGATGTACAGCCTGGGCCTGATCAATGCCCACTTCTGGCTGGCAACCATCGGCACCGTGTTGTACATCGCCTCGATGTGGGTCAACGGCATCGCGCAAGGCCTGATGTGGCGCGCCGTCAACGAAGACGGCACGCTGACCTACTCCTTCGTCGAAACACTGGTGGCCAGCCACCCTGGGTTTGTCGTCCGCCTGATCGGTGGTGCGATCTTCCTCAGTGGCATGTTGCTGATGGCTTACAACACTTGGCGCACCGTGCGTAACGCCGAGCCCGCTGAAGTCGTAGCCGCCGCGCAGATGGCCTGAGGAGTTCGTGATGAAACATGAAGTCGTAGAGAAGAACATTGGCCTGATGCTGTTGCTGATGATTCTGTGTGTGAGTGTCGGCGGCCTGACGCAGATCGTGCCGCTGTTTTTTGAAGACGTGACCAACACCCCGGTGGAAGGCATGAAGCCTTACACCGCGTTGCAACTGGAAGGCCGGGACATCTACATCCGCGAAGGCTGCGTTCAGTGCCACTCGCAGATGATTCGTCCGTTCCGTGCCGAGACCGAACGTTACGGTCACTACTCGGTCGCCGGTGAAAGCGTCTGGGATCACCCGTTCCTGTGGGGTTCCAAGCGTACCGGCCCGGACCTGGCCCGCGTCGGCGCCCGGTACTCCGATGACTGGCACCGTGCGCACTTGTACAACCCGCGCAACGTCGTGCCCGAGTCGAAGATGCCTGCCTACCCATGGCTGGTGGCCACGCCGGTCGATGACAGCCATACCCAAAAGAAACTGGAAGTGATGCGCATGATGGGCGTGCCGTACACCGACGAAGACATCGCCGGTGCCAAGGATGCGGTCAAGGGCAAGACGGAAATGGACGCCTTGGTGGCTTACCTGCAGGGCCTCGGCACTGCGATCAAGAGCAAGAGGTGAGCCATGGTCTTCGAGATGAGTAGTGGAATGATTCGCGGCCTGGGCACTGTCGTGGTGGCAGTGGCCTTTATCGGCCTGGCGTTGTGGGTGTTCAGCCCGCGTCGCAAGTCGGAATTCGAAGACGCGACCTTGCTGCCATTCAAGGACGATCCGCAAGCCATCAAACACGTCGAGCAAGAACAAGCGTCTAGGAGTAACAAAGCATGACCACCTTCTGGAGTATCTATATCAGCGTGCTGACCATCGGCACGTTGATTGGCCTGACCTGGCTGTTGGTCGGTACGCGCAAGGGTGAAACCAAGGGCGAAACCGTCGAGACCATGGGCCATGCCTTTGACGGCATCGAGGAATACGACAACCCGCTACCGCAATGGTGGTTCATGTTGTTTGTCGGCACGCTGGTGTTTGGCGTCGGCTACCTGATCCTCTACCCCGGCCTGGGCAACTGGAAAGGCCTGCTGCCGGGTTATGAAAACGGCTGGACCGGCGTCAACGAATGGCAAAAGGAAATGGACAAGGCCGATGCCAAGTTCGGCCCGATTTTCGCCAAGTACGCCGCCATGCCTGTGGAGCAAGTCGCTCAGGACCCGCAAGCCCTGAAAATGGGCGGTCGCCTGTTCGCCTCCAACTGCTCGGTATGCCACGGTTCGGATGCCAAAGGCGCGTTCGGCTTCCCTAACCTGGCCGACAACTCATGGCGTTGGGGCGGCGATGCCGACACCATCAAGACCACCATCATGGGTGGCCGTATGGCTGCCATGCCGGCCTGGGGCGAAGTGTTGGGCGAAGACGGGGTCAAAAACGTAGCGGCTTATGTGCGTCATGACCTGGCAGGCCTGCCGTTGCCGCAAGGCACCACGGTGGATCTGGCCGCAGGCAAGCAAGCGTTCGACACCACGTGTGTGGCGTGCCACGGGGCAACCGGCAAAGGGACACCGATCATGGGTGCGCCTGACCTGACCCAACCGGCTGCCTTCATCTATGGCACCAGCCTGGCGCAGTTGCAGCAAACCATCCGTCACGGCCGTCAAGGTCACATGCCGGCGCAGAACGAATTGTTGGGCAACGACAAGGTGCAACTGCTGGCGGCCTACGTGTTCAGCTTGTCCCACGGTAAGCAAGAGGAAAAATCAGCGGAATAATTTCCGGACATTTCCTGCCGCATCATTTTGGTGCGGCAGTTCCCGCCTCAAAGCGCGACCAAGTGTCGCACCTCTCAGCCGTCCTTCATTGCTCTCTCGCCATTCAGGACTAAGCTCTTAATTCTGTGATTCGGCGTGCGCCGGGTTCAGGTCAAGCGAAAAAAATCGGTCAGTTGAAGGGCAGTGTTTCCGGCCACACGGTTGGGTTTATACCGGCTATCGTCGATTGCGGTCTTCGCCATGATGTCGCCGTGCCTTATTCCCGCCCGGTTTTGTCCGTCTCACCCCCCTTCGCCTGCGTGCTCCATGCGGTTGATTTTCGTGGCGGATTTTATCCCTACGATACGTGTGGAAAGGGCGCAGAATCAGCGTTGGAAAGCATTGACCGAGGTCATGCTGCGTTGCAATAACCCTACGCTTTATACATACTTGCGCCCGATTTTTACTCCTAATAAAACACCTAAACCGTGGAACCTTAGAATGAGCACAGCAATCAGTCCGACTGCTTATAACTATAAGGTAGTCCGCCAGTTCGCCATCATGACGGTGGTCTGGGGGATCCTTGGCATGGGGCTCGGGGTTTTCATCGCTTCACAACTTGTGTGGCCTGAATTAAACCTTGGCCTTGAGTGGACGACCTTCGGCCGTCTGCGTCCCTTGCACACCAACCTGGTGATTTTCGCCTTCGGTGGTTGTGCATTGTTCGCCACCTCTTATTACGTCGTGCAGCGCACCTGCCAGACGCGCCTGATCTCCGATACCCTCGCCTCCTTCACCTTCTGGGGTTGGCAAGCGGTGATCGTCGGCGCCCTGATCACGTTGCCGCTGGGTTACACCACGACTAAAGAATACGCAGAGCTGGAATGGCCTTTGGCTATCCTGCTGGCCATCGTTTGGGTGGTCTACGGCATTGTGTTCTTCGGGACCATTACCAAGCGCAAAACCAAGCATATCTACGTGGGTAACTGGTTCTACGGTGCATTCATCATCGTGACGGCCATGCTGCACATCGTGAACCACGCTTCTCTGCCCGTGACGTTCTTCAAGTCCTACTCGGCCTATGCCGGTGCGACCGACGCCATGATCCAGTGGTGGTATGGCCACAACGCCGTGGGTTTCTTCCTGACCACAGGCTTCCTGGGGATGATGTATTACTTCGTTCCCAAGCAGGCCGAGCGTCCGATCTACTCGTACCGCCTGTCGATCGTGCACTTCTGGGCACTGATCACCCTGTACATCTGGGCCGGTCCGCACCACTTGCACTACACCGCACTGCCGGACTGGGCTCAGTCGCTGGGCATGGCCATGTCGATCATCCTGCTGGCACCCAGCTGGGGCGGCATGATTAACGGCATGATGACCCTGTCGGGCGCTTGGCATAAGCTGCGCACCGACCCGATCCTGCGCTTTTTGGTGGTTTCGCTGGCGTTCTACGGCATGTCGACCTTTGAAGGTCCGATGATGGCCATCAAGACCGTCAACTCGCTGTCGCACTACACTGACTGGACCATCGGCCACGTTCACGCCGGCGCTCTGGGCTGGGTGGCCATGATTTCGATCGGCGCCCTGTACCACATGATCCCGCGCCTCTACGGGCAAAAGGCCATGTTCAGCACCAGCCTGATCAACACCCACTTCTGGCTGGCCACTATCGGTACGGTGTTGTACATCGCCTCGATGTGGGTCAACGGCATCACCCAGGGCCTGATGTGGCGCGCCATCAACGACGACGGCACCCTCACGTACTCGTTCGTCGAAGCGCTGCAGGCCAGCCACCCGGGCTTTATCGTTCGCGCCATCGGCGGTGCTTTCTTCGCCAGCGGCATGCTGTTCATGGCGTACAACGTGTTCCGCACGGTACGCGCCTCGAACCCGGTAGAAGCTGAAGCAGCCACCAAGATCGCTGTCGTTGGAGCCCACTGATGAAGCACGAAACAGTCGAGAAGAACATCGGCCTGATGGCCTTCTTCATGGTCATCGCCGTGAGCATTGGTGGTTTGACCCAAATCGTTCCGCTGTTCTTCCAGGACGTGACCAACACGCCCGTCGAAGGCATGAAGCCGCGCTCGGCACTTGAACTCGAAGGCCGCGACATCTACATCGCCAACGGTTGTGTTCAGTGCCACTCGCAAATGATCCGCCCGTTCCGTGCTGAAACCGAACGTTACGGCCACTACTCGGTCGCCGGTGAAAGCGTCTGGGATCACCCGTTCCTGTGGGGTTCCAAGCGTACCGGTCCGGACCTGGCCCGCGTCGGCGGCCGTTACTCCGATGACTGGCAGCGTGCGCACTTGTACAACCCGCGCAACGTGGTGCCTGAATCGGTCATGCCCGCGTATCCGTTCCTCGTGGAACGCAAGCTGGACGGCAAGGACACCGCGAAAAAAATGGAAGTCTTGCGCACGCTCGGCGTCCCTTACACCGACGAAGACATCGCCGGTGCCAAGGATGCAGTGAAGGGCAAAACCGAAATGGACGCACTGGTGGCTTACCTCCAGGGCTTGGGCACTATCATCAAAAGCAAACGGTGATCTAGATGGATATCGGGATGATTCGTGGCCTGGGCACTGTCGTCGTGATGGTGGCTTTTATCGGTTTGGCGCTGTGGGTATTCAGCCCGCGGCGCAAGTCGGAGTTTGAAGACGCAACCCTGTTGCCGTTCAAGGATGATCCCGAAGCCATCAAGCACGTCGAGCAAGAGCAAGCTTCTAGGAGTAACAAAGAATGACTACGTTCTGGAGTCTGTACGTTACAGTCCTCACTCTGGGTACCATCTTCGCCTTGACCTGGTTGTTGCTGGCCACCCGCAAGGGGCAACGCAGCGAACAGACTGACGAGACAGTTGGGCACTCTTACGACGGGATTGAAGAGTACGACAACCCGATGCCGAAATGGTGGTTCATGCTGTTTGTGGGCACCGTGATTTTTGCCTTGGGCTACCTGGTGTTGTACCCGGGCCTGGGTAACTGGAAAGGCCTGCTGCCGGGCTACCAGTACCTCGACCTACAAAAGGAAACGCCGTTTGCCAATGGCCAGACGGGCTGGACCGGGGTTCACGAATGGGAAAAGGAAATGGCCAAGTCGGACGCCAAGTTTGGTCCGATCTTCGCCAAATTCGCTGCCATGCCCATTGAAGAAGTCGCTAAAGATCCGCAAGCACTGAAAATGGGCGGCCGTTTGTTTGCGTCCAACTGCTCGGTGTGCCACGGCTCCGACGCCAAGGGCGCGTACGGCTTCCCTAACCTGACCGACGCCGACTGGCGCTGGGGTGGTAGCCCGCAAGAGATCAAGGCCACCATCATGGACGGCCGCCACGCGATGATGCCGGCTTGGGCAGACGTGATCGGCGAGCAGGGCGTAAGCGACGTAGCCGCTTACGTGCTGACCCAACTGGACGGACGCAAGCTGCCAGAAGGCGCCAAGGCTGATCCGGCCAAAGGCAAAGAGCTGTACGCCACCAACTGCGCCGTGTGTCACGGCCCAGAAGGTAAAGGCAACCCGCTGATGGGCGCACCCAACCTGACTCACCCGGGCGCGTTCATTTACGGTTCGAGCTTCGCTCAACTGCAGCAGACCATCCGTTACGGCCGTCAGGGTCAGATGCCTGCTCAAGCGGATCTGCAAGGGAACGACAAGGTTCACTTGCTGGCCGCTTACGTGTACAGCCTGTCCCACGGTGAAGACGCCAAGGCCGCTGAATAACCCAGTGGTTTGACCGCGTTGACAAAGAGCCCCGCCACCCTGTGTTGGCGGGGCTTTTTTACGTCCTCAGAAACGGCACGTCACCCAACGAAACCGCTCTGGCCAAGCACGCTGCGGGGTTTTCCGGCCTGTAGGCAGGCACTGAAGTCAATTGATCTGTGTCATGACTTGTTACAACTGCTATACCAAGTTCTGTTTTTTCGGAACGCGACCAAAGGTCGCACCCTTGAGCTAGAGTCACAGGCGTATCATTGCGCCACTGCAACACCTTCTGACTGCGGCCGGCACGCACTGGTCGCGGCATTTTTCCACTGCCGTGGGACGCACTAATGAGCAATCAGATTCCAGTACACGATGTAACGCCACCTGCCAAGAAGGCACCTGAAAGCGTCAACCTCTATGCTGCCCGGGAAAAAATCTACACCCGCGCATTCACCGGTTTGTTCCGCAATTTACGAATGGTCGGGGGGGCTGTGCTGTTTTTGCTGTACTTCGGCACTGTCTGGCTCAACTGGGGCGGCCACCAGGCTGTCTGGTGGAACCTTCCGGAACGTAAATTCTTCATTTTTGGCGCCACCTTCTGGCCACAGGATTTCATCCTGCTGTCGGGCTTGCTGATCGTCGCCGCCTTCGGCCTGTTCTTCATTACCGTGTACGCCGGGCGTGTGTGGTGTGGCTATACCTGCCCGCAGAGCGTGTGGACCTGGGTCTTCATGTGGTGCGAAAAAGTCACTGAAGGTGACCGCAACCAGCGCATCAAACTCGACAAAGCGCCGATGAGCGCCAACAAGTTCGTGCGCAAGCTCAGCAAGCACAGCCTGTGGCTGCTGATCGGCTTTGTCACTGGCATGACCTTTGTCGGCTACTTCTCCCCCATTCGCGAACTGGTGATCGATTTCTTCACCGGTCAGGCCGATGGCTGGGCGTATTTCTGGGTCGGTTTCTTCACCCTCGCCACCTACGGCAACGCCGGGTGGCTGCGCGAACAAGTGTGCATTTACATGTGCCCGTATGCGCGCTTCCAGAGCGTGATGTTCGACAAAGACACGCTGATTGTTTCCTACGACCCGCGTCGCGGTGAAGTCCGTGGCCCGCGTAAAAAGGACGCGGACTACAAGGCTCAAGGCCTGGGCGACTGCATTGACTGCACCATGTGCGTGCAGGTGTGCCCGACCGGGATCGACATCCGTGACGGCCTGCAGATCGAATGCATCGGCTGTGCGGCCTGCATCGACGCCTGCGACAGCATCATGGACAAGATGAACTACCCGCGCGGCCTCATCAGCTACACCACCGAGCACAACTTGTCCGGGCAAAAAACCCATAAGCTGCGCCCTCGCCTGATCGGTTATGCGCTGGTGCTGCTGACGATGATGGGCCTGCTGGCTGCTGCCTTCTTTACCCGCAGCCTGGTCGGGTTCGATGTCAGCAAAGACCGCGTGCTGTACCGCGAAAACGCTGAAGGCCGGATCGAAAACGTCTACAGCCTGAAGATCATGAACAAGGACCAGCACGACCACACCTACGTGCTCGATGCCACGGGTCTGCCGGACCTGAAACTGCAAGGCAGGCGCGAGATCAAGGTCGCGGCGGGCGATATCGTCAGCATGCCGGTCGAGTTGTCGATTGCCCCAGAAGCACTGCCGTCCAGTACCAACGAGGTGTATTTCATTCTCAAGGACGCGGACAACAGCGACATCAACGTAAAAGCCAAGAGCCGCTTCATCGGCCCCCAAATCAGATAAGAGAGCCTTGCCATGCCAGCACCAAAACCCTACAGCCCTTGGTACAAACACCTGTGGCCGTGGATCATCATTGCCATCCTGGCCTGCTCGGTGACGCTCACGCTGTCGATGGTCACCATCGCCGTGAACAACCCCGATCATCTGGTCAATGACAACTACTACGAGGCTGGCAAAGGCATCAACCGTTCGCTCGACCGCGAACTGCTGGGTCAGCAGCTCAACCTCAAGGCGACGTTGCACCTGGATGGCATGACAGGTGAAGTGGTGCTGCTGCTCGACGGCAGCAGCCACCCGAAAACGATTGAACTGAACCTGATTTCCCCGACCCAGCCCGAAAAGGACCGCAAGGTGCCGCTGACACAGAGTGAATCGGAGCCGCGCCGTTACATCGGCCAGCTGGATGACAAGGTTGAAGGGCGCCGTTTCGTCGAGCTGCTGGGCGTTGAAGATGGCAAGACCTGGCGCCTGTTTGAGGAAGAAGAAGAAGTCGGTCACGACAAAGACCTGTTGCTGGGTGACGAGCCCCTGCAAGGCGCTGAAGTCCACTCCAAACAGTAACAACGTTGCCCGCAAGGTCGCCGTGACAGGGAAACGCGAACCCTGCCACGCTGGCCTCGCGGGCAATGATGTATGTTCAGCGCACAGCCTCGCGACAGACTGCCATGACCACTCCCGTACCCTGCTATCACTGCGCCCTGCCCGTTCCGCCCGGCAGTCGCTTCACTGCGGTCGTTCTCGAGGAAACCCGCGAGTTCTGCTGCCCCGGCTGTCAGGCCGTAGCCGAAGCCATCGTCGCCGGCGGGCTGGAAAGCTATTACCAGCACCGCAGCGAAGCCTCCGCCAACCCTGAAGCGCTGCCGGTGCAGTTGGTCGAAGAACTGGCCCTGTATGACCGCCCCGACGTGCAACAACCGTTTGTGCGGCATGAAGGCGAGCAGGCTGAAACCACCCTGCTGATTGAGGGCATCAGTTGCGCGGCCTGTGGCTGGCTGATTGAAAAACACCTGCGCCGCTTACCGGCCGTGAGTGAGGCACGGCTGAACCTGTCCAATCACCGCCTGCATGTGCGCTGGGCCGACAGCCAGTTGCCGCTGAGCGAAGTGCTCAGCGAACTGCGCCACATCGGCTATGCCGCCCACCCCTATCAGGCCGACCGCGCCACCGAACAACTGGCCAGCGAAAACCGCCTGGCCCTGCGCCAATTGGGCGTCGCCGGGTTGCTGTGGTTTCAGGCAATGATGGCAACCATGGCCACCTGGCCCGAATTCAACATCGACCTCAGCCCCGAGATGCACACCATCCTGCGCTGGGTCGCGCTGTTTCTGACCACCCCGATCGTGTTTTACAGCTGCGCGCCCTTTTTCAAAGGCGCCATGCGCGACGTGCGCACCCGACACCTGACCATGGACGTATCGGTGTCGCTGGCCATCGGCGGTGCTTACATCGCCGGTATCTGGACTGCCATTACCGGCATTGGCGAACTGTATTTCGACGCCGTGGGCATGTTTGCGCTGTTCCTGCTGGCGGGGCGCTACCTCGAACGACGTGCCCGGGAGCGCACCGCCGCCGCCACCGCGCAGCTGGTCAATCTGCTGCCCGCCTCTTGCCTGCGCCTGAGCCCTGACGGGCAAAGCGAGCGCATTCTGCTGACCGAACTCAAGGTCGGTGACCAGGTACTGGTGCATCCCGGCTCGATCCTGCCCGCCGATGGCAAGATCCTCGACGGGCAATCCAGCATCGACGAATCACTGCTGACCGGCGAATACCTGCCACAGCCCCGCAGCCCCGGCGACGCGGTCACGGCGGGCACGCTGAACGTCGAAGGCGCCCTGACCATTGAAGTGCTGGCTCTGGGCCAGGACACGCGCCTGTCGGCCATCGTGCGCCTGCTCGACCGCGCCCAAAGCGAAAAACCGCGCCTGGCGGAAATAGCCGACAAGGCCGCGCAATGGTTTTTGCTGTTCTCGTTGCTTGCGGCGGCCGCCATCGGCGTGGTGTGGTGGCAACTGGACCCGTCCCGCGCGTTCTGGATTGTGCTGGCGATGCTGGTAGCAACCTGCCCGTGCGCCCTCTCGCTGGCGACCCCCACCGCGCTCACGGCGGCCACCGGCACGTTGCATAAGCTGGGCCTGCTGCTGACACGCGGGCACGTGATCGAAGGCTTGAACCAGATCGACACCGTGATTTTCGACAAAACCGGCACCTTGACCGAAGGCCGTCTGGCGCTGCGGGCCATTCGCCCCCTGCGTGACCTGGACAGCGACCACTGCCTGGGGCTGGCCGCTGCGCTGGAAAATCGCTCCGAGCACCCGATTGCCCGCGCGTTCGGTCGCGCGCCCCACGCCGCAGAAGAAGTGCACAGCACGCCCGGCCTGGGTCTCGAAGGGCGCGTGGGTGCGCAGCGCTTGCGCATCGGCCAGCCGGGGTTTGTCTGTGAACTGAGCGGGACGGCCGTGCCGGACATGCCGCAGGAGCCTGGCCAATGGCTGCTGCTGGGCGACGCTCAGGGGCCGCTGGCCTGGTTTGTCCTCGATGACCGCTTGCGCGCCGACGCCCCGGCGCTCCTGGCGGCCTGCAAGGCCCGGGGCTGGCGCACGCTGCTGCTGTCGGGCGACACCTCCCCGATGGTCGACAGTGTGGCGGCCGAGCTGGGGATTGATGAAGCGCGCGGCGGCCTGCGCCCCGACGACAAACTTCACGTGTTGCAGCAGTTGCATGCCCAGGGCCGCACCGTGTTGATGCTCGGTGACGGGGTCAACGACGTGCCGGTGCTGGCCGCTGCCGACATCAGCGTGGCCATGGGATCGGCCACTGACCTGGCGAAAACCAGCGCCGATGCCGTGCTGCTGTCCAATCGGCTCGAGGCATTGGTGCAAGCCTTTGGCCTTGCCCGGCGCACACGTCGGGTTATCATCGAAAACCTGTTGTGGGCAGGCCTGTACAACGGCCTGATGCTGCCCTTTGCGGCGCTGGGCTGGATCACTCCCGTGTGGGCCGCCGTGGGCATGTCCATCAGTTCACTGATCGTGGTGTTGAACGCTTTGCGCCTGACGCGCATGCCGAAGCCCGCCAGCCTTCAACCTACCCTCGATCCTCAGCCGATGCCGGCCTGAAACGGCCGTCCGGAGTTCTTATGCCAGCGCTTTACGTCATGATTCCCGCGGCCTTGCTGATTGTCGGGGTCGCCATTTACATCTTCTTTTGGGCGGTGGACAGCGGCCAGTACGACGACCTGGACAGCCCGGCCCACAGCATTCTGTTTGACGACCAAGACCCGCAGCACACCGCCGCCGTCGACGAGGCCAAAGGCCTGCACCCGGACGCGCCCAAAGACGACGATCAAACAGCGCCGCCCCATGCTTGAATTGGCGCCGCTGCTGGTTTCAGCCGTCATCCTCGGCCTGTTGGGCGGTGGCCATTGCCTGGGCATGTGCGGGGGGTTGATGGGCGCCCTGACTCTGGCGATTCCGAAAGAACAACGCAGCCGACGCTTCAGGTTGCTGCTGGCCTACAACCTCGGTCGAATCCTCAGCTATGCCGCAGCCGGTTTATTGCTCGGCCTCGCAGGCTGGGCCGTGGCCAATAGCCCGGCGGCGCTTTTCATGCGCATCCTCGCGGGCGTGCTACTGATTTGCATGGGCTTGTACCTGGCGGGCTGGTGGAGCGGTCTGACGCGCATTGAAAGCCTGGGGCGCGGCCTGTGGCGTCATATCCAGCCGATTGCGACGCGACTGCTGCCGGTATCGAGCCTGCCGCGCGCTTTGCTGCTGGGCGCACTCTGGGGCTGGCTGCCGTGCGGGCTGGTGTACAGCACCCTGATCTGGTCAGCCAGCCAGGGCAGCGCGACCGACAGCGCACTGTTGATGCTGGCGTTTGGCCTTGGCACGTGGCCCGTGTTGCTGGCCACGGGGCTGGCGGCCGAGCGTGTCACGGCCCTGCTGCGCAAGCGCAGCGTGCGCATGACAGGCGGCGTACTGGTGATCCTGTTCGGCATCTGGACCCTGCCCGGCCCGCACCAGCATTGGTTAATGGGGCATTGAGTCGAGCAGCGTGCCGCCCCGTGCGGTGTCAGGCTGCTACAAAGCTGCAACCACAGCTCTTGATGCAAATCAAGATGCAACAGTGACCCACCCCCTAGACTGCCGAGCATTGCCAGCCATCCCGGGGGAATGCCCGCATGCTCGACGCCATTCGTTGGGACTCAGATTTAATTCGCCGTTACGACATGGCCGGACCGCGCTATACCTCGTATCCCACAGCCATGCAGTTCAACAGCCAGGTCAGCCCGTTTGACCTGTTGCATGCGTTGCGAGAAAGCCGCAAGGCGTTGCGTCCTCTGTCGTTGTATGTGCACGTGCCGTTCTGCGCCAACATTTGCTATTACTGCGCCTGCAACAAAGTGGTGACCAAGGACCGGGGTCGCGCACAGCCCTATTTGCAACGCCTGGAGCAGGAAATCCAGCAGATCGCCTGCCACCTCGACCCCCATCAAAAGGTCGAGCAGTTGCACTTTGGCGGTGGCACGCCGACGTTCCTCAGCCATGACGAGCTTCGCCAGTTAATGGCCAAGCTGCGCCAGCATTTCAACCTGCTGGACGATGACTCCGGCGACTACGGCATCGAGATCGACCCGCGCGAAGCCGACTGGTCGACCATGGGGCTGTTGCGCGAGCTGGGGTTCAATCGGGTCAGCATCGGCCTGCAAGACCTCGACCCGCAGGTACAACGGGCCGTGAACCGCTTGCAAAGCCTGGAAGAAACCCGCGCGGTGATTGACGCGGCGCGCACCCTGCAATTTCGCTCGATCAATATCGACCTGATCTACGGGCTACCGAAACAGACGCCCGAGGCATTTGCGCGCACGGTCGACGAAGTGATTAATCTGCAGCCGGATCGTTTGTCGGTGTTCAATTACGCGCACTTGCCTGAGCGCTTCATGCCACAGCGCCGGATCAATGCCAGTGATTTGCCGTCCCCTGCCGACAAGCTGCAGATGCTGCAAAACACCATCGAGCAACTGACCAAAGCCGGTTACCGCTACATCGGCATGGACCACTTCGCCCTGCCGGATGACGAACTGGCCATTGCCCAGGAAGAAGCCACGCTGCAACGCAATTTCCAGGGCTACACCACCCACGGTCATTGCGACCTGATCGGGCTCGGTGTGTCGGCCATCAGCCAGATCGGCGATTTGTACTGCCAGAACAACAGCGATCTGGCGCAGTACCAGACCACGTTGGCCAGCGCCCAACTGGCCACCAGCCGCGGGCTGATCTGCAATCAGGATGACCGGATCCGCCGCGAAGTGATTCAGCAAATCATCTGCAACCTGCACCTGCCGTTTGCGCGCATCGAGCAGGCGTTCAACATCGACTTCAGGGGGTATTTCGCAGCCCAGTGGCCCGCACTGGAAGCAATGGCGCAAGACGGCCTGATCGCACTGGACAGTGACAAGTTGACCGTTCTGCCGGCGGGGCGGTTATTGGTGCGCTCGGTGTGCATGGTGTTTGATGCGTACCTGGAGCAACAAAACCGCCAACGCTATTCGCGGGTTATTTAGCGGCTAACGAAGCGGCCTTGAGCGCGTCGTCGCTGCTCATGTCTTTCATGGCCTTGGCCAGGCTCGCGTTCAGCGTGATCAGACTGGCCGTCAGGCTGGAAATTTCACCCTGTAACGCCGACGCTTGAGCCTTGGCCTGCTCCGGGCTCAGGCTGCTGTTGGTCAACACTTGCTGCAGTTGCTGCTGCTTCTCGGCGATCTGCTTTTTGACGTCGCGAATCATCTTCAGCAGTTTCTGAATATTGTCGGGCAAACCGCTGTCTTCAATGTCGCTGTTGTCAGCTTTCTGCGCACCGGCGGCTTTCAGGGCAGCGCCCGAAATGGTGACCGACACGCCTTCAGCGGGAGTCGTGGCGTCCACGTCAAGTTTCGCGTCTTTGTCGGCTGTTTTCTGACCCTGCGTGTTCTGCACAGGCGCCGGGATGTGCAACATCCCACTTTGCCCCAGGGTTACCCCTCCCATCGACGACATCTTCCCTGCTCCGTTTATCTGCGATACCCGTTTATCGGCCAAATCCTACATTTCTTGAGCGTTCCGCCCAGAGAAGGCGCACTGGTCTGGATTCCCTTGCTGAGTTACCCTTGTAACTTATGTGTGTTTTCCCACAAGGATTAAAGAAATGTCCGAGCCAGTAAAACTGCGCGCTCATAACCAGGCACACTGCAAGGACTGCAGTCTGGCGCCTCTGTGTTTACCACTTTCATTGAATCTGGAAGATATGGACGCGCTGGATGAGATCGTCAAGCGAGGCCGCCCCCTGAAAAAAGGGGAGTTCCTGTTTCGCCAGGGCGATACGTTTGGTTCGGTGTACGCAGTCCGTTCTGGCGCGCTCAAGACCTTCAGCCTGAGTGACAGCGGCGAAGAGCAAATTACCGGCTTCCATTTGCCCAGCGAACTGGTCGGCCTCTCCGGCATGGACACAGAATCCTACCCGGTGTCAGCACAGGCGCTGGAAACCACGTCGGTGTGCGAAATCCCGTTTGAACGCCTGGACGAGCTGGCCCTGCAATTGCCGCAACTGCGTCGCCAGTTGATGCGCGTGATGAGCCGCGAAATCCGCGACGACCAACAAATGATGCTGCTGCTGTCGAAAAAGACCGCTGACGAGCGTATTGCCACGTTCCTGGTCAACCTGTCTGCCCGCTTCCGGGCCCGCGGTTTCTCGGCCAACCAGTTCCGCCTCAGCATGTCGCGCAATGAAATCGGCAACTACCTGGGCCTGGCCGTTGAAACGGTCTCGCGGGTGTTCACGCGCTTGCAGAACGACCATTTTCTGATCGCGGAAGGCAAGGAAGTCAACATCCTTGACCCGATCAAGCTGTGCGCACTGGCAGGCGGGTCTTTGGAAGGCTAAAGCCGCTATACTGGCGCGCTTTACGCACGCCAGGACACACCCACACCATGGTCTTGAACGACTTCTGCCTAAAATCGCTGATCCGCCCGGTCATTGACTTCCCCAAGCCGGGCGTGATTTTTCGCGACATTACCCCGCTGTACCAGTCCCCTCGCGCCATGCGCGTGATTGCCGATTCGTTTATCGAACGCTACGTCGAAGCCGACTTCACCCACATCGGCGCCATGGATGCACGCGGGTTTTTGATCGGATCAGTACTGGCTCACCAGCTCAACAAGCCCCTGATCCTGTTTCGCAAGCAAGGCAAACTGCCGGCGGACGTGATCGCTGAAGGCTATCAGACCGAATACGGCGAAGCGTTTTTGGAGGCGCACGCTGACAGCCTGTGCGAAGGGGATTCGTTGCTGATCGTGGATGACCTGATTGCCACAGGCGGCACGCTGATTGCGGCGGCCAATCTGGCACGGCGCATGGGGGCAACGGTCTTTGAAGCGGCGGCCATCATCGACCTGCCTGAACTGGGCGGCTCAAAGCGCCTGAATGACATCGGCATTTCGACCTTTAGCCTGACTGAGTTTTCGCTGACCGAATAAAGCGTCGCCCTTGCTGTCACGTTCGCCAGCAAGGGCGATGGGTCTCACAATGCGATGGGTTTGCGTCCGGCGAACGAATGCGCCAGCGTTCCGCCATCCACCAACTCAAGCTCGCCACCCAACGGCACGCCGTGGGCGATGCGTGACGCGATCAAACCTTTGCTGTGCAGCAGCTGCGCAATGTAATGCGCGGTGGCCTCGCCTTCGACGGTCGGGTTGGTGGCCAGGATGACCTCGGTAAAGGTGCCTTGCGATTCAATGCGCGCCATCAGTTGCGGAATGCCAATCGCCTCTGGCCCCAGGCCATCCAGCGGCGATAAATGCCCCTTGAGCACGAAATAGCGCCCGCGATACCCCGTTTGCTCCACGGCATAGACGTCCATCGGGCCTTCCACCACACACAGCAGGGTGTCATCGCGACGCAGGTCCGCGCACTGCGGGCACAGATCGTCTTCGGTCAGGGTGCGGCACAACCGGCAATGCCCTACCCCTTCCATCGCCTGACTCAACGCCAGCGCCAGACGCGAGCCACCACTGCGGTCACGCTCCAGCAACTGCAGGGCCATACGCTGCGCGGTCTTTTGACCCACGCCCGGCAAAGTGCGCAAGGCATCAATCAGTTGGCGAATCAGGGGGCTAAAGCTCATAGGGAAAAGTCCGACAAAACAACGAGAGGCGGTTTATACCCGCCCGGTCAGGCAGCGTCAAATGCTCTCGTCACCCCCACAGCCCGCGACAGCGACGACAAAAAACGCGCAAAAAAAAGCCGGGCGCGATGCCCGGCTTTCTCACAGCACCTTAGAACGGCAGCTTCATGCCCGGTGGCAATTGCATGCCGGCGGTCACGCCGCTCATTTTGTCCTGGCTGTTGGCTTCGATCTTGCGCACGGCGTCGTTAACGGCCGCGGCGAACAAGTCTTCCAGCACTTCACGGTCATCATCGCTCACGCCTTCCAGCAGGCTGGGGTCGATGCTCACGCGCTTGATGTCGTGACGACCGGTCATCACCACGCTCACCATATCGCCACCTGCCTTGCCGGTGACTTCTGCGTTGGCCAGTTCTTCCTGCATCTTGGCCATTTTTTCCTGCATCTGCTGCGCCTGCTTCATCAGGCCGGCCATGCCACCTTTCATCATGGGAATCACCTCAAACGGTATATGCACAATATGCCCATGGCCTTCGACCACGGGCTGTAATTTTTTATCCGCCGCTACGACGCCTGGGGCTCGACCACGTCGACAGGCTGGATCGTATCGTCACGCACGGCGGCGTCGAACTGTTCAATCATGTGTTGGACCAACGGGTCGGCATAGATCGATTCCTCCGCCAGTCGCTGACGCTCGGCGCGCAGACGGGCAGCCGCTTGCGCCGGGGTTTCCTGTTCGGGCTTGATCAGCTCGATGGTGACTTTAAGCGTGCGCTGCAAGTGCTGGTTCAGGGCATCGTTCAAACGCCGCTGCTGGGTCGCGTTAAACAACGCACTGTGCGCCGGGTCCAGGTGCAGCAGCCACTCATCCCCTTCGGCCGAGATCAGCGTGCAGTTGGCACCAATGCTTGCTGTCATCCCCGACACCGGTAATTTGGGGAACATGTTGAGCCATTCAAGGGCCAGACCGGTCGCCGGCATCGCGGCGGGCTGCGGTTCAGGCTCCGGCGCTGGCTCATGCTCGGCCGCATGCTCACTGGCCAGCTCGTCCAGATAACTGTAGGCCGCCGAGTCCATGTCCGGCTCAATGTAGTCTTCGTCCAGCGGCGGCTCGTCATCACGATCCATGCCTGACAGGGCCGCATCGACTTGCTCAGCGGTCGGCTCGGGGATCGGTGCGGCCGTCCACTGCGGCGCGTCGGGCACCACGCTGTCCGGGGTAGGCAATGGCATCGGCGGCAACGCGGGGGCCTCGCTGACGGTCTCCAGCACCGGCTCGGGGGCAGGCGCTTGCTCGACGACCGGCACAGCGGGCTCGTTCCACGGCAGATCGACTTCTGCGACCACAGGCGCCCGTGGCTCAACCACTGGGGCGGGGGCAGGCGTCGGGGACGGGGCAACCTGGGGTTCAGACGCCGCGACGGGTTCCGGCACCGGTGTCGCGACCGGCGTTAGCGCAGCAGCCGTCGCCACGGCTTGAGCGGAATCAACTGTGGCCTGGCTGATCCCCACCGGCTTTAGCGGCTGACTCGGTGCGTCCCCGGTGTCGGCAGGACGAAAGGCCAACATGCGCAGCAGCACCATTTCGAAGCCGCCCCGCGGGTCGGGCGCGAGGGGTAAATCGCGGCGACCGATCAGGCCCATCTGGTAATAAAACTGCACATCTTCGGCCGGCATCGCCTGCGCCAGCGCCAACACCCGATCCCGGTCGCCGTGGCCATTGTCGACGCCTTCAGGCAATGCCTGGGCAATCGCCACGCGGTGGAACACGTTGAGGATTTCCGACAGCACGCCATTCCAGTCCGGCCCCTGCTCGGCCAAATGGCGCACGGCCTCAAGCAAGGCTTTTGCATCGCCCTGGATCAAGGCGTGAAGCAGGTCAAACACCTGGCCGTGGTCCAGCGTACCGAGCATGGCCCGCACATCCGCAGCCAGCACTTTGCCTTCACCGAACGCAATCGCCTGATCGGTCAGGCTCATGGCATCGCGCATCGACCCGTCTGCGGCACGCCCGAGCAGCCACAGGGCATCGTCTTCAAAAGGAACGTTTTCGACACTCAGCACATGGCTCAGGTGTTCAACCACGCGCTCCGGGGTCATGTTCTTGAGCGAGAACTGCAGGCAGCGCGACAAAATGGTCGCCGGCAGCTTTTGCGGGTCGGTCGTCGCCAGGATGAACTTGACGTAGGGCGGCGGCTCTTCGAGGGTTTTAAGCAGCGCATTGAACGAATGGCTGGAGAGCATGTGCACTTCGTCGATCAGGTAGACCTTGAAGCGCCCTCGGCTCGGCGCATACTGCACGTTATCGAGCAGCTCGCGGGTGTCTTCGACCTTGGTGCGGCTGGCGGCGTCGATTTCGATCAGGTCGACAAAACGGCCTTCGTCGATTTCGCGGCACACCGAACACTCGCCACACGGGGTCGAGGTGATACCTGTTTCACAGTTCAGGCATTTGGCGATGATCCGCGCAATGGTGGTCTTGCCCACGCCACGGGTACCGGTGAAAAGGTAGGCGTGGTGCAAGCGCTGACTGTCCAGGGCGTTGATCAGAGCCTTGAGCACATGGGTCTGGCCGACCATTTCGCGGAACGAGCGCGGACGCCATTTACGTGCAAGAACCTGATAACTCATTGATAACCGTCGCGTCTGAAAAGCGGAAGGCGCTAATGCTAGCGGAGCAAGGGCAAAATTGCATCCGATGTGGCCGCCTAATCTGGCTATGCTGCTGCCTGACGGGCTATTTATATCGTTTTGGCCCCCCTGCCGGAGACCTTATGCGCTGGACCCCCTTGATATTGATACTGGCCACCGTGCCCTGCCTCGCGGAACTGCCGCCCTTGCGCTTCGCCATTGCAGACAGTTGGGCGATGCCGATGGTGCGGCACGAGAACGGCCAGCCCACCGAAGGCATCCTGTTTGACGTCATGCAAAGCCTGGCGCGCCAGATTGGCTACCCGGCGCAATTTCAGGTACTGGCCCGGGCACGGGTTCAGAGCGCCATGGACCATGGCGAAGTGGATGTGCGCTGTTTTGTCACCCCCGCCTGGGTCGGCCCGAACGCCGACCAGTACCTGTGGAGCGAACCGCTGCTCGCACAACGCGATGTGCTGGTCGGCACACGCCAGCGCCCGGCGCCGGTGAATCTGCAAACCCTGGAGCGACAGTCGGTCGGTACAGTGCTCAGCTACACCTATCCTTCCCTGCAACCGTTGTTCGATGCAGGCAGGCTGCAGCGCGATGACGCCCGCAGCCAGGAACAAGTCCTGCAAATGCTGATCATCGGACGCTTCAACTATGCGGTCAGTAATCAATGGGCGGTGGACTGGATCAATAAAGACCTCGAACCGGCAGACCAACTGCACGACGTGGCGCTGGTGCAAGAGCAAATGCTCAGTTGCATGGTGCGTAACGACCCGCAGCTGCCCACGGAAAAAATCCTCAGCACCCTGTCTGCCATGCGCCAGTCCGGTGAAATAGAGCGCATCATTTCGCGTTACACCGCACCCTCGACGCTGTGACCGCTCAGGCGCAAGCGGCCTGCAACCATGCCCCGGGCGGTTCGAAACCGGCCACCCAATTGGCCACTTCGCGAATCGGCATGGGCCGCGCAATGAAATAGCCCTGCGCCACTTCACAGCCCAGCTCCATCAGCAGGCAACCCTGCGCTTCGCTCTCCAGCCCTTCGGCAATCACGTTGCGCCCAAACGCGCGCGCCAGCCCGACCACTGCCGTGGTCAGGGCCAGGTCATCCTGATCGTGGAGGATGTCACGCACAAAGGATTTGTCGATCTTGATGGTTTCGGTCGGCAAGCGCTTGAGGTAGCTCAGCGAGGAATAGCCCGTACCGAAATCGTCCAGCGAAAAACGCACGCCTAAAGCCTGACAGGCTTTAAGGCATTGACTGACATGCTGCATGTTCTCAATGGCCGCCGACTCAATGATTTCGAGGTCCAGTTTTTCGGGCGCCACCTCCGCATACCGCCCCAGCAACAGCTTAAGCCGCGCCACAAAATCCGCGCGCTGAAAGTGCCGTGCCGCAATGTTGACACTGATCGACCAGTGCGCCCCAGCCCTTTGCCATTCGTGCATTTGCCGGATTGCCTGATCGATCACCCATTCCCCGATGTCGATAATCAAGTCGGTCTGCTCGACCACCGGTAAAAAATCGCAAGGCTCAATCAGCCCTTTCTTCGGATGATGCCAACGCAACAAGCCTTCAAAACCCAGCACCTCGCCGGTACGCATGTTGACCTTGGGCTGGTAGTGCAAACACAACTCACCCGCTGCCAAGGCCTGGCGTACACGCTCGACCTGTTCGTGGGTGGCCTTGATCTCGCGCCCCTTGAGCACATCGAACACGTAATAGCGGTTGCGTCCGCTTTGCTTGGCCACGTACATGGCCTGATCGGCATGGCGCAACAGCGTGTCGGCGTCTTCGTTGTCGAGCGGGTAAAGCGTGACACCAATGCTGGCACACACACTCAGGCTGTTTTCACCCACCGTGTAGGGCCGGGAAATGGCGGTCAACACCCGCTGCATGGCCCCGTGCAGCTCATCCGCATCGCGCACATGGCGCAGGATCAGGACAAATTCGTCACCGGCCAGACGCGCCACGACATCTTCACCGCGCATGATGCTTTTTAAACGCTTGGCCACCTCGATCAGCAGCAAGTCGCCGCTGGCATGCCCGTAACCGTCATTGACTGCCTTGAAGCCGTCCAGATCGAGCATGCACACCGCCAGCGGAATGCCATCGGCGCGCGAAGATTCGAGGGCCTGATTCAACAGGTCGGAGAGGTAGGCGCGGTTGGGCAAGCCAGTCAGCACATCGTGCCCCACGCGCCATTGCAGGGTGTGCAGCAACTGACGCTTTTCGCTGACATCAAAACGGATCGACAAATACTTGCGCACTTGCCCCGTCGACTCATCCACCAGCGGCACCATGGTACTGTCCACCCAGTAGACCGTGCCGTCTTTACCCCGGTTGCAGATTTCGCCTTTCCAGACCTGCCCCCGGGAAATGGTGCGCCACATGCCGACAAAGAACTCGGGCGGATGAAAACCCGAGTTCAGGATGCGATGGTTGGCCCCCAGCAATTCCTCACGCGGGTAACCCGACACTTCACAGAACTGCTCGTTGACGTAGGTGATGCGCCCACTTAAATCGGTTTCAGAAAAGATCGCCGCAGCATCTACAGCTTTGCGGTACATATCGTCCATGATTCACTTCACGCCTTGCCAATTACCGATTGAAACGATCCACCAGGGCGCGAAGCCCTGTAGAGATTCGTTTGAGTTCGCCACCACGCACGACTGCCGCATTGGCGTTTTGCGCGGTATTTTGCACGGTTTGAGCAACATTGTTGATTTGGCGTGAAACATCTTCGGCCACCGAGGACTGTTCTTGCGACGCAGCGGCCATCTGCTGGCTCATGTCAGTGATGCGCTCTACGGCCTGACGAATGCCCTGCAGCGCTTCCTGCGCTTGCAGCACCTGACGCACGCCCTGCTCGGCCTCCTGAATGCCCAGACTGGCAATATTGACCGCCTCCTCGGCGCCTGTTTGCAGGTTTTCGATGATGCCCTGGATTTGCTCGGTCGACTCCCGGGTCTTGCCCGCCAGCGCCCGCACTTCATCCGCCACCACGGCAAACCCGCGCCCTTGCTCGCCTGCGCGTGCTGCCTCGATCGCAGCATTGAGTGCCAACAGGTTAGTTTGATCGGCAATCGCGCGAATCATGCTGGCAGCCAGCATGATTTCCTGGGTTTGGCCGGCCAGATTGCCCACCGCGCCATTGATTTGATTCACCGTATTGGCCAGCAATTGAATGGCGTCACGGGTGGTGCCGGCCACCAGACTGCCCTCTTGGGCCAACTGGTTCGCGGTTTTGGCCTCTACCGCCGTGTGCTGAACATGCATCGCCACCTCGGAGATCGACGCGGCCATTTCGGTCATGGCGGCCGCGGTCATGTCTGTCTCGGCACGCTGCTGCAACAAGGCGCTTTCCGTGTCGCTGGACAACTGACTGGAGTCCGCCGCCGCTTCGGCCATCTGGTTGGCCAAATCCAGCAAGCGGGTCAGTGCGGTCTTCAGACGCGCTTCTTCGCTGATCAAAATCATGTGCAACCGGGCGACAGCACCGTCGGCGTCGCTGTACACCCTGGCGCTGATCGGGTCCGAAAATGAATCCGCAGAAGCGTTGAGGATGTGCTGGAATTGCTGGCCCACGCGCCGGTGCCCCCACACCCCCACTCCGATAAACAGCGCGGCCGTGAGACTTTGTGCGGCCAGCGTCGGGAGCACATAAGCACTGGCAACCGACACGATGGCCGCGGTGACCGGCAGTAACAGGGCGCCCGCGGTGTGGGTGACGCGGTGCAACGCCGGCACCGCAGGTTTGCCTTCACGCAAGCGCGCATAGAGCGCCTCAGCGCGGGCCACCTGCTCCCGGGTGGGCTTGACCCGCACCGACTCGTACCCGACTACACGACCGCCTTCCAGAATCGGCGTGACATACGCGCTGACCCAGTAATAGTTGCCGTTTTTGCAGCGGTTCTTGACCACCCCCATCCAGCTTTTACCGGCTTTGAGGTAGCGCCACATCAATTCGAAAACCGAGGCTGGCATGTCGGGGTGGCGAACCAGATTGTGCGTACTGCCGATCAACTCATCCTGAGTAAAACCGCTCATGGCGGCGAATTCGGCATTGCAGTAAGTGATATGGCTGTGGACATCCGTGGCTGAGATCAACCGCTGATGCTCGGGAAATGTTTGTTCGACACCGGTCACGGGAAGGTTAATGCGCACGGTAAAACTCCACCTGTGGATAGCACGCACAGGCGCGCCATGTAAGAACAGAACAACCCCAAGGCTCACCGCACATACACTTAATACGCACCGGGCAATATTAAGGAGACGTGCAACAACACCCCACATCTTTGAACAGGTGCGGGCTTGAAGAAGATCAAAAGTGGCGCAATTCTACAAAGTAATCTCAGCTTTGCAAGTAAGACGACCAGACAACAACCCGACCTTGACCCTATGCTTTATAACAACACATTAACTCAACAGCCCGTCACAACAGACAAATACAGAGTCCAGCGCGACAAAGAACGATGCCCGAGTTGCACGAATACCTCTCAACAACATTCGCGAAAAGCCCCGATAAAGGCCGAGCTAGAGCCGTATGCAGAGCTTTGACAACTCTAATTATTGGATCCAATAATTTTTAAGAATTGTCTTAAAGACATATTCACTTCAGCGCCCATAACATCAAGCCATTTAAATGGAAGTGCGAACACTAGACGCTGGATGCCAATAACTTACACCTGTAAACGCGTCTTTTAAAACCGTATGCCCGTCATCTAAAGTCCCTGCAAGCGATCCAGGCGGCCTCATTAACTTTCTCATGGCCGCTGAAATGACTTATACAAAATCTAGACGACGCCATAAAAGACGAAAGACAAATTCGAAATATGAAAACTGAAATCTGAGCAAGTGCACTCATTAACTGTTCTTCATATCGCGTGATTCAACACCTGACTGGGCGCAAAAAAGACGACAAAACGAACACGCACACAAAAAAATCGCAAGGTCGTAACCGGCGTTGAGAGGAGATATAAAAAGGGGGATTCAAAATGGAGGCAACCCCACCAGCCACACCCCGGCACACAATGTTCCCGCTGTGGCTGCTTCCTTCCGGATCTGACCAGGTTCACGGGTAATCGTTGCGGAGGGACCGATAGGGTCACCATAACAACATTCGCTTAGCAGCGAACGGCGCCATTGTACCTGTCTGAAGAAAAGTTACAACCGCCTATTCAAGAATAAAAAAATGAATGGGCTCAAGTACTTGGATTACCGGGGCAGCGTCCGCGAATCTCAGGCTAGGGTCGGGCGTCCTGCGGGGGAAATCAGCAGCACGCGAATCCCTTCGAGCGACAAACACGGCTTTTTTGACCCGGCTACGCTGCCGGACGCCGCCCGGCAGCGCCTGCACAGATTTAGAGGCTGATGCCCTGCTGCGCCAGGAAGGCGACAAACGCCTGCTCATCCAGCACCTTGAGCCCCAACTCATTGGCCTTGACCAGCTTGGACCCCGCACCCGGTCCCGCCACCACGCAATGGGTCTTGCCCGAGACCGAACCCGAGACCTTGGCGCCGAGGCTTTCGAGCTTGTCCTTGGCCACATCGCGACTCATCAGTTCCAGCGACCCGGTCAGCACCCAGGTCTGCCCCGCCAGAGGCAAACCGGCCACGACTTTTTTCTCGCTGTGCCAGTGCATGCCGAAATCTCGCAACTGCGCCTCGATCGCCAGCGCAAGGTTTGCATTGTCGGGGTTGTCAAAAAACGCTCGCACCGCCTTGGCCTGCTTCTCCGGCAAGGCCTGGCGCATGTCGAGCCAGTCCGCATCGATCACGCCTTGCAACGAACCAAACTTGTCGGCGAGCTTTTGCGCGCCGCCCGGCCCCACAAACGGGATATGCAGTTTGTCGATCAAGCCGCCCAACGTCGCGCTCGCGGCAAATTCAGCCCCCAGATCGCCCTGATCCTGCAACTCAAGGCCGCGCTCCAGCAACTGCTGAATCACCTGCCGGTTATGTTCATCACTGAAGAAGCTGTGAATCTCATGGGCGACTTCCAGACCGACATCCGGCAAGTACGTGAGCACCTGCGGCAACGCCTGCTGGACACGCTCCAGCGAAGCCAACGAGCGCGCCAGCACTTTGGCGGTTTCCTCTCCCACGTCCGGAATGCCCAAGGCATAGATAAAACGGGCCAGTGTCGGCCGCTTGCTGTCAGCGATGGCGGCCAGCAGGTTGTTGGTCGACAACTCGGCAAAACCCTCCAGCTCGACAATCTGATCGAAGTTCAACATGTACAGATCTGCCGGCGAACGCACCAAACCTTCGTCCACCAACTGCTCAACGCTTTTCTCGCCCAGCCCTTCAATATCCATCGCCCGGCGCGAGACAAAATGAATGATCGCCTGCTTAAGCTGAGCACCGCAGGCCAGACGACCGACGCAACGGTACACCGCGCCTTCAGTGACCGTTTCGCGGCCTTTGCTGCGCTTGACCAGCTGCGTGCGCTCGACATGCGAGCCGCACACCGGGCAGTTGTGCGGAATGTGCACCGGCCGGGCATGGTCCGGACGGCGATCCAGCACCACTTGCACCACCTGCGGAATTACATCGCCAGCACGGCGAATGATCACGGTATCGCCGATCATCAACCCCAGTCGCGCCACTTCGTCCATGTTGTGCAACGTGGCGTTGGAGACCGTCACGCCCGCCACCTTCACCGGTTTCAAACGCGCCACCGGGGTCACCGCGCCGGTTCGGCCCACCTGAAACTCCACATCCAGCAGCTCGGTCAGCTCTTCCATCGCCGGGAATTTATGGGCGATGGCCCAACGCGGTTCGCGGGCACGAAACCCCAGCTCACGCTGCGAGGCCAGGCTGTTGACCTTGAACACCACGCCATCGATTTCATACGGTAGCGAAGCGCGCCGCTCACCGATGTCACGGTAATAATCCAGGCACTGGGCAATGCCCTTGGCCAGTTTCAGCTCATGGCTGATGGGCATGCCCCATTTTTGCAGCTGCTTGAGGTTGCCGATGTGCGTGTCAGCAAATTCTTCAGACACCTGGCCCAAGCCGTAACAGCAAAATTCCAGCGGACGGCTGGCGGTGATCTTCGAGTCGAGTTGCCGCAGGCTGCCCGCCGCCGCGTTACGCGGGTTCGCGAAGGTTTTTCCGCCAGCCGCCATTTGGGTTTCGTTCAGGCGCTCAAACCCGGCCTTGGACATAAACACCTCACCCCGCACCTCCAGCACGGCGGGCCAGCCACTGCCGTGCAGCTTGAGCGGGATGTTGCGCACGGTCCGCACGTTGATGCTGATGTCTTCACCCGTGGTGCCATCACCTCGCGTGGCACCGCGTACCAAATGCCCGTCCCGGTACAACAGACTGACCGCGAGGCCATCCAGCTTGGGCTCACAGCTGTATTCGACCTCGGCACCACCACCAAACAGGTCGCCGGAGGGCAAATCCAGCCCTTCATTGACCCGGCGGTCGAACTCGCGCATGTCCGCCTCATCGAAGGCGTTGCCCAAACTCAGCATCGGCACTTCATGGCGCACCTGAGTGAAGGCCGACAACGCAGCGCTGCCCACCCGCTGGGTCGGGGAGTCCGGCGTGACCCACTCGGGATGCTCGGCTTCCAGCGCTTTGAGCTCATGGAACAGGCGATCGTATTCGGCGTCCGGGATGCTCGGCTCGTCGAGCACGTGGTAGCGATAGTTGTGCTGATCCAGTTCAGCGCGCAGCGCTAGGATTCGGTCATGGGCGGCGGTCATGGGGTGTTCTCTCACAATGCAAAAGAGCAGCCGAGGCTGCTCTTGAGTTAATTCGTTCGCGCTGGAGTGGGAGCAAACAGGCTGACTCCCACAGGGCTTAGCGTTTTTGAGTCAATGCGCGACGTTCAAATTCAACGATGCGCTGGCGGTAATGCTCGATGGTTTGCGCCGTCAACACGCTGCGCTGGTCATCTTTGAGCTCGCCGTTCAATTCCTGCGACAGCTTGCGCGCCGCGGCCACCATCACATCAAACGCCTGCTTGGGATGACGCGGCCCCGGCAGCCCCAGGAAGAAGCTCACGGCAGGCGTACTGAACAGGTCGATATCGTCCAGATCGAATACACCCGGCTTCACAGCGTTGGCCATCGAAAACAGCACTTCGCCATTGCCGGCCATGCTTTCGTGGCGGTGGAAAATATCCATCTCGCCAAAGCGCAGGCCGCTTTCCAGAATGTTCTGCAACAGGGCTGGCCCCTTGAAGCCCGCCGGGTCGCGGCTGATGACACTAATGACCAGCACTTCTTCTGCCGCTTGCGGCGCTTCTTTCTCTTCAGCCACTGCCGATACCGACGGGCTGGCCGTGGCACGACCGCGGGCCGGTTTGGATTCTGCCGGGAAGTCATCACGGGCGGCGCTGAGGCTCGGGCCGTCGTCTTCCAGGTCCAGATTGAGGTTCAAGTCGCCCTGGCTTGGCTCGCTGCCACGCTTGCCGCGCTTGGCGCCTTTCTCACGAGGCGGCATGCTCACCGATGGCAGGTCGTGCTCATCAAGTTGCGGCTCTTTGTGATGCGGGGTGTCCAGCACTCGCGGAGGCCCGAGCAACTCGGCGCTGGTCTCCTCCTCGTCGGGCAGGTTTGAGAAGCTTCGATCAAGACGAAACTTGAGCTTGCCTTTGCCACCGCGCATGCGGCGCCAGCCATCAAAAAGAATACCGGCGATGACCACTATGCCGATGACGATCAGCCACTCGCGCAGACCGATTTCCATGTAATCCCGTGCCCCTAAAAAATGATTCTATGAAGAAGAGCCTAAAGCCCTTTAAAACGTGGCGCCAACTCTATGTTCTGAATGGCGTTTTACCCACGTATAAAAAAATTAGACGCTAAATTAGCACGACCAAAGATAACTTTACACCGTCTGTCGCATTGAGCTATGCCGAAGCCCTACAAGCATGCAAACCAAATCGGTCAACTCTTTGGGAAATATCTTACACAAAGATTTTTTTGTCCCTCTTTGCTTATAGCTCAAGCATCCACCATTGCCATGGCCTCCTCGACATCAACCGCCACCAGACGCGAACAACCGGGCTCGTGCATCGTCACCCCCATCAACTGATCGGCCATTTCCATGGCGATTTTGTTGTGGGTGATGTAGATGAACTGCACCGTCTGTGACATCTCTTTAACCAGACGGGCATAACGCCCTACGTTCGCATCATCAAGCGGCGCATCCACTTCATCGAGCATGCAAAACGGTGCCGGATTCAACTTGAAGATGGCAAAAACCAGCGCCAGCGCAGTCAATGCCTTCTCACCACCGGACAACAAATGGATGGTGCTGTTCTTCTTGCCTGGCGGCCGCGCCATGATCGTTACCCCTGTATCGAGTAAATCTTCGCCCGTCAGTTCCAAGTAAGCGCTGCCGCCACCGAAAACTTTTGGGAAAAGTGCCTGTAATCCACCATTTATCTGATCAAAGGTGTCTTTGAAACGGCTGCGGGTTTCTTTGTCGATCTTGCGAATGACGTTTTCAAGCGTCTCAAGTGCTTCAACCAGATCCGCATCTTGAGCATCCAGATAGCGTTTGCGTTCGGACTGCTGCTGGTACTCATCGATGGCCGCCAGGTTGATCGCCCCCAAGCGCTGAATTCGTGCGCCAATGCGCTCCAGCTCTTCTTCGGCCTGCTGCTCGTTCAACTCGCTGCTCAAGGTGGCCAGCACGCCGTGCAGGTCATAGCCATCAGCCAGCAATTGGTCTTGCAACGCGGTGCGCCGCACGGTCAGCGCTTGCCATTCCATGCGCTGCTGTTCGAGCTGGCCGCGAATCAGTTGCGATTGTTGCTCGGCCTGATTTCGGCGTTTTTCGGCCTCGCGCAATTCGCGGTCGGCGTCTTCAAGGGCGGTTTGCGCGACCTTGAGCTCTTCATCCACGCTCAGGCGTTTATCGAGCAATTCTTCGAGCTTCAGACGCAGCTCTTCCAGAGGCGCCTCGCCCTCTTCCAGGTTCAGCGAAAGTTGCTCGCGTTTTTCGGCCAGCCGCTCCGACTGCAACTCCAGACGTTCAAGGGCCTGACGCGTGGAATCGTGCTGCGCCTTGAGCGACCCCAGCCGAACGGCCAACTGATGAGCGTGATCCTTGTGCTGACGAGCGTCCTGACGCACCCGGTCCAGACGCTCACGCAAGCTGTCGCGCCGGGCCAGTAACAACTCGCGTTGCTCGGTATCGGTGGCCATGGCGTCCAGCGCTTCCTGCAATTGCAGGCGCGCTTCACCCACCTGCTCATGCTCCAGGGCGCGCTGCTCAGCCAATTCAGCCAACTCTTCATCCAGACGACGACGGCGCAGGGTCAATTGCTCGACCTTGGCTTTACTGGCCGAAAGCCTGGCTTTGATCTCACCCTGTTGACGCGCTTCATCCTGCAAACGCCGACGCACCTGCTCACGGGCTTCTTCCTGGGTCAGTTGCTGCTCGCGCAAGCGCTGTAACTGCTCCTCAAGGGTTGCCAACGTAGCTTCGCGCTCATCGCGCTCATGCTCCAGACGCTGTATTTCCTGGCCGCGGGCCAGCACCCCGCTTTCCGCTTCACTGGCACGGCGCACGCGCAAAAACGTGCGCCCCACCCAAAAACCATCGCGACTGATCAGGCTCTGCCCTTCAGCCAGCTGCGGGCGTAGGACCAGCGCCTGTTCAAGGGTATCGACCGGCTTGACCCGCCCCAGCCAGGGTGCAAGGTCGAAATCCGATTCAACCTTGTCGAGCAAACTGCCTGCTTCAGCGTGGCCGGGCGTGCCGGCACTGAACAGGCGCAAATCGCCCTGAGTAAAGCCGGCCAGATCGAGCGGGGCAAAATCGTCAACCAGCACCGCTTGCAGGTCGGCGCCCAGCACGGTTTCAACCGCCAGTTCCCAGCCCGGCTCAACGCGCAAGCCCTCAGCCAGACGCGGTTGCTGGTTGAGTTGATGCGCACGCAGCCATTCACCCGTGCCGGTGCCCGGATCGAGGGCCGCCTGTTGCAAGGCTTCCAGCGATGCCAAACGGCCATTAAGCCGCTGCAATTCGCCCTGAGCCTGTTGCTGACGGTGGGTCGCCTGCTGCAAGTCGTGGCGCACCTGCTCCAGACGCTCGACGAGCTGCTCTTCAGTGCCCTGCAGCTCTTCGTGGGTCAGCTCGCTGGTGGCCAGTAATTCGCTCAACGCCAGAATGGCCGCATCTTCAGGGTCGGCCGCGAGCAAGGCACGCTCTTCAGCCAGTCGACGCTGGCGCTCGGCCACGCGCTCCATGCTGGTTTCCAGTTGCTGAATCCGCGCCTGCAAGACTTCAGATTGACGCTGCGGCTCGGCGCTGCGCAGGTTGAAGGCATCCCACTGCTCTTGCCAGGCCTGCATGGTGACTTCGGATTCTTCGAGCGCCGCACCCGCCTCTTCGGCGGCGGCACTGGTGAGCGCCTGCTCGGGCTCCAGCATCGCCAGTTCTTCACCCAGCGTGGCCAGCAGCGTGCGGTCGTGCCCCAAGTGCGATTCGGTTTCAAGGCGCGAACGCTCAGCTTCACGCAAATCGTCCTGCAACTGGCGCAAGCGTTGCTGACCGTGCTGAATGCTCTGCTCGACGCGGGCAATGTCGCCCCCCACGGAGTAGAAACGGCCCTGCACTAGATTGAAGCGCTCTGACAGATCATGGTGCCCGTCGCGCAGACGCTCGATGCTCGCATCGGCATTACGCTGCTCGGCCACCAGGGCTTCAAAGCTGACTTCCTGATTACCGATGACCGCTTCGCGCTGGCCAACCTGTTCATTCAGGGCCTGCCAGCGCAGCGCCGACAGTTGCGCCTTGAGCTGACGTTCCTCGGCTTTGTATTCCTGATACTTCTCCGCCGCCTGGGCCTGACGGTGCAAGCGCTCCAGCTGACGCCCCAACTCTTCACGCAGGTCAGTGAGGCGGGCAAGGTTTTCGTGGGTGCGGCGGATGCGGTTTTCGGTCTCGCGACGGCGCTCCTTGTACTTGGAGATACCCGCTGCTTCTTCGATAAAGTTACGCAGGTCTTCGGGCTTGGACTCGATCAGTTTCGAGATCATGCCCTGCTCGATGATCGAGTAGCTGCGCGGTCCCAGGCCGGTGCCGAGGAAGATGTCAGTGATGTCACGGCGTCGGCACTTGGTGCCATTGAGGTAATACGTGGTCTGGCTGTCGCGGGTCACTTTGCGCCGGATCGAAATCTCGGCGTAGGCCGCGTACTCGCCCAGCAGCGTACCGTCGGAGTTATCAAACACCAGCTCGATGCTCGCCTGACTCACGGGCTTGCGGCTGGTGGAGCCATTGAAGATGACATCGGTCATCGACTCGCCGCGCAAGTTCTTGGCCGAGCTTTCGCCCATCACCCAGCGCACGGCGTCGATGATGTTCGATTTGCCGCAGCCATTGGGGCCGACCACCGCCGCCATGTTGCTCGGAAAGTTAACCGTTGTCGGGTCGACGAACGACTTGAAACCGGCCAGCTTGATGCACTTGAGCCGCACGCTCAGGCAACCGTCAAGGCAGTCAGCACCAAATCGCAACTGCGCTGGGCGTAGCTGCCGAGCACCAGGCGGATCTTGGGCAGATCACGCGCCAGTACTGCGTCGAGCAACTGCGCAAACAGGGCCAGGAATTCGCTCATTGCCGCCTTGCGTTGCTCCAGTGCCAGGTAATAGGCACGGCTCATGGCGGGATGCAGGTTCTCGACGGTTTCTTGCAGGTACGGGTTGTTGGCAAACGGATAGGCCGCGCGCATGACATTGAAGCTGTCTTCGACAAATGCGCTGATGTCCTGGCGCTCAAGGCTGGCGGTCAGGCGCTGCTGGATTTGCAGGAACGGCCCGAGGTCGGCCTGGACCGCCCAACGTTGCGCCACGGCATTGCCCAGCAGGATGTACAGCTCGCTCATCAGCGTGCACAGGCTTTGCACCTTGTGCGCACTGAGTTCGGTGACGTGCGCGCCGCGTCGCGGCAGGATGGCGATCAGGTGCCGACGTTCGAGGATCAGCAACGCTTCGCGCACAGAGCCGCGACTGACATTGAGCGCCAGCGTCACCTTCTGTTCCTGAATGCGTTCCCCTGGCTGTAACTCGCCCCGAATGATCCGTTCGGCGAGGTGATGAGCGATTTGCTCGGCGAGGCTATCCGGCGCCTTGAACGTCATGTTTTACCTTCAAAATCTTTGATCAGTGCAGGCGGCGAAGTGTAACGCACTTGCCGGGCTCTAGCGGAGTGCCCACAACAGTGAATTTGGCACGAAACCCGCAAATAAATGGCTAATCGCCGTTGCAGAACACCATTTTGCAGGCCTTTGTTCATTTTCTTGACCCGCGAGTCAGTTATGACTAAATTCAGCCCATCCCGCTCGATAACAATAATGATTTTGCGAGGCCTTCCGTGATCCAGTTCCTACTCAACCAGACGCTGCGTACCGAGCACGCGCTGGACCCTAACCTGACCGTGCTCAATTACCTGCGCGAGCACCTGCATAAACCCGGAACCAAGGAAGGCTGCGCCAGTGGCGACTGCGGCGCCTGCACGGTGGTCGTGGGCGAAATCCAGACCGACCCGCAGGGCCAGCAGCGCCTGCGCTATCGCAGCCTCAATGCCTGCCTGACCTTTGTGTCGGCCCTGCACGGCAAGCAATTGATCAGCGTGGAAGACCTCAAGCATCAAGGCCAATTGCACAGCGTGCAGCGCGCCATGGTCGAGTGCCACGGCTCGCAGTGCGGGTTCTGCACGCCTGGGTTTGTGATGTCGCTGTTTGCGCTGCAAAAGAACAGCACTGCACCCGACGCCCATCAGACCCATGAAGCGCTGGCGGGCAATCTGTGCCGCTGCACCGGGTATCGGCCGATTCTGGCAGCCGCCGAACGCGCCTGTTCGGTGCAGGGGGGTGACCAATTTGATGCACGCGAGCAGGCCACCCTGGCCGCACTCAATGCCATCGCCCCCCAACAGACCGGTGAACTCAACAGCGGCGACAAACGCTGCCTGCTGCCCCTGACCCTCAGCGACCTGGCCGATCTGTATGAGGCGTGCCCGCAAGCGCGGCTGCTGGCCGGCGGCACCGACCTGGCGCTGGAGGTCACGCAATTGCACCGCCCGCTGCCGGTGATGATCTACGTGGGCCACGTGGCCGAAATGAAGCGCATTGAATTCATTGAAGACCGCATCGAGATCGGTGCGGCCGTGACCCTCACCGACGCCTACTCCGTCCTCAATGCCCAATACCCGGACTTCGGCGAATTACTGCAACGCTTCGCCTCGTTGCAAATCCGCAATCAGGGCACGCTGGGCGGCAACATTGGCAACGCCTCCCCGATTGGCGACACGCCGCCCTTGCTGATCGCCCTGGGGGCCAGCCTCGTGCTGCGCAAGGGCAACACCTGCCGCAGCCTGCCACTTGAGGATTACTTCATTGATTACCGGGTAACCGCCCGACAGGAAGGCGAATTCATCGAGAAAATCGTCCTGCCACGCGCCACCGCAGCCCGCATCTTCCGCGCCTATAAAGTGTCAAAACGGCTGGACGACGACATCAGCGCCGTGTGCGCCGCCTTCAACCTGACCCTCGATAACGGCATCGTCACCGCCGCGCGGATTGCGTTCGGCGGCATGGCCGCTACCCCAAAGCGCGCCTCGGCCTGCGAAACCGCGCTGATTGGCAATCCTTTTGACAGCGCCAGCGTCGAACGCGCCTGCCGGGCACTGGCCGAAGACTTCACACCGCTGTCGGATTTTCGCGCCAGCAAGGAATACCGCTTGCTGACCGCGCAAAACCTGCTGCGCAAGTACGCCCTCGAACTGCAAACCCCAACTTTCGACACGCGGGTGACAGCGTATGTCTAACCATCACAAGGCCGAGCTGTCCCAGGCCGAACTCACCGCCCTGTTCGCGCAAGACCTGACAACCGGCGTAGGCCGCAGCGTCAAACACGACAGCGCCGAAAAGCATGTGTCCGGCGAAGCCCAATACATTGACGACCGGCTGGAATACCCCAACCAGTTGCATCTCTACGCGCGCCTGTCGGATCGGGCTCACGCCAAAATCCTCAGCATCGACACCACGCCCTGCTACGCCTTTGACGGCGTGCGACTGGTCATAACCCATGAAGACATCCCCGGCCTGAAAGACATCGGCCCGCTGCTGCCCGGCGACCCGCTGCTGGCCATCGACACCGTGGAGTTTGTCGGCCAGCCCGTGCTGGCCGTGGCCGCCCGCGACCTGGAGACCGCGCGCAACGCCGCGATGGCCGCCATCATCGAATACGAGGACCTGGAACCGGTGCTCGACGTGGTGCAGGCCTTGCGCAATCAACACTTTGTCCTCGACAGCCACACCCATCAGCGCGGCGACTCGGCCACGGCGCTGGCCCACGCCGACCATCGGCTTAAAGGCACGCTGCATATCGGGGGGCAGGAACACTTCTACCTGGAAACCCAAATCTCTTCGGTCATGCCCACCGAAGACGGCGGCATGATCGTTTACTGCTCAACCCAAAATCCCACCGAAATCCAGAAACTGGTGGCGCTGGTGCTCGACGTACCGATGAACAACATCGTGGTCGACATGCGCCGCATGGGCGGCGGCTTCGGTGGCAAGGAAACGCAGGCCGCCAGCCCAGCGTGCCTGTGCGCCGTGGTCGCGCGCCTCACCGGGCAACCGGCCAAGATGCGCCTGCCGCGGGTCGAAGACATGCACATGACCGGCAAGCGCCACCCGTTTTACGTCGAATACGATGTGGGCTTCGACGCCAGCGGGCGCTTGCAAGGCATTGAACTGGACCTGGCAGGCAACTGCGGCTATTCCCCTGACTTGTCCGCCTCGATTGTCGACCGCGCCATGTTCCACGCCGACAACGCTTACTACCTGGGCGATGCCACCATCCATGGTCATCGCTGCAAAACCAACACGGCTTCCAA
Organism: Pseudomonas sp. BS-2016; assembly: GCF_001806145.1. Lineage (NCBI taxonomy): Bacteria > Pseudomonadati > Pseudomonadota > Gammaproteobacteria > Pseudomonadales > Pseudomonadaceae > Pseudomonas > Pseudomonas sp. BS-2016. The sequence continues at coordinate 184,694 of NZ_MLCT01000032.1, forward strand.
TACCGCGTACCGGGGGTTCGGCGGCCCGCAAGGCATGGTGGCCATCGAACAGGTCATGGACCACATCGCCCGCCATCTGGGGCTCGACCCGCTGGCCGTGCGCAAGGCCAACTACTACGGCAAGACCGATCGCAACGTGACCCACTACTACCAGACCGTGGAGCACAACCTGCTGGAAGAAATGACCGCCGACCTCGAAGCCAGCAGTCAATACGCCGAGCGGCGCGAGGCGATCCGGGCGTTCAACGCCAACAGCCCGATCCTGAAAAAAGGCCTGGCGCTGACACCGGTCAAATTCGGTATTTCCTTTACCGCGAGTTTTCTCAATCAGGCGGGCGCGCTGATCCACATTTACACCGACGGCAGCATCCACCTCAACCATGGCGGCACCGAGATGGGCCAGGGGTTGAATATCAAGGTCGCGCAAGTGGTGGCCGAAGTCTTCCAGGTGGACATCAGCCGCGTGCAGATCACCGCCACCAACACCGACAAAGTGCCCAACACCTCGCCCACGGCGGCCTCCAGCGGGGCAGACCTGAACGGCAAGGCCGCGCAGAACGCTGCCGAAATCATCAAGCAACGGCTGATTGCCTTTGCCGCCGAAAAATATGCGGTCAGTGAACAGGCCGTGCAGTTTCACAACGGCCAGGTGCGAGCAGGCGACCTGTTACTGAGTTTCGAGACCCTGATCCAGCAGGCGTATTTCGGGCAGGTGTCCCTGTCGAGCACGGGTTACTACAAGACCCCGAAAATCTACTACGACCGCAGTCAGGCCCGGGGCCGTCCGTTTTACTATTTCGCATTTGGCGCGGCCTGCGCCGAAGTGATCGTCGATACGCTGACCGGCGAGTACAAAATGTTGCGCACCGACATCCTGCATGACGTCGGCGCTTCCCTGAACCCGGCCATCGACATCGGCCAGGTCGAAGGCGGCTACCTTCAAGGCGCGGGCTGGCTGACCATGGAAGAACTGGTGTGGAACGCCAAAGGCAAGTTGCTGACCAGCGGCCCCGCCAGCTACAAAATCCCCGCAGTCGCCGACATGCCGCTGGACCTGCGGGTAAAACTGGTGGAAAACCGCAAAAACCCGGAAGACACCGTGTTCCATTCCAAGGCCGTGGGCGAGCCGCCCTTTATGCTCGGCATTGCCGCGTGGTGCGCGATCAAAGATGCCGTGGCGAGCCTGGCGGACTACCGCGTGCAGCCCGCAATCGACGCACCTGCCACCCCCGAGCGCGTGCTGTGGGGCTGCGAGCAAATGCGCCAGCACGGTGAACGCCATGCATAACTGGATCAACGCCCTCGCCGACCTGCAGCGTCAGGGAGAACCCTGCGTGCTGGTCACCCTCATCGAAGAACAGGGCTCCACGCCGCGTAACGCCGGGTCGAAGATGGTCATCAGCGCCACACAGACCTTTGACACCATCGGCGGCGGCCATCTGGAATACAAGGCCATGCAGATCGCCCGCGACATGCTGGCCAATGGCAAGCAGGCGCCCGACCTGCAACGCTTCAGCCTCGGCGCCAGCCTCGGGCAATGTTGCGGCGGCGTCGCCGTGCTGTTGTTTGAGCCGATGGGCCAGGTGCAAGCGCAAATCGCCGTGTTTGGCGCGGGGCATGTGGCCCGGGCGCTGGTGCCACTGCTGGCCGGCCTGCCGTGCCGCATCCGCTGGATTGATGAACGCGAACAGGAATTTCCGGCACTGATCCCGGCAGGCGTGCAAAAAATCGTTACCGATGAGCCCGTGGATGAAATCAAAGGGCTGCCCGCGGGTTGCTACTGCATCGTCATGACGCATAATCACGCCCTGGACCTGGAACTCAGTGCAGCTTTGCTCACGCGCAACGACTTTGGCTACTTCGGCTTGATTGGTTCTCGCACCAAACGCATGAAGTTCGAGCATCGCCTGCGTGCGCGAGGCATCAGCGCCCCCCATTTGCAGCGCATGCGCTGCCCCATGGGGTTGAGCGAAGTCAAAGGCAAACTGCCGATTGAAATCGCCATCTCCATCGCCGGCGAAATTATCGCCACCTACAACGCCCACTTCGGCCAACCGAGTGCCAGCGTTGAACCCATTAAACAACTGCTGCCGTCCTCACGACGCAGCCAGGCCACGAACTGAGAAACATGATGACTTGTAAAGCCTACCGCGCCGCCCTCCTGCACAGCATCGCCGACCCGGCGCAGGTCGGGATCGATGCCTCTTATGAATACTTCGAAGACGGCTTGCTGATCGTTGAAAACGGTCAGATCAAAGCCGTGGGCAACGCTTGCGACTTACTGGCGTCCTTACCGTCAGACGTCGAAGTGACCACGTACAGCGACGCGCTGATCACACCGGGTTTCATCGACACGCACATCCATTTTCCGCAGACCGGCATGATCGGCTCCTACGGCGAACAGCTCCTTGACTGGCTCAACACATACACCTTCCCGTGCGAAAGCCAGTTCGCCGACAAAGGCCACGCGCAAGAAGTCGCAGAAGTTTTCCTCAAGGAACTGCTGCGCAACGGCACGACGACAGCGCTGGTCTTTGGCAGCGTGCATCCGCAGTCCGTGGATGCCCTGTTTGATGCGGCACAGCGTCTGGACCTGCGCCTGATCGCGGGCAAAGTGATGATGGACCGCAATGCGCCGGACTATCTGACAGACACCGCAGAAACCGGCTACAGCGAGAGCAAAGCACTGATCGAGCGCTGGCATGGCAAAGGGCGCCTGCATTACGCCGTCACCCCGCGCTTCGCCCCCACCAGCACCCCGGAGCAACTGACGTTGGCCGGCAAGTTGTTGGGCGAATACCCGGACCTGTACTTGCACACCCATATCAGCGAGAACCTTCAGGAAATTGAGTGGGTGAAATCCCTGTTCCCTGAACGCAAAGGCTATCTGGACGTGTATGACCATTACCAACTGCTGGGTGAACGCTCGGTATTTGCCCATGGCGTGCACCTGTGTGATGACGAGTGCGCACGTCTGGCCGAAACCGGCTCGGCCGTGGCCTTCTGCCCAACCTCAAACCTGTTCCTCGGCAGCGGTCTGTTCAACCTGCCCATGGCTGAGAAGCACAACCTTAACGTAGGCCTGGGCACGGACGTGGGCGCCGGCACCAGCTTCTCGTTGCTCAACACCCTGAACGAAGCCTACAAAGTCATGCAACTGCAAGGGCTGCGCCTGAACCCGTTCAAATCGTTGTACCTGGCGACCTTGGGCGGCGCGCGGGCACTGCGCCTGGAAGACCGCATCGGCACCCTGCAACCGGGCACTGAGGCGGACTTTGTGGTGCTGGACTACAACGCGACCCCGTTGCTCAGCTATCGCCTCAAGCAATCCAAGAGCATCGCGGAAACCCTGTTTGTGCTGATGACATTGGGCGACGACCGCACCGTTCAGCAGACCTTCGCGGCGGGCAACAAGGTGCATCAGCGCTGACAGACTCGCCCTGCGACGTCGCTGACGCGCAGGGCGCAGTGGTCCGTCATGTGTTTGGGATATCGGGGCCAGGGTTTACGGACGCTGGCGCCCGTTCACCGCCTGCACGCACCCCGTTACAGCTTGGCCGAGGGACGTGCCGGTTTGCCTTTGGTTTGCAGCAAATGCGAAAACACAGCGTGCAAATCGTCCGAGGCGCTTTCTTCGTCGAGGTTGAGTTTGCTGTCGATGTGATCCATGTGGTGCATCATCAGGCTCACGGCCAGCTCGCCGTTACGCGCTTCAATCGCGTCGATCAGTTGCATGTGCTCGTCATAAGAACAGTGGGAACGGTTGCCGCTCTCATACTGCGCAATGATCAGCGAGGTCTGGGACACCAGGCTGCGTTGAAAGCTGATCAGCGGGGCATTTTTTGCCGCTTCGGCCAGCTTGAGGTGAAACTCGCCCGACAGCCGAATCCCTGCGCCTCGGTCCCCGCGCGAGAAACTGTCGCGCTCGTCCTGGACCATCTTGCGCAAGTCGGCAAGGTCTTCGGCAGTGGCGTGCTCGACGGCCAGTTCGGTGATGGCTTTCTCAACCAGACGCCGGGCAAAAAACACCTGCCGCGCTTCGTCAATGCTGGGGCTGGCCACCACGGCACCGCGGTTGGGGCGCAACAACACCACACCTTCATGGGCCAGACGCGACAATGCACGGCGAATGATGGTGCGGCTCACCCCAAAAATTTCACCCAGCGCTTCTTCACTCAGCTTGGTGCCCGGCGCCAATCGCTGTTCGAGGATGGCCTCAAAAATGTGCGCGTAGACAATATCGTCCTGAGTGCCGCTGCGACCGGCCTTGCCAGTGCGGGTGGGTTTCTTGAGGGGCTGCAACTGTTCGTTCATGAGGTCTCGTGTGGGATAGCGGCGGCGTAAGAGGGTTTACGTTAGTCGGTAAACGGGCACCGCTGGTAATGAATTAATACTAAAAAACAGCGCGCATTGTACACAACCCAGATTGCCAGTACGACTGTACGGCTGTTTGCAGTCACGGCTGTATTGCAATGAAGTGTAACTTTTGCGTTTAGGCTGGCGCCCTGCTCCATCCTTTTAAAGAATAAGGAATCCCTTTTGATGACTGACGCCACCCCTCTGCGTTTACGCCCTTTGGCAGACAGTTCGCCTAGCGCCGTGGTGGCCGGTTTCATCGCGATGATGACCGGCTACACCAGCACGCTGGTGCTGATGTTTCAGGCGGGTCAGGCGGCCGGCCTGACCAGTGGGCAAATTTCCTCATGGATCTGGGCGCTGTCGATCGGCATGGCGATTTGCAGTATCGGCCTGTCGCTGCGCTACCGCACTCCGATCACCATTGCCTGGTCTACCCCCGGCGCTGCCTTGCTGATTACCAGCCTGGGCGGTGTCAGTTACCCCGAGGCGATCGGCGGGTACATCACGTGCGCGGTGCTGGTCATCATGTGCGGCGTGACTGGCAGTTTTGAGCGTCTGGTCAAACGCATTCCGGCCTCACTGGCCTCCGCCCTGCTGGCCGGGATTCTGTTCAAGATTTGCAGTGAAATCTTCGTCGCCGCCCAGCACCAAACCGGGCTGGTGTTGGGCATGTTTTTCACCTACCTGATCGTCAAGCGTGTGGCCCCGCGGTACGCGGTGCTTGGCGCGTTGTTGATCGGGACGCTGATTTCAGGGTTGATGGGGCTGCTGGACTTCAACGGTTTCGCCCTTGAGGTGGCGGTACCGGAATGGACCACGCCGTCCTTCTCGCTCGCCGCCACGATCAGCATCGGCATCCCCCTGTTTGTCGTGGCCATGACCTCGCAAAATATGCCGGGGGTGGCGGTGTTGCGCGCAGACGGCTACACCGTGCCCGCCTCCCCGCTAATCACCACCACCGGGGTGGCATCACTGCTGCTGGCACCGTTTGGCTCCCACGGCATCAACCTGGCTGCCATTAGCGCTGCCATTTGCACCGGGCCGCACGCCCACGAAGACCCGAACAAGCGTTACACCGCGGCCGTGTGGTGCGGCATTTTTTACGGGATTGCGGGGATTTTCGGGGCAACACTGGCCGGCCTGTTCGCGGCCTTTCCCAAAGAACTGGTGCTGTCGATTGCGGCGTTGGCGCTGTTCGGCTCAATCATGAACGGCCTGACCATCGCCATGAACGAATCCAAAGAACGCGAGGCCGCGCTGGTAACGTTCATGGTCACGGCGTCGGGCATGACGCTGTTCTCGGTGGGCTCGGCCTTCTGGGGGATTGTGGCGGGCGTGCTGACTTTAATGATTCTGAGCTGGAAGGGTAAATAACCGGCCTCTGCAACCGTGTAGCCGCACGTTGGCGGCTGCACGCTCGGGGGCGATCAGATCGCCATTGTCCCGCCATCCACTGCCAGCGCATGCCCGGTGATGAACGCAGCGCCCTCAGAGCACAGGTACAACACGGCACTGGCGACCTCCTCCACAGTGCCAATCCGCCCGACCGGGTGCACCGCCGCGGCATAGTCGGCCTTGCGCGGGTCGGCCTCATAGGCACGGCGAAACATATCGGTGTCGATCACCGCCGGGCACACCGCGTTCACGCGGACTTTTTTCTTCGCATACTCGATCGCTGCGGATTTGGTCAGCCCGATGACCGCGTGCTTGGACGCCGCATAAATACTCATCTTCGGCGCCGCCCCCAACCCGGCGACAGAAGCGGCGTTAACGATGACACCACCTCCCTGCGCCACCATCAGCGGTAACTGATATTTCATGCACAGCCACACGCCTTTAACGTTGACCGCCATGATCGCGTCGAACATGTCCAGCGTGCCGTCTGCCAGGCGTCCGTGCTCAATTTCGATCCCGGCATTGTTAAAGGCATAGTCCAGACGCCCGAACGCACTGATCGTCTGCTCCATCAGGTGCTGGACATCGGCTTCCTGCGTGACGTCGCACCGCACAAAAACTGCTGTCCCCCCGGACGCCTCAATTTGCCGGACCGTCGCTTCGCCGCCCACGACATCCACGTCGGAGACCACCACCGTCAGGCCCTGTGCGGCAAACGCCAACGCGGTGGCGCGCCCTATGCCTGCCCCGGCACCGGTCACGACCGCCACACGCCCTGCAAACGTCATGCTCATTGTTTTTATCCTCCTCAGCCCAGACAGTCATTCGTTTATTTATCTCAGTGATAACGCACTGCCCACTACCATCATCACCACTGATAAAAAACCATTCGTGAACACACATTCACTTGATGTCCGACCGCATAACGTCTATCAACACCCTTTGCCTTTTAAAGAGTCTGTGCCATGACCGATTTGACCAACCGCCAGTTCCTGCTCGCCAAACGCCCAGTCGGTGCAGCAACGCGTGACACCTTTACCTATCAGCAAGTGCCGGTGGGCCAACCCGCCGAAGGGCAGGTGCTGGTTAAAAATGAATACCTGTCCCTCGATCCGGCCATGCGGGGCTGGATGAATGAAGGCAAGTCCTACATTCCACCGGTGGCCTTGGGCGAAGTCATGCGCGCGCTGGGTGTGGGCAAGGTCATCGCCTCCCAGCATCCCGACTTCAAGGTGGGCGACTACGTGAATGGCGCACTGGGCGTGCAGGATTATTTCCTCGGCGCACCTCGCGGCTTCTACACCGTTGATCCGACACTGGTGCCGCTGCCGGTGTATTTGTCCGCGTTGGGCATGACTGGCATGACCGCCTACTTTGCCTTGCTCGAAGTCGGCGCGCCCAAAACCGGAGACACCGTGGTGATCTCCGGTGCGGCCGGTGCAGTCGGCAGCATTGCCGGGCAAATCGCCAAACTCAAAGGTTGCCGCGTGGTCGGCATTGCAGGCGGTCAAGAGAAGTGCGCCTACCTGACCGACGAGCTGGGCTTTGACGGCGCTATTGACTACAAAAACGAAGACGTGATTGCTGGCCTTAAACGTGAATGCCCTAATGGGGTCGACGTGTTTTTCGACAACGTGGGCGGCGACATTCTCGATGCCGTGCTGAGTCGTCTGAACGTCAAGGCGCGGGTGGTGATTTGCGGTGCCATCAGCCAGTACAACAACAAAGAGGCTGTGAAAGGCCCGGCCAATTACTTGTCGTTGCTGGTTAATCGCGCACGCATGGAAGGCTTTGTGGTGATGGACTACGCCGATCGCTATGCAGCGGCCGGGCAAGAAATGGCGGGATGGCTGGCCAAGGGCCAAGTGAAAAGCAAGGAGGACATTGTCGACGGGCTGGAAACCTTCCCGGAGACCCTGATGAAACTGTTCAACAGCGCAAACTTCGGCAAGCTGGTGTTGAAAGTCTAAACGCGCTCGTCAACAGTCTTAAGTCGCACAGGTGTCGATACGTTCATTGCGAAGGCATCGACACCTGCAAGGCAGCGTCAGCGCTTACGCCAACTCTGCGACCACCGCGGCCAACGCCTTGGCAGGATCTGCGGCCTGGCTGATGGGACGCCCGATAACCAGGTAATCCGAACCGGCCTCCAGGGCCTGACGCGGCGTCAGGATGCGACGCTGATCATCCAGCGCACTGCCCGCAGGACGAATCCCCGGCGTCACCAGTTGCAACGAAGGGTGCGCGGCTTTCAAAGCCTGGGCTTCCAGCGCAGAACACACCAGACCGTCCATCCCGGCTTTTTGTGCCAGGGCTGCCAGGCGCAGCACTTGCTCTTGGGGTTCGATGTCCAGACCGATACCTGCAAGGTCTTCGCGCTCCATGCTGGTCAACACGGTGACACCAATCAGCAAGGGTTGCGGCCCGGAGCGCTGGTCCAGCACCTCACGGCACGCCGCCATCATGCGCATGCCGCCCGAGCAATGAACGTTGACCATCCACACGCCCATCTCGGCAGCCGCTTTGACAGCCATCGCCGTGGTGTTTGGAATGTCATGAAATTTAAGGTCCAGAAAAACGTCGAAACCTTTGTCACGCAGTGTCCCGACGATTTCCGAGGCACAACTGGTGAACAACTCTTTGCCCACTTTCACGCGGCACAGCGCGGGGTCCAACTGATCGGCCAGTTTCAATGCGGCGTCACGCGTAGGGAAATCCAGGGCGACGATAATAGGAGTCTGGCAATCGGACATTAGCGGGTTCTCAGGCTGGTCGAAATCGGCGCGCATTGTAGCGGAACCAACCGCTCACCGGCACCCGATGATCGTAAATTCACCATATTAGTCGGTGCCGAACATTAAACATGCGTCGCGGTATAAGCGGCCTACAATTGAACCACTGACGCCTGCGGGCACTCACAGCTACATAACGCCACTCGCCGGGCCCCTGAAGCCCGGATGAACGATCATTCAAGGAGAGTCTTATGCCGTGGTATGCCTGGTTAATTCTGATTGTTGCAATTGGCGCCATCGTGGGCGGCCTCATGACCCTGCGTGACACCGCCAACAAAGTCGAACTCACAGACGAACAGCGTAAACGCGTGGCGCAACGCAACGCCGAAATGGACGCCAAGGAGTCGAAAGACAACTAACGTCCCGGCCGGCGCAAGGGATGAGTCGTGCGCTCTCATAGCCAATTGCCTACACGCGTTTGGATGAATAGACCACTGCGCTGCTCACGCACTGACGCATATGATGGCTGTTTGAAATCAAGAGACAGCCGTCATGAGGTACTCCCAACACCATAAGGCCCAAACCCATCAGCGCATCATTGAGGAAGCGTCCACACGCTTTCGACGTGACGGCATAGGCGCCACGGGGTTGCAACCTCTTATGAAGGCATTGGGACTGACCCATGGCGGCTTTTACGCCCACTTCGCCTCCAAGGATGAGCTGGTCGACAAAGCCCTTCAGCACGCGGCGGAGGAAGTGGATGGACGCTGCGCTGAACTCTTCAACGGTCCGAGCCCGCTGCCTACCTTCATCGATACGTATTTGTCCGACTGGCACCTCACCTCCCCCCATGAAGGCTGCCCACTGCCGACCATGTCGGTCGAGATGGCGCAGAACGGCAACCGCAGTGCCATCACCGACAACGTCATCAACGCTCGCCTCAAACAAATCCAGGCCGAACTTCAAGGGCCAGATGCCGAAGATCAAAGCATTGTGTTGTTTGCCGCGTTGGTGGGAGCACTCGTACTCGCGCGCGGTGCGCAAAGCGAAGCGCTTCGCGGGAAAATCCTCGAGGTCACCCGCACATCGTTGAAAGCCTCAGGCAAGTCGGCCTGACCCCCAACATGCAAAAAGGCCAGTCAATGACTGGCCTTTTTCATTCAACGGGATCGCTTAGTTAATCGCGACTTTGTCCCGGTTTTTCTCGAATATCGCCTTACCAATGCCCTTGACCTCCATCAACTCATCCGTTGACGCAAAATCACCGTTGGCTTCGCGGTAAGCCACGATCGCCTTGGCTTTGGCAGCCCCGACGCCCAACAATTCACGCTGCAGGGTTGCTTCATCAGCGGTGTTCAAATTGATGGTCACGACTTGGGCTTCAGGGCTGATCACGGCTTCAGACACCACGGGGGCTGGCGACGCCGGGGCAGTGTTGGCCACAACAGCCCCCGAAAAACCCAACAAGACAGCCATGACAAACGAAGGAACAAGGGTGATACGCATAATTGACACTCCAATACATCGTTAAATGGAAACAGCTTTCCTGAGCTGTCCTCAAAACCTAGACGATGGCTTGCGAGTGTCAAAAATGTGTCAATTGCAGGGTATGTCCTCAGGAAGGCTCAGAACGACGCTGCTGGTAGATCCAGTCCACGATCTCACCTTCTGGGGCATAACCGCTGACGGTATCGCGCAACAACTGACGAACGCGGGTGTAGTCATCGTTATCGACAGCTTCCAGCAAACTGGACAATCGGTTCTTCAGCTCTTCCCACGACAACATGTCTTCGTTGGCACTCATGATCATCGGATGCTGAGTCGCAACCACGTTGTCGCCTATCAGCAATTCCTCGTATAGCTTTTCACCAGGGCGCAGGCCGGTGAATTCAATCTCGATGTCGCCATGCAGGTTCTTGTCAGAACGGATGCTCAGGCCGGACAAATGAATCATCTTCTCGGCCAGTTCCACGATGCGTACCGGCTCGCCCATGTCGAGCACAAACACATCACCGCCCTGCCCCATGGAGCCCGCCTGAATCACCAACTGCGCGGCCTCGGGTATGGTCATGAAATAGCGGGTGATTTTCGGGTGAGTGACGGTCAAAGGCCCACCGGCTTTGATCTGCTTGTGAAACAACGGAATCACAGACCCCGAAGAGCCCAGTACATTGCCAAAGCGCACCATCGTAAAGCGGGTTTTATTGACGTGCGACACATTGGCTTTGTCGCCGAACAACACCGGAGCCACTTCCCGACTCAAAGCCTGCAATGTCATTTCCGCCAGACGCTTGGTGCTACCCATCACATTGGTCGGCCGCACGGCTTTATCGGTCGAGATCAGTACAAAGTTAGCCACGCCAGCCTGCAACGCCGCCTGAGCCGTGTTTAACGTACCGATGACATTGTTCAGCACACCTTCGGCGATATTGTGCTCGACCATCGGCACATGTTTGTACGCCGCCGCGTGATAAACCGTGTCCACATTCCAGGTGCGCATCACATCCAGCAATTTCGACTGGTTGCGTACAGACCCGAGAATCGGCAACACCCTGACCGAAAGCGATTCGCGATTAACCCGCTGCTCAAGCTCCGACAAGATGCTGTAAAGGTTGAACTCACTGTGTTCAAACAACAGCAACGTGGTCGGGCGCAAAGCCAGAATCTGACGGCACAGCTCGGAACCGATGGAACCGCCTGCGCCCGTAACCAGGACGCTCTGGCCTTTGATGCAATGCTCAAGCAGCTCGCCCTGGGCCGGCACCGCGTCTCTTCCGAGCAAGTCAGCGATATCCACTTCCTGAATATCGTCAACCTTCACCCGGCCACTGGCCAAATCCATGAAGCCGGGAACACTGCGTACGTGCAGCGGGAACCCTTCAAGCAGGCCGAGAATCTCGCGGCGTCGACCACGGGAAGAAGAAGGAATTGCCAGCAGCAGCTCTTGTGCGCCGGTGCGATCAATCATCTGCTGAATATGATCAGGCTTGAACACCTGCAACCCTGAAATCACCCGATCGGCAATGCTCTCGTCATCATCGATGAACGCCACAGGCCGCATGACCCGCCCCATACGCAACGCCGCGACCAACTGATTACCGGCAGCGCCTGCGCCATAAATGGCAACACGCGGCAGACCGTCATCACGGCTGGTAAAGGGCACATGCTGAGCAGCGGCGAACCAGTCACCGAGAAAATACTGACGCATCCCCAGACGCAAGCCCCCGAGCATGATCAGACTCAACCACCAATAGTTGAAAATGATCGAACGCGGGACGACATTGTCGTGATTGCTGTACCAATACACGACGACGGCCAATATTAAAGAAGAAAGACTGACCGCTTTGATAATGGCGATGAGCGCGTCGTTACCGAAATAACGCATCACGGCACGGTACATGCCGAAGCGGATGAACAGAGGGATGGCTACGAGCGGCGCGGCGACAAACAGCCAAAAGTGCAGCTTGACCGGATTGATCATATCGTCGACGCCCAGGCGCACGAGAAATGCCAGCAAGAGTGCAAGCCAGACCAGTACTACATCTGTGCCTATCTGTAAAACACGTTTATAACGCCGCGGTAAAGCTAGCAAGTAAGACCGAAGTTTATCCATAAGTTCCTCTACCACCGTTAACCGCGTAAAACGGATTACAAAAAGCTATAACCTGAACAGGTCCGCACACACGTTAATGCTTGGCAACTTCCAGCTCGCCCGCCTGAAACTTGACAGCCAACAAAATCAAAGGCAAATACGCCAACAGCACACCCAGCAGACCATCTAGCCCCAACAAGGTGACACAAAGAGCGATGGGCAGTAGCCAACACACATTGATCACTGCCACCGCCAAGGTCACCGGCAGATGTTTACCGTAGCGACGCGAGGCAAATTGGTAACCATGGCTGCGATGCGCTTCATACACTTTGTCACCGCGAACAAGGCGTCGAATCAAGGTAAACGTGGCATCAACAATAAAAACGCCCAGTAAGATAATCCACGCCCAAAACAGGTTAAAGGATACCCATGAGGCCTGCAGCGACAGAATACCGAGGGTTATGCCGAGGAAGCCGCTACCGGCATCGCCCATGAAAATTTTGGCCGGTGGAAAGTTCCAGCACAAGAAACCGGCCACAGTGACTGCCAATAAAGCAGGCGCCCAGATCAAATCAGCAAAACCACACAGGCTGTAAATGAGCACGATACTCAAACACGCAGTGATGGCTTCGACACTGGCAAGCCCGTCTATACCGTCCATGAAGTTATACAGATTAAGCATCCACACCAGGTACAAAACGGCACCGATATGCCCTAACCAGACAAGGTCAATGCTTGCCCCGAAGACTGTGACCGCAGGTAAGCCCCCGAGCCAGAACAGAGCCCACACAGAACCTAGCACATGCCCCAATAACCGCCAGCGCGCAGCAATATGGCCGTGGTCATCCAGAAAACCCAGCACTGCGATGCCAATGCCAGCCCCCAGCAGCGCCAACGTCATGGCCCCATCAATCACGCCCATGAACGCGAACACAGGGAGCATTACACAAAAACTGATGACAATGGCTACGCCCCCACCGCGAGGCGTAGGGACAGTATGCGAACTACGAGCATTGGGAGTGTCAATCAAGCTGTTGGCCAAGGCGTAGCGCCTTAGCGCACCCGTCAAAAGCAATGCAGCCAAACCTGCAACCAATAAAAGTACCCACATCATTTACAACACTCCATAAAGCACTGCCCCTGTCCTTTCATTTCACGATCGAATTGATCTGGCGTTAATGTACTCACGACCTGCCTGGACCAGTGCTTGCTCAGTGGTAACGGGAGGAATCCACCCCAAAAGTTGACGAGCCTTGGTGGAATTAACCGTCAATGAGCGACACAACTGTGTGTACAGATTCTGCTTGCCGATGCATGAAGCCATGAGCCGCATCATCGGGTCCGGAATCGTCAACATCACAATCCGGCGCCCCATACCGCGGCCGATGCACCGGACCAAGTCAGGCGTTGAGATATCTATGCCATCACTGACGAGAAAAAGTTCATTTGCAGCCCGTGGATGGACCATACAAAGCGAAATGAAATCAACCAGATTCTCCAATGCGACCATGCTTCGGCTATTACGCACGCCTCCAAATGGAAGAGGCACACCCGTAGAAGCCAGCTTTAGCAAACGCTGAAAATTACCTGGTGCATGGGCTGCATACACCAATGGAGGCCGAATAATGACTAGCTCCATGGCATGCGAATCACACAACGCCTTCAGGCTTTCTTCAGCCTCAAATTTAGAAATCGCGTAATCGGCATGGGGATTCGCCGGACAGGTTTCATCAAACGCCGTTGACGGTGTATAGGCGCCATTAACCCCTATTGAGCTGATGAAAACGAATCGCTGAACACCCTTTTCAATCGCGTGGCGAGCCAGTACGAGGGTTGCATCCGTATTCGCTCTACGAAAGAGTGAGAGCGCATCTTTTTCGCGTGCCATCACATGCGCACGCCCCGCCATATGAACGACGCAGTCGACACCTGCGAGTGCTTCCCCCCAGTCTGGGCTGGATGAAAAATCGCCTACGTTGAATGTTTTGAACGTTTGTGCCAAATCTGCAGCAGGCTCAGACCGGGTAGCAACGCGCACCTCATACTGAGTCTGTGCACAGAGATGCGTCAACAAAGCAGAGCCTACAAAACCAGTTGCTCCGGTTAACAATAGGGTTTTCATGGGCTTCACTTGAAGATATAACTGGCGAGCTTGAAAGGAATCTTCATTGCAACCATGAAAATATTGGTATAGATCCCGTTTTCTTTACAGGCACGTACAATCTCCATGTTTTGATGAACTTTCCACCAAAACCCCGTTGTGCTGATACCCCCTTCCCGCATTTTTACCATCACTGCATCATGGCGTTGCAAGTTGATACGGCGGGTAATAAAGCGCGCCATCAATTCAAAATCGGCTGACACTCGGTAGCCCAACTTGTAAACACCATACTGCTCAAACAGCTTTTTGCGGGCATAGAACGTCGGATGAGGCACCATGAAGCCAAAGCGCACCTTCCAGGGCGAGAAACTCTTTGACGAGTATCTACGGGTTACCGAATCCGTATTATCGCGTTCAACAAATACCAAATCCGCATAAGATGCGTCACAACCGGGGTTGGCAAGCAAAAACTCAACAAGCTTTTCGATCGTCGTTGCACTGGCGAAAATGTCATCCGAATTCAAAATTCCGACAAAATCGCCCGTTGCCAGGTTGACGCCTTTATTCATGGCATCGTAAATACCTTTGTCAGGTTCACTGACAATTGTCGATATCCGGCCTGCGTACTCATTCACAATGTCGAGCGTGGAATCCTTAGAAGCCCCATCAACAACAATATATTCAATATTGTTGTAAGTCTGTGACAGTACGGACTCCAGCGTATCGCGGATCGTGGCAGCGCTGTTATAGCAAACGGTAACAATGGAAATTTTCAACGCATCAACCCTTCACACGACCATAGATATCTTCGAAGCGGACAATATCGTCCTCACCCAAGTACGAACCCGACTGAACCTCAATCAATTCAAGCGGGATCATGCCAGGATTCTCCAACGCGTGAATTTGCCCTATCGGAATGTAGGTAGACTGATTTTCGGTCACAAGATACGTTTTATCACCATTGGTGACGCTCGCCGTGCCACTCACGACAATCCAGTGTTCTGCGCGATGGTGGTGCATTTGAACAGAAAGCTTTTCGCCGGGTTTGACCGTTATCCGCTTGACCTGATACCGCTCACCGTTATCGATTGAATCGTAAACACCCCAAGGGCGGTACACCTCGCGGTGATTGACCTGTTCGTGGCGCTTGGAACTCTTCAATTGATCGACAATTTTCTTGACGTCTTGTACATGATCTTTATGAGCAACCAACACTGCATCTTTGGTTTCAACAACAATCATGTTCTCTATACCCACCGTTGTGACTAATCGATGAGTAGCGTGAACGTAACTCCCAGTTGTGTTTTCTGAGAGCACATCACCTTTGATGACATTGCCGTCAGCTGATTTCTCACCAGCATCCCAGAGTGCAGACCAGGAACCGATATCACTCCAACCCGCGTCAAGTGGCACCATGACAGCATGCGCCGTCTTCTCCATCACCGCATAATCAATCGAATCATCCGGGCAAGCCCCAAAGATGTCGCTGTTCACGCGGGTGAAAAACATGTCCGTTTGGCCTTGCTCAAGAGACGCGCGGCAAGCAGCCAAAATATCAGGCTGGAACACCTCAAGCTCTTGAAGGTAGCGGCTTGCTCGGAACATAAACATGCCGCTGTTCCAGTAATACCCACCGTCTGCCAAGTACGCCTGGGCTGTGCTCAGATCCGGTTTTTCGACGAACTGGCTGACTTCGAAACCGCCCTCACCTACGCTTTGCCCCATTTGCAAATAACCGTAACCGGTTTCCGGGTGTGTAGGCGTGATCCCAAAGGTCACTAACTTACCCGTCTGTGCAAGATTCAAGGCGATGAGGACACTTGCCTGAAACGCTGCTACATCTTTAATCAGATGGTCTGCAGCCAGCACCAACATAATCGGGTCAGCGCCGTCACGCGTAGCCTGCATCGCAGCCAGGGCGATCGCAGGCGCCGTATTACGGCCTACTGGCTCAAGAATGATGGTGGCCTGTTCCATACCGACTTGCCGAAGCTGTTCTGCCGCAAGAAAACGATGGTGCTCATTGCAAATCAGCACAGGCATCGATTGATCCAATCCCTCAAGACGCTTGAGCGTAGCCTGAAGCATGGTGGAATCAGCATCAACAAGCGGCAGGAACTGCTTGGGGTTCAACTGCCTGGACAGTGGCCACAAACGGGTGCCCGAACCACCCGCCATAATTACTGGAACAAACATCGAAATCATCCTTTGATTCTTACTGGGTCAACGCGGCCAAATAGGCACGAGTGTAATGGTGAACAAGTGGGCTGTCTTTTATTTCGTCAAGCGTCCACCACACATAGGCCGCATGCTGATCAGAAGGCAGGTTTAACTCCACCGACTCCGCCAGGTTCACATGATGCGCCATGACCACGTAGTGAGTACTTACTTGCACCGGTTGAGCTTCAAACACACTGTTGTCATAAAAATGCTCGTAAACACCTAAAAAAGCACTGTTAGTGCGTTCAAAAGAGGTACCAAGCTCAAGTGCCGTCAAACGTGAGAATGCCGCATCCAGTGACTCGTTTTTAAAGACTCGGCCGCCCGGAACAAACCAATAGCCCTGCGCCGGTCGATTGACTCGACGGCCGAGCAGAACTCGACCGTCGCTACGCGTGATGACCAGGTCGATAGAAACCAGGCATGTGGAGTCGACAACCGTTTTGAAGGTGTCATGCTCCAAATACATATCAGCCTCGCACCGCTTGCCGGTGAGTAACAAACCACTCATAGGCATTTGCCAGACCCGTCTCCAGATCAATACTTGCCTCCCAACCCATAGAGCGCAAGCGTGATACATCCATCAACTTGCGGGGTGCGCCATCAGGCTTGCTGGCATCAAAAGTCAGTGTCCCCGCAAACCCGGTAACCTTGGCGATCGTTTCTGCCAGCTCACGAATGGTGCAATCAATGCCGGTACCCACATTAATGTGCGACAGCATTGGCTGGGTATTGGCCTGGTAAATATCAGCATCCAGCTCCATGACATGAACACTGGCAGCAGCCATGTCATCAACATGGAGAAACTCACGCATCGGTTGCCCACTGCCCCAGATCACGACTTCCTCTGTACCTTGCTGAACAGCATCATGAAAGCGGCGCAATAAAGCAGGGATGACGTGACTGTTATCCGGGTGATAATTGTCATGCGGGCCATACAGATTGGTAGGCATCACACTTCGGTAATCACGACCGTGTTGACGGTTGTAACTCTCACACAGTTTGATACCGGCAATCTTGGCAATGGCATACGGTTCGTTTGTTGGTTCCAGAGTGCCTGTGAGCAACGCCTGCTCGGTCATTGGTTGCTCAGCGTGCTTGGGGTAAATGCACGAAGATCCGAGGAACAGTAACTTCTGTACGCCTACGCGATGAGCGGCCTCAATGACATTGGCCTGAATCATCAGATTGTCGTAAATAAAATCTGCGGGATACGTGTTATTCGCATGAATACCACCCACTTTTGCAGCAGCCAAATACACCTGATCAATCTGATGAGCGTTGAAGTAAGCCTTGACCGCTTGCTGATCCAGTAAATCCAAATCTTCACGGCCAACAGTCAAAACATTCTGATAACCCAGATCCCGCAAACGCCGCACAATGGCCGAACCGACCATTCCGCGATACCCGACTACCAGTACTGCTTCATTAAGATCCCGGGACACAGATCAGTTCTCCGTGGCGACAGGGACATCATGCCCGTGCTGCTTCAGCAAGGCGTGGCGCTGAGCGACTTTAAGGTCTTCACGCACCATTTCGGCGCACATTTCTTGTACAGTGATTTCCGGTGTCCAGCCCAACTTGGTCTTTGCCTTGGTCGGATCGCCCAGCAACGTCTCAACTTCAGCGGGACGGAAGTAACGCGGATCGACACGCACCACGACATCACCCACGTTGAGGGCAGGAGCCAATGCGCCATCGATGGATTCGACCACACCGATTTCTTCAACACCGGTACCTTCAAAACGCAAGGTAATGCCCAACTCAGCGGCCGACCAGCTGACGAATTCACGCACCGAATATTGCACACCGGTCGCGATCACAAAATCTTCAGGCTGTTCCTGTTGCAGCATCATCCACTGCATGCGCACGTAGTCTTTTGCATGACCCCAGTCACGCAACGCGTCCATGTTGCCCAAGAAGACACAGGACTCCAAGCCTTGTGAAATATTGGCCAAGGCACGGGTAATCTTACGGGTCACAAACGTTTCACCACGACGTGGGGATTCATGGTTAAACAAAATGCCGTTACAGGCGTACATGCCATAAGCCTCACGGTAGTTAACCGTGATCCAGTAGGCGTACATTTTAGCGACTGCGTAAGGCGAGCGAGGATAGAAAGGCGTCGTTTCCTTTTGGGGAATCTCCTGCACCAACCCATAAAGCTCAGATGTCGAAGCCTGATAAAACCTAGTTTTCTTTTCAAGACCTAACAGGCGAATAGCTTCGAGAATCCGTAGGGTCCCCATCGCATCGACGTCAGCTGTGTACTCAGGTGACTCGAAACTGACCGCAACGTGGGATTGAGCACCCAGGTTGTAGACTTCATCAGGTTGAACTTCCTGAATGATACGGGTGAGATTTGAAGAGTCCGTCAAATCGCCATAATGAAGAACAAAATTCTGATTATCGACATGCGGATCTTGATAGATGTGGTCCACACGTTGCGTGTTAAAGGACGAAGCCCGGCGTTTGATACCGTGAACTTCATAACCTTTTTCCAGCAGAAACTCCGCCAGATAAGAACCGTCCTGGCCTGTGACACCTGTGATCAACGCTATTTTTTTACTCACGTGCTTCTCCACACAACTCTTTGTAAATACCAATGATTTCCTGGGCGTTTTTTTCCCATGAAAATCTGGATGAATTTTTTAAACCCTTAAGGATATACGACTCTCTAAGCGATTTATCTTCGAGTGATTCTATAGCACCTTTAATGGTCTCTGGCAAAACCTCAGCCAATAGTATTGCGGCATCAGCACATATCTCAGGCAAAGATGAGAACGCAGCGGCTACCACAGGGCAACCCGCCCTCATTGCCTCTAAAGCAGGTATACCAAACCCCTCATATAAAGAGGGGTAAACAAGGCAGAAAGCTTGATTATAAAGTTTATTCAATTGCTCATTAGTCAAATAGCTTTCATGCTTATATCTGCCCGGTATTAAAGCATCTAGCTGTGCTAATTCCTGTTGCTTAAACGCCCCCCCTCCCACACACACCAAACTATATTGGGGTAAATGTTCCAGAGAAGCCACTAAGCATGAGAAATTTTTATACCCAGAGCGCGCTCCTACAAACAGCACAAACGCTGTGGAAGGCTCATCTACGCAATTAAGGATTCTATAGTTAGGAGAAACCCCATTATAGATAACTCGAACATCTTTCCCTCGGGCTTCAGGTATGAATTCATACAAGTCATTCTTAGTGTTTTCAGATATACATATGACAACATCACTATTTAAAATAGCACGACGCTTTTGAAAGGTATGTACTACGCGCCTAGCTCCGACCTCAAAATGCTCGTAGGTGAAGTCATGCACTGTAGTGACTGTCTTGATTTTCTTATTCTTAGGGAGTCTATAATAACTTGAGTGAAATATCTTTATATCTTCAGAGACAGGCTGATCCATATAGCGCTCTAAACGCCGTAGATAACAAGGGGATTTAGAGGCAACCTGCTGAAACTCAGGAATGCATGACACATCAAACATGTCATTCCCTCCATACGATAAAAATTTGAATTTCACATCATCCGAAATCAGGAATCCTATCAACTCCTTAAAACAAGCAGATATACCACCAGAGCGTTGAAGTGAAAACACAATGCCGTCTATGAGAATCAAATTACACCTTCTTAACTAGAAAAATAGCAAAAAATGAGGCCAACAAAACTGCTAAGACAAACTCAACACCACGAATGACAGGAACTGTAAACAAAGAGGCAACCGCATACAAAAATACAAAATAGAGTGAAATCAGGACCTTGCTATTATTGCGTTTAACCCCCGTATCAAAGAAAGCACTTAAAGCTCCTAAAAAGGCATATAACAGCAACACAAAATACCCAAAATCCAGATACCCATAAGAAGCGAAATATAATGCCGGATTCCAAAACCACTTATAATCTTGAAACTCAATACCCAATGAATCGTTTACGCCAGGCCAAACATATGTTAGAAAGTGAAAAATTGTTTGAAAACCAAAAGTATAGTCATAATCGACTTGCAACAGTAATTGCAAATTTATAAGCCCTAGCTTCATATACATAAATACAAAATCAAAAACGCTATACCCCTGCATTCGACTCATGGAAAGTATATTTGCTATAACCAACAAAAAAAACAAAACAGAAACTTGCTTAAAAGTAAAACCTTTCCTAGCGCCATAATCAAAGTAACACAGCATCAGAGCCAATATAGTAATTCTATCCAGAGACAAGAAGGTCTTAAATACTACAAAAAAGAATGAAAAAAACAATAATCGTTTCATTTGCCTCATTGAGGCCTGATCTAAATTTAAATAGTTAACCGCTGCACATGCGAACAGAAAAACAGCTAACGGGGCGTTATTAAATATCTTAATATAACCCGGCAAACCTCCACTACGACTATCCAACAGATATGCATCTCTAACTTCAGCGCCAGCCTGACCAGTTAGCATGGAGGAAAAATAATCCATAATTGGCAGGGTTTGCTGAATCTGCCAGATCGAAGTAAAAACTCCAAGAACACTCAGCGACATCAAAACAACAAATACTGGACCTCTTAAAGTGTAGCATCTATTAACATAACTTTTTCGAGAAACCAAGAAGGTAAAAAAGTATCCAGCAAGAAAAAAAACAGTACACAAAACATGTAAAACAATAGCTTCACTTAATGAGAAATCAACACTTACAAGTCCGTTAGGATCATTGTAAAAATACGCATATAGAAAAGGAATATTTGTAAGTAAAAAAACAAACAAAAAAGTTTTATTGATTTTTATCACCCCCCTCTCCTCACTATCAACTCAAGGACCTAAAGAAAATACCGCTAAAAAAACCTTTTAGCCGAGAAGCGCACACCTTTCTCTTAGAAGAAAAAAGCAAGCCCGCAGCACTTCTCACAACAACCCGCACCACTTCTAACATCAACAAACCATGTGAACTTAGCATGTATTTTTTAATAACTACAGCATAACCAATTGCATACATCTGATATTTTTTAGGTAGAATATCAGACCCACAAAAATCATCATCGTGAAATACGGAAGCCTTGTCACTGAAATAAGCTTGATAACCGTACTTTATCAATCTGAAAAACAGTTCAGTTTCTTCAGAACCACCTAGATTAGTACCAGCCCCCAACCTTTCATCAAATCTGATGTGAGATCTATCATCGAGCGACCGCAATGAAATGAATGTCCCCACACTTAATGAGTATTTAATTACACCCAGATAGTTAAGTTTTTTGAATTTTGCTGGATAGGAGCGTGAGGCATAAGCTTTTCCAGTTACACCATCTCGCACAGGAAATGAAATAACAGCGCCGCGCTCTAAGCCACCAACTAATTCTGCAAGAATATCATTATTATAATAAGCATCGTCATCACAAAAACCGATAACCTCACCTGATGCATAATCAAGAGCTATATTTCGGGCAACAGACAACGGGCAAGGCTGACTCTTTAACAACTTGAAGTTTACGACACCAAAAAAATCATTGAAAATAGTTTGTAATTTGTCACCAGAAGTTTGGTCTACAAAGATTATCTCTAATGAATCAAAGTAGCCTACCAAACTATTTAATAAACGGCGTACTTCTTTCTCGCGCCCACCCTGACTTGTTCCAATTAACGACAACCGCACGTCACTCATCTCACACGCATCCTTATTTTTTCAAAAAAATCTTGGCAACTTTAACAATAGATTTAGGAAGTAACGATTTGACAAGGTACAGGCAGCGCAAGCGATAACTTTCACCCTTAGCTGACCTGATCATTGCGAGGGTAAATGGGACATCGGGAACACTACTGGCCTCCGCTGCAGACGTTAAATACGCCCGATTGACGGCACGAGAATAAAGATGACTCTGTGTAAAAAAGCTGAGTATTTTCAATCGTTGCTCATGCATCAACTTGTATTTTTTTGCGGTGTTATTTTCATGTAACCGGTATTTGACAACGGGTTCTTTGATCGATCGCAAACGCTGCCCGGTGTTGGTTAACGTCAACCACATGTACCAATCTTCGACACTCAAGGATTCAGGGTACCCACCTACACGTTTTAATGCAGGCGTTCTCATCAGCCCGGCAGGCGCTCCGGGGACTGTTTCCCCCATGATGATCTCATCAAATGTGTGAACTTTATCAGCCCCGTACACACTAGCAACAGGACGGTTAAGATCATCAATCAATTCAAGGCCGCCAAAGGCTGCCACGATGGAATCGTCTGTCCTTAAAACGTCAACCAATACGCTGGTTTTATTCTCCAGCAAAATATCATCACTGGCGATTAATGAAAAAAATTCACCTTGAGACCACTCCAAGGCTTCATTGAGGGTGGCGCATAAACCTTTATTGGGTCGCGAGCGAAACTCGAATCGCTTGAAGCGTTCACGGCAAGTGTCAAGCATGGATTCAATTCTAGACACTGAACCATCCGTTGAGCCGTCATCAATAATAATCAACTCAACGTTATTATAGGTTTGAGACACCACCCCTTTTATACTATCCACGACATAGCGTTCATGGTTATAGGATGGAATCACAATGGTTACTAACGGTTCAGAACTCATAAATTGCCTACTCAGTTAATGTCGGACTGCTTATTCAGGACTCAAGACGATCGATTCTTTTCCAGACGATAGACCCCATCACAAGCCAATATAAAAAGTATGTGAAGGCATATCCAACAGCAGCGCCCTGAAAACCCAATAGCAAAGTGAAAAACTTAACACTCGCGACAAAAACTAACGCACAGATTATTTCGGAAACAATGTATAACCGAATCATTGCCTTGCTGATCATTAGATAACCAATGATCCAGCTGCCAATTTTTAGCGTATCACCTGTTAACTGCCATGCAAAAAGGTCGCGCATGGGATAAAAATCAGGCGTAAACAACACACTGATGATGAAATCCTTCAAAACATAAACACTGACACCGATAATAACAGCGACCGGTAGTATGTATTTATAACCATTGATGATTTCAGCACGAATGTCCGTTGATGCTTTCAATTCAGATAATTTTGGAAGGTAATACACCCCTAATGTCGTCGTGACCAACATGAGATACGCGGTGCTCAAGCGCCACATTGCTTCCCAATAACCAGCACTGTCCCAGCCAAAATGTTCGCCAAGGGTGTTACGAATTAAAATTGACGTGAGGGGTAAACATGCTGCGGACGTGAGTGCCATCGCTGTAAATTTTGAGAGATTAAGGGCAATCGTTCCATCAATACGCCCGATCATATCCTTCACACGGAACCAGGGTTTTCGGCCACAGATCGCTAATGTGACAAAAAACGAAATCGACTGGTAAATAGCCAACGCGACTAAAGCACCGTAGAGCTTGTAGTACATCGTCATTAACACGGTTACGGCTAAAGAAAATATACTCCCTGCAATGTTGGCCAATACATAACTATGGATTTCTTTTTTTCCATTAAGAATAGCGAGTAGCAAGGCATTGAATGTAAATAATACCAAGGTCGCTGCAAACCAGAGAAATACACCAGACAACGTCACATCATTGAGAAAATAGCGTGCAAGCGGAACACAAAAAATGGCAACCAAGAGTGCGACTGCAGTAGAGGCACAGATCACAATCATGCCTGCCGTTTTCCATAACCGGCGTGTCAACTCAATATCGCCTTGGTATTCGGCAGTATATTTTGTAACGCCAGTATTGATTGCCCCACTGGAAAAAGCGGTAATCATCTGTACAGCGTTTTGAAACTGCCCTATCGCTGCATATCCAGAAGGACCAACGTACACGGCAAGCACCTTATTGATCCCCAGCAAGGTGAGCATTTTTATGATGACTGCAATCGCATTGAGCAGGCTGGTTTTAATTAGGGTCATACTTAATGTTTGACGCTAAAGCTATTGCAGACTGACACAATATGACGTGCTTCTTCGGAACTTAACTCAGGACCAATAGGCAAACTTAGCACTTCAGCGTGCAGTTGTTCACTCACGGGCAGTTGGAGGTGCGCAAACTCTTTATAAGCATCTTGCTTGTGAGGTGCTATCGGGTAATGAATTAAAGTTTGCACGCCATGTTCTTGCAAATGGTGTTGCAAGGCTGCGCGGTGTTTAGTCCTGATGACGAATAGATGCCAAACCTGGTTCGACACATCCACGCCAGGCAAACTGATTTCCGGATTTTTAATTTCACTCAGATACAGAGAGGCGATGAGTTGTCTATGTGCAGTCTGGGCATCGAGGTACTTCAACTTAACACTTAGCATCGCAGCCTGAATTTCATCCAGACGGCTATTCACACCCTTGTATAAGTTTTTATACTTTTCTTGAGATCCGTAGTTTCTAAGCGCTCTCAGTGTGTCAGCTAACGCATCATCATTGGTAGTAATAGCACCCGCATCCCCCAAAGCGCCCAAATTCTTCCCTGGGTAGAAACTGAAGCCTGAGGCATGTCCCCAACTACCTGCCTTTTTTCCATGCAAGCTTGCACCATGGGCTTGAGCGGAATCTTCAAGAACAAGCAAATTGTATTCTTCGGCGATCTGCATGAAAGCAGGCATATCAGCTAAATGCCCGTATAAATGCACGGGCAAAATGGCTTTGGTCCTGGGTGTTATTGCCTGCCTGGTGTTTTCAGGGCATAGATTATAAGTACTGGGATTTGGTTCAACCAATACTGGTGTCAATCCATTCTCGCTGATTGCCAAAATGCTAGCTATATAAGTATTCGAGGGCACAATGACTTCATCGCCATCTGTCAGTTTCCCAAGTTCCTTCCAAGCCCTAATGGTCAATACGAGCGCGTCGAGACCATTGGCCACTCCCACACAATGTTTAACCCCACAATAATCAGCGAACGCCGTTTCAAAAGAAAGAAGCTCCGCACCTCCAATATACCAACCCGAATCAATTACGCGCTTACAGGCGGCGAGAAGCTCTTCACTAAATACTTTATTTATTTGTTTCAAATCGAGAAAAGGTATCATTACAAGTCACCCGCGTGCGTCAAACTAACCAACAGCTCTTTGTACTGAGCAGTTGAGACATATTCTTTTAATTTTTTGCCTGCTGCGTCTCTATGCTCAAGATCGGCACCATGCTTGACTAATATAGTGAATATTTTTTTACAGCGCCCTGAAAAATAAGCATCTTTGGCATACATTAACGGCGTCGTACCTTTGCGATTGGGTCTGTTTACATCAGCACCTAGCCCAACAAGATATTTGACTACTTCTAAAGACCCAGCGTAACAAGCCACAATCAAAGGTGTCCATCCATGACTGCCTGCATCATTGTAGCCAGCACAATTGGATATCAGTCTACGGACTGAGCTCACATCATTTTCTCGACATGACTCTAATAACGAATCTAATCTGTCAAAATAAAGCTCAATATCATAGTCAATCGTTGATATCACAACACTATCGGACTTTTTACATACAACTTCTCCAGCCTTTAGTCCTGAAGAAGTACTCAATAGCGTGGCAGAAACAACTGCTTCTCCATCAAAGCGCAAAAATTGATACTCACGAAATGAGAAGGCACGAATATATTGCTGAATTTCCCATGCTGTTTTTTTTACAGGCAGTTTCACCTCGGAAAAAACAATAGAGCCTGCTGAATAGTATGTAGATCTTACACTGTCCTGAGGACTGGAAACGGATTGTCCAGCGATCAAATCTGAGAAGTTTCTGGCCAAGACTTTTATCGCGGTGTTTGTGTAAGCAAAATAGAGATCTCTGGACACCCACCATGGCAAGATCTCAAATTCACATTGATCTACTACGCCACCCGTATCGATCCCTTGATCAATACGATGCAATGTGACACCTGAATGAGATTCGTAATTTAACAACGGCCAAACTGAGGTAAACATACCTTTATATTTAGGCAGCAGAGAGAAGTGAATATTGAACACATTCTTAATACTGAACTTTTCTGGCACCACGATCCTATCGAATTCCAAGGACAGAAATAGGATGTTTGCCTGCACATACGCTTCTTCAAGGCTTATCTCTTTTACACCATGGAACTGTGCTGCTTTTCTCAAAGAGCGCTGCCACTCATCAGCTCCTGATTCGTTGCGATTACAAACAACTGCCACTTTCTCTTTCGGCAAAAAAGAAAGTGCCAACTCCAAACCATGAACAGCAATATCATTTTTGCCGGCAATAATTAACATTCATGACCTCTTGCGACGCGCAAAAACTCTTCATAGTTCCGAATATAATCAGACTCATCATAATGAGCGCTCGCCAACACAAGAAGCACGCAATTTTCACTAAAGCTGTGCATTTCCCGCCACATGAAGCTTTCGATCAATAAACCTTTGGTTGGGGAACACAAGTGTACATCCAACCGTGAAAAACCATCATCTAAAGTAATATTACAGCTTCCAGATATACAAATAGCCACTTGCTTTAAAGTCTTGTGCGCATGAAAACCGCGACTTACACCTTCGCCCGTACGATAGATATAATAAACACGCTTTATTTCAAAGGGCACTTCTTGCTGCTGGCCTATTTCTAAAGCAACCAAATCGCCACGCTCATCGCCTAAACGTTGAAATTCAATCCACTTCTCAAGTTCCATTAGCGAATACTCTTTGCAAGCGTTAGCAAGTATTGTCCATAACTGTTCTTGGACAGCAAATCACCTTGACGTTGCAAATGTGAAAGCTCAAGCCAGCCATTATTAAATCCAATCTCTTCCAAACAGGCGACTTTGAAACCTTGCCTTTTCTCAATGGTTTCAACAAAGTGACTTGCTTCGAGCAGGCTTTCATGAGTACCGGTGTCTAACCAGGCAAAACCACGACCGAGCAATTCAACGTTCAGTTTATTACGATCCAGGTAGGCTTGGTTGATACTGGTTATTTCAAGCTCACCCCGCGCCGAAGGCTTGACTGACTTAGCAATTTCAAGCACTTCATTGTCGTAAAAATAAAGCCCAGTCACGGCATAGTCAGATTTCGGTTTAAGTGGCTTCTCTTCAATCGAAATAGCTCGCTTTTCTTTATCAAATTCAACCACACCGAAACGCTCAGGGTCTTTAACCTGATAACCGAAAACTGTAGCGCCATCGGTTATTTTGGCTGCATTACGCAACATGGTACCAAAGCCATGACCATAGAAAATATTGTCGCCTAGCACTAAACACACTGAATCCTGACCGACGAATGATTCCCCGATAATAAAGGCTTGCGCCAGCCCGTCAGGTGATGCTTGCTCCGCGTAACTCAAGTTAATCCCGAAGTCTGAACCATCTCCTAAAAGGCGCTTGAAGCTATCAATATCTTGCGGGGTACTGATGAGCAGCACATCTTTAATGCCCGCCAACATCAATACCGAAAGCGGGTAGTAAATCATCGGCTTGTCGTAGACAGGTAAAAGTTGCTTAGAGACGCCTTTAGTAATCGGGTACAACCTTGTACCCGATCCGCCGGCTAAAATAATGCCTTTCATGACTTAGTCGTCCGTAATAATTTTCAGCGCTTGGTGAGCACTCAACCAACCGAAGTGTCAGCTTAAAGTTTAAACACGCTACCGCCCCAGGATTGATCGTCAATTTCCTGAGAACGGTTTAATCCATAGCTGCCCAGGATGCGATCCTGAGTATTGCTTTAGCGACTGGCGATACTCGCCAGAGGCAAACTGATCTGTTGCTGCCGATTTAGCAGATTGATAAGCAAAATGACCCTTTCATCTCCCTCCATTGCCATGAAGATGGACTCAATGCCTTCAAATCCGTGATCCTTGATGACAACGTGCTCACCTGGCGTGAACTGGGAGATAAGCTGCGTTTTGACACGCGACTGGAGAGTTTCGATGAGCTCGTCAGCAACTGCCAAGGGGCGTCCACCAAACGCAACAATACGTGCCACACCTCGCGTCGAGCGCAGGGGAGCCCAGTTTGAACCGGCTGGCATGTGGATGAAGAGATAGCCTGGAAACAACGATTCTTCGATGATTTGACGCTTGCCTCTTAGCATGCGCTCACGGCGGCAGACTGGACGTGAACATCCAAAGCCCTGACGCATAAGGTTTTCTTCTGCGCGCTCATCTTGTTGAGGTTTGCACTGCACCAAGTACCAGTTGCCCTGCTTTGGCGCAACAGATGTCGGGGCATTGTGGTTGCTTCTCAGGTCCATGGGTCAATCATCAAGCGGTCTTCCGTGGTTTGCCATCGTGCCTGTCATGATTGCGCGGGCAAACCGTCAGGGTCTTTTAGTAGTGGCGATATGTCATCGCACGTGTTCAGGTTTAATATTCAGGAATCAGTAGCTCGAGTGATTGGCTTCGAGTGTTGTAGAGCTTGTAGAGTTCATTCCCTAAGGTTTCTTTTGCAAAAAGCTCGCCGTGCACCAAGCGTATTTGTTTGGGCAACGGGTCGATACCGGATACAAAATTGAGCAAATCTTGTTGGTCAGCATGGGCAGAATATCCGCCTAAGCTCGAAACGCCTGCACGGATAATACAGCGCTCACCTTCTAACTCAACAAAACCACCTGTCGATCCGTATTTTTGAATATTTGCGCCAACTGTACCCTGCGCTTGATAACCCACAAAAAGTACATTATGCCTTGGGTCTGAAAGCATGGCTTTGAGGTAATTAACAATTCGACCGCTGGAGCACATGCCACTTGCCGCTATCACAATGGCGGGGCGACCCGTGCTGCTTAGATAGTTGACTGTTTGCAGGTGTTTTGCGTGGCTATCGATAGTGATTAATTGTTCAAAAAGCAGAGGGTTACGATTATCGCTCAAGTGCTCACGTGCAGACCCATCCCAGTAAGGTTCCAGTTGGCGATATGCAGCTGTTAGCCGACCTGCCAGGGGGGAATCGACGATGACAGGCAATTGCGGCCAATTGACCGGCAAGGATTGATCCTTGTTTGCCGCTGCAGGATTCACTGCAAGCATTGCTTTTCGGTGCAGGATGTCTTCAATTTCGCAGAGCAGTTCTTGGGTACGGCCTATGCTGAATGCCGGAATCAACAAAGTGCCGTGGTCTGCCAATGCCTTGTCGATGGCGTGTTCAAGCTTGAACTGACGGCAAGCCCTGCCCTCATGTAAACGATCGCCGTAGGTGCTTTCCAGGACCAGTACATCCGCACGTTCGGGAGATTGAGGAGACGGTAACAAAGGGGTATGCGGGGCACCTAAATCGCCAGAAAACACGATCCTCAGGTTCTGGTCATGAGCCGGGTAGCTCAGATCACATTCCACATACGCCGAACCCAGGATGTGGCCTGCGCGCTGTAAGCGGATTCGCGGCAGTACATGCTCACCGGATTCAATCGCGTGCCATTGGCCGTAAGGCAACGCCACAATGCGGGCATCTACATACTCTAGATAACGCTCAACTTTTTTGGAGTCGCGACTTATTTCAAGCTTGAAAGCATCCTCAAGAACCAATGGCAAAAGCTTGGCCGAGGGTTCGCTACAAATGATTGGCCCCTCGAAACCCGCTGCCAGCAACCAAGGAATTCGACCCACGTGGTCAGCATGCACATGCGTAACCACCAACGCCTTGATACCTTCCAGGCAAAAATCGATGCCTTGCTGCTGGCTATGAACGCTGGCATTGGCACTTTTTTCAGTTCCCTGAAAAAGGCCACAGTCAATCAACAGACTGGCGTCAGCATCCATCACCAGTTGGTGGCATGAACCTGTGACGCCATTAACGGCCCCATGGTGAATGATGTGTGGATACGGCATAGGCTTGCTCTCGGCTCAACTCCATGAAGAGGCAATTAGTCCACAAGTCAGGTCGAGATGCATCCAGGCATCTAACCGATCAGCGACGATCACTTTGCAAGACTTTTCCGTTACCGCTCACCACACCCTGTGCTCCACTTAACGTCGCAGAGAGCACCGGGGACAGTCTTTGCTGCTGAAGTCGATGCGACTTGACCAAGTACCGCATTAGCACAATGAAGACTCCAAACATGCCACCGAGCAACAAACCCATCACTACAATCAACGACTTTTTGGGTTTAACAGGCGCCATCGGTTCCAACGCTTTACGGTCGATGGAAACAAGCTTCAGGTTTGTGAAATCCAGATTGTTCAAGTTGCCCAACCGTACGACTTCTGCACGCAGAGGTTCAACCCCACTCAAAAACACGTCTTCATTTTGACGCTGCTTGAGCACTTCTACTTCCCTGTTGCTTTGCAGTAATTGCAACTCACGGGCGATCTGTGCAATGCGCCCTTCGGTGAAGTCATCCGTTTTACGCTGCTGCAAGGCCGCACGCTCCGCCTCCAGGGCTTCAACACCCATAAAGTAGAGAGGAATCTGCTGGTTGTTGATTTCGGTGCGCATGACGCTGGTATCGCCCGAACGTACAGAGTCGCCCAAGGCAGAAGGCGTAGTCGGCTTTTGAATCCCCAAGGTTTTGGCAATGCCAATCGCTTCTGACAATTGCGCCATTCTGTCTGAACGCGCTACTTTCAGCTGCTGACGCAAGGCTTTCAACTCGTCTTGTAGCTGAGCACGCTTGAGGTTATCTGCTTCCTGCAACGTGGCGATACGAGCTGCCTTGTCATTTTCATAACTTGAGCGGGCAGCGTCGATCTTGCCTTTGAGCTCAGTCAGACGGTTATTGACGATGACTTTCAGGTCAGCAGCGATCTGCTCGCGCTCTGCATTGATTGCGTAATCAACAAAGCCATTGAGAATCTGCACACCATCCACGCCCTTAGGGTAATTCAGCTCAAGACCAATGAACGCACTGAGTGCATCCGCTTTTTTAGGGTCTGGCAGAACCAGCTTGAGCGAGTCACGGTTGAACTCTTCAAAACTTTGCTCAAGTGTCCGGCCTGGACGCTTGAATTGTCTGAAGAGTTCCTGATTGTCCCGGAAGAAGCCCAGGCGCGAATCGTATGACTCCAGGCTGGCCCCCACTTTCATCAACGCTTCGCTGGGCGGCAGCGTGTAGACGCCTGAGCGATTGAGCGCGTCCAGCTCGTTGATCGCCGCAGGGCGAAGAACGCTGGTGACTTGATATTCAGGCGTTGCGTAATAGGCATAGCCCAGTGCTATCATCCCGCTGATGATAGTTGTGGCAATGATAATTTTCTTTTGCTGCCAAATCGCCTGAAACAAAGCAATCAGGTCAATCTCATCCGATGATGAGCCACTGGGTATACGAGAAATACTGGTCACAACAAGGGCCTGCCTTCAAAAGAAACTGCGGGCTCGTCATGCAGAAATTTTTCTTGCGTGCTTGAAATACGATTTATTTTCAACCGGGTAATGGCATCACTGCGCACCTGGTGAAGCACAAAAAATAGCTGGCAATCGAGAACAGCCCGCATTCTGCCAGTATTACAAAACAATACAAGGCTTGAGCATAAGTAGGGATTCTCCTGAGAAATCACTTACACAGAAAAAGCCGTATTTCTTACACCGCCTCACTCAACGCGCCTGACTCGCCTCGTAAAAGCTCAAGCGCATGAACGTTGAACGCGTAGGTCAGTTAAGGTGCATGCGGCGCTTCAAGCCGGCGGATTTTCGCCAGTAGGCAAGAAAGCCTATAAGCGGGCCAATCGCTAGCCCTAACAACAGCGCACCGACAAAGAACAATGCTGCTGGCAGCTGTGGCGTATTCCAGCCAAGAAACGTCAGTGATGTCGCTTGCTGATTTTCAAGAATGAAAATAATCACGCCAAAGAAAATCAGCAGACACACCACCACGACGGCTGTGCGCTTAATAGCACGCATGAGCAGCTCCTTTACTCTTCAGGATTAAAGTCATCTTCCTCGTCCTCATTCACCCGATCCCGCAATTCCTTGCCCGGTTTGAAATGAGGGACGAACTTGCCGTCCAAGCTGACAGACTGTCCGGTTTTTGGGTTACGCCCCACACGAGGTGCACGGTAGTGCAGCGAAAAACTACCAAAACCGCGGATCTCTATTCGATCTCCGGTCGCCAGGGACTGTGACATTTGTTCAAGCATAGTCTTGATGGCCAGCTCCACATCCTTGGATGAGAGTAGCCCTTGATGGGTGACAATTCGTTCGATCAACTCCGACTTCGTCATATTTTTCCCTTCTTTTTCAAGCAGCTAGATCAGCGCTTGAAAGGTTTTAGCATGATCAAGTGACTTTGAACAGCCCAGGGATTGACTTATCTGAAGAAATATTGAAGGGGAACTTTTAGGTAGGTTCGGGTTAATGAAGAGAACCACAGACACGCTGCGATCAGCCCTGCAATAAGCGACACCTGGATTGGCTTGAATTCGACTCAACCAGCGAGAACGCTACACAACCTCGCAGGCATGAGAACCCCAGGAAAGCAAAGCACAGAGGATAGAAAACACTATCAAACTCGCGCGCACAAAAAAGGGCGACCGAAGTCGCCCTTTTTAATGGTCAATCAGAACTTAGTTCTGCTTTTCCATTTGTGCACGCAGCAGGTCGCCCAAAGTGGTCGGACCAGCAGCAATGTCAGAGGTAGCTGGCTTGTCGCGCAGGCTCTGGATTGCTTCTTTCTCTTCAGCATCATCTTTCGACTTGATGGAGAGTTGGATTACGCGGCTCTTACGATCAACGCTGATGATCTTGGCTTCTACTTCTTCGCCTTCTTTCAGAACGTTGCGCGCGTCTTCAACGCGGTCACGGCTGATTTCGGAGGCTTTCAGAGTCGCTTCGATATCGTTGGCCAGAGTGATGATGGCGCCTTTAGCGTCAACTTCTTTCACGATGCCCTTAACGATTGCGCCTTTGTCGTTCTCTTGTACGTACTCGGAGAACGGATCGCTTTCCAGCTGCTTGATACCCAGGGAGATGCGCTCACGCTCTGGGTCAACAGACAGGATAACGGTGTCCAGCTCGTCGCCCTTCTTGAAACGACGTACGGCTTCTTCGCCCACTTCGTTCCAGGAGATGTCGGACAGGTGAACCAGACCGTCGATGCCGCCGTCCAGACCAATGAAGATACCGAAATCGGTGATCGACTTGATGGTGCCGGAGATTTTATCGCCCTTGTTGAACTGGCCAGAGAAATCTTCCCATGGGTTAGATTTGCACTGCTTGATGCCCAGGGAGATACGACGACGCTCTTCGTCGATGTCCAGAACCATAACTTCCACTTCGTCGCCGACTTGTACGACTTTCGAAGGGTGGATGTTTTTGTTGGTCCAGTCCATTTCGGACACGTGTACCAAACCTTCAACGCCTTCTTCCAGCTCAGCGAAGCAGCCGTAGTCGGTCAGGTTGGTTACACGAGCGGTAACGCGAGTGCTTTCTGGGTAACGGGCTTTGATAGCAACCCATGGATCTTCGCCCAGTTG
Organism: Pseudomonas sp. BS-2016; assembly: GCF_001806145.1. Classification (NCBI taxonomy): domain Bacteria; kingdom Pseudomonadati; phylum Pseudomonadota; class Gammaproteobacteria; order Pseudomonadales; family Pseudomonadaceae; genus Pseudomonas; species Pseudomonas sp. BS-2016. Next base: position 218,361 of record NZ_MLCT01000032.1, read on the forward strand.
CTTGAGGCCCAGGGAAACACGATTGCGCTCGCGATCGTACTTCAGAACCTTTACATCAATCTCGTCGCCAACGTTGACGATTTCGGAAGGATGCTTGATGCGCTTCCACGCCATGTCAGTGATGTGCAGCAGGCCGTCAACGCCACCCAGATCCACGAACGCGCCGTAGTCGGTGAGGTTTTTAACGATACCTTTAACTTGCTGACCTTCTTGCAAGGATTCCAGCAGCGCTTCGCGCTCTGCCGAGTTCTCTGCTTCCAGTACGCTGCGACGCGAAACAACAACGTTGTTGCGCTTCTGGTCAAGTTTGATGACCTTGAATTCCAGCTCTTTACCTTCCAGGTGCGTGGTGTCGCGCACTGGACGAACGTCAACCAGAGAACCTGGCAGGAACGCACGGATGCCGTTAACGTCGACAGTGAAGCCGCCTTTAACCTTACCGTTGATAACGCCCTTGACCACTTCTTCTGCTGCGAAGGCTGCTTCCAGAACGATCCAGCATTCAGCGCGCTTGGCTTTTTCACGGGACAGTTTGGTTTCGCCAAAGCCGTCTTCGACCGCGTCCAGCGCAACGTGAACTTCATCACCGATGTTGATGTTCAGTTCGCCAGCGTCGTTGTGGAACTGCTCCAGCGGGATGAGGCCTTCAGACTTCAAACCAGCGTGAACGGTAACCCAACCAGCTTGGTAATCGATATCAACGATGATAGCGGTGATGATCGAGCCAGCCTGAAGATTCAGGGTTTTTAGGCTTTCTTCAAAGAGTTCTGCAAAGCTTTCGCTCATTTTAATTCCTGTTGAATAAGGGCGAAGGAATACGCCCATCTGCCACATTCCAGACAATGTGGGTTACGTTCATATAAAAGAAGGCATACAGGACTATTTCTGGTCTCCTGCATGCTTTCTTGGTCATCCAGCGATATCGCGCAGGGCGATTTCACTTCTGATGCGTTCAAGCACCTGCTCGACAGACAACTCCGTAGAGTCAAGCTGTATGGCATCAGCCGCCGGCTTAAGCGGGGCTATTGCACGCTGCGTATCACGCTGATCGCGGGCACGTATCTCGTCCAGCAGACCCGGGAGACTAACATCATCGCCCTTTGCCTTCAACTGCAAGTAGCGACGCCTCGCTCTTTCTTCGGCGCTGGCGGTGAGGAAGATCTTGAGCGGAGCGTCCGGAAAAACCACCGTCCCCATATCACGACCATCTGCGACCAGGCCCGGCAACTCCTTAAAATTTCGCTGACGCTGCAGCAAAGCCTCACGAACAGCGGGCAACGCCGCCACAGCGGATGCACCCGCCGCTACCGCTTCATTGCGAATATCCAGTGTGACATCCGTCCCCTCCAGGATGATCTTGGCAGGTTGACCATTTGTCGCTCCGACGAACTGCACATCCAGATGCGCCGCCAACTGCTGCAGCAACGTCTCGTCATTCAGCGCGACACCATGATCCCGGGCTGCCAGCGCCAGCAGACGATACAAGGCACCTGAATCCAGCAGCTTCCAGCCCAACTCCGTGGCCAGCCGCCCCGCTACGGTGCCTTTACCCGAACCGCTCGGTCCGTCAATGGTAATCACCGGCGCCAACGGATTCACGACTGCGCCTCTTCAGCGACATTCATGCCGACCTGCTTGCACAGCGCCAGGAAGTTGGGGAAGGACGTGGCAACGTTTGCGCAGTCATGGATGCGAATAGGTGCAGTGGCACGCAACGAAGCCACGCTGAACGCCATCGAAATACGATGATCACCATGGCCATGGACTTCGCCGCCCCCTATCGCGCCACCGTCAATGATGATGCCGTCCGGGGTCGTCTCGCACTTTACGCCCAGTGCTTGCAAGCCATCAGCCATCACCTGAATACGGTCCGACTCCTTCACGCGCAACTCTTCAGCGCCTCGCAGTACAGTCCGGCCTTCTGCCACCGCAGCCGCCACAAACAATACCGGGAACTCGTCAATAGCCAGTGGAACCAATGCTTGCGGGATGTCGATACCTTTGAGCTTCGCTGCACGCACATGCAGGTCTGCAACCGGCTCGCCACCCACCTCGCGCAGGTTCTCGAGGGTAATATCGGCCCCCATCAAACGCAGAATGTCGATCACACCGGTACGGGTCGGATTAATCCCGACATGCTCAAGCACCAGATCCGAACCTTCAGCGATCGAAGCGGCAACCAGGAAAAACGCAGAGGAGGAGATATCACCCGGCACTTCAATGTGTGTTGCTGTCAGCTTATGGCCTGACTCAACATAAGCAGTGGCACCGTTGACTGTCACCGGATAGCCGAAGCCACGCAGCATGCGCTCGGTATGGTCGCGGGTTGGTGCAGGCTCGGTCACCGAGGTCTTGCCTTCAGCGTATAAGCCAGCCAGTAGCAGACAGGACTTAACCTGGGCACTTGCCATCGGCAGGGTGTAATTCATGCCCTTGAGCGCATGCCCGCCTCGAATCGTCATTGGCGGACGCCCTTCGGCGGCGGTTTCAATGACGGCGCCCATTTCACGCAATGGATTGGCCACGCGATTCATTGGACGCTTGGTCAGCGAGGCATCCCCGGTCAGGGTGGTATCAAACGGTTGCGCCGCCAACAAACCTGACAGCAAGCGCATCGAGGTGCCGGAATTGCCCAGATAAATAGGCCCCGGTGGCGCTTTCAGGCCGTGCAGCCCAACACCGTGAATCGTGACGCGCCCCTGATGCGGCCCTTCAATGACCACGCCCATGTCACGAAAAGCCTGCAATGTTGCCAGCGCATCTTCGCCTTCAAGGAACCCTTCCACTTCGGTCGTGCCTTCAGCCAGCGAGCCAAGCATGATCGAGCGGTGAGAAATGGACTTGTCGCCTGGTACACGGATGCGGCCGGTTGCGTGTCCACCAGGATTTGCCAGGAAAATCAGATCATTCGTATTCATAGGGTCCACATATGCCCGGCGGGCCAGGATTTTACCGAAATGCTCGCGAGCAACACGAGCGCGTGTGAACACGCCCAATAATTGATGCCCGTCCCCTGCATCGACCGCGTCGCGCAAGGCGTCGAGATCTGTGCGAAATGTATCCAATGTGCGCAGCACTGCCTCGCGATTGGCGAGGAAAATGTCATGCCACATCACCGGGTCGCTGCCCGCGATTCTTGTGAAATCGCGAAAGCCACCCGCAGCGTAGCGAAAAATATCCAGATTCTCGTTGCGCTTGGCCAGAGAATCCACCAGACCAAATGCCAGCAAGTGTGGCAAATGGCTAGTCGCCGCAAGGACTTCATCGTGACGCTCAACCTGCATGTGCTCGACGTCAGCCCCAAGGGCGCGCCACATCGCATCCACAACCTTGAGCGCTCCGGGGTCCGTGTCGGCTACCGGGGTCAAAATAACTTTGTGCCGCTCGAACAGACGCGCATTTGACGCTTCTACCCCACTTTGCTCAGAGCCCGCAATCGGATGGCCCGGGACAAAGCGCGGCGGCATGCTGCCAAACGCTTGCGTAGCTGCGCGCACAATATTGCCTTTGGCGCTGCCGACATCGGTCAGGATGGCCTGGCCCAGATCCATGCCCGCCAATTGAGCGAGCATTTTTTCCATGGCCAGGATCGGCACCGCCAACTGAATCACATCAGCGCCGCGGCAGGCTACTGCCAGATCCGCCTCACAGCGATCAACCACGCCCAGCTCTACGGCCAGGGCACGGGATGCAGCATTGAGATCGACGCCGACCACTTCCACGCACAACCCGCTTTCACGCAGCCCCTTGGCAAAGGAGCCGCCGATGAGCCCCAATCCGACCACTACCAGTCGGCCCACCAAGGGCTTGGCCGACTGTTTCGAGATGACATCACCCACGAGCAAGAACCCTGGTCAACGCTTCAAGCAAGCGGGTGTTTTCAGCGGGCAGCCCCACGGTGATGCGCAGGTGGTTCGGCATGCCGTAGTTGGCGACAGGGCGCACAATCACCCCCTCCTGCAGCAACCCGTGATACACGGGCGCTGCGTCTTGCCCTACATCCAGCGCAATAAAATTGCCTTTGGACGCAATCCAGCTCAGGCCCAGCGCCTGGAAACCATCTTGCAACTGCTGCATACCGGCCTGGTTCAGACGCCGGCTTTGTGCCAGATACTCCACATCGCGTAACGCAGCGCAGGCAGCCGCCAATGCCAGACTGTTGACGTTGAAGGGCTGACGCACGCGGTTCAGCACATCTGCCACGCCGGCCGCTGACAGGCTGTAACCCACACGCAAAGCCGCCAAGCCGTAAGCCTTGGAGAAGGTACGCGATACCAGCAGGTTTGGATAAGCAGACAGGAATTCCAGACCATCTGGCAAATCGCCGCCATCCGCGTATTCGATGTAGGCCTCATCCAGTACCACCAGCACCCGTTGCGGAACATCCTGCAAAAACTCGTTCAACGCATTCGCATCGAACCAGGTCCCGGTCGGGTTGTTCGGGTTGTTCGGGTTGGCAATGAACACCACTCGCGTGGACTCGTCGATCGCGGCCAGCATGGCGGGCAGGTCATGGCCCCAGGCTTTGGCTGGCACTACGCGCGCTTGCGCACCCACAGCCTGCGTGACGATCGGGTAAACCGCAAACGCATGCTCGCTGAAGACGGCATTCAGGCCCGGCCCCAGGTAGGCTCGCGCCACCAATTCCAGAATGTCATTGGAACCATTCCCCAGCGTGACCTGATCCAGCTCGACGCCACACTGCTCTGCCAGCAATGTCTTGAGGGCGAAACCGTTGCCATCGGGATAACGCGTGAGTTCTGCCAGCGCGTCGCCAATAGCCGCCAACGCTTTAGGGCTGGGCCCCAACGGGTTTTCGTTACTCGCCAACTTGACGATCGTGTCCGGGTTAATCCCCAGCTCACGCGCCAGCTCGTCCACAGGCTTGCCCGGGACGTAAGGCGAAAGTTGTTGCACGCCCGGCAATGCCAGGGCGAGAAAATCACCGCTCATGTGAAATCGCCTTAAAGAACCGCTTTCGGGTAGGAACCCAACACTTTGAGTGCTACCGCTTCCTGACTGATCTGTTCCAGCACGCTTTTGACCAACGGATCTCGGTGGTGGCCAGCAAAGTCAATGAAGAAAACGTAAGTCCATTTACCACTGCGCGAGGGACGCGTCTCGATGCGCGTGAGATCGATGCCGTTTTCATGAAACGGCACCAGCAACTCATGCAGCGCACCCGGCCGGTTGCTCATGGACACAATGATCGATGTTTTGTCATCACCGGTCGGTGGCACTTCCTGATTGCCGATCATCAAGAACCGCGTGGAGTTGTCCGGGCGGTCTTCAATCTTTTCGGCCAGTCGCGTCAACCCGTAGAGGCCCGCTGCCATATCGCCAGCAATGGCTGCCGAGTTCCACTCACCTTTCACGCGCTTGGCCGCTTCGGCGTTGCTCGATACAGCAATACGCTCGACGTTCGGATAGTGCGCGTCCAGCCACTTGCGGCACTGGGCCAGCGACTGGGCATGGGAATAGATACGGCTGATGCTGTCGGTCTTGGTGTTCTCGCCCACCAGCAAGTGATGGTGAATGCGCAGCTCAACCTCGCCGCAAATCACCATATCGTGCTCAAGGAAGCTATCCAGCGTGTGGTTAACGGCCCCTTCAGTGGAATTTTCCACCGGCACCACACCAAAATTTACTGCCCCGGCCGCCACTTCACGAAACACCTCATCGATGGCAGCCATTGGCTTGCTGATGACGGCATGACCGAAGTGTTTCATTGCGGCGGCTTGCGTGAAGGTCCCTTCAGGCCCCAGGTAAGCCACTTTAAGCGGCTGCTCCAGCGCCAGGCACGACGACATGATTTCGCGGAACAAGCGCGCCATCTCTTCGTTCCCCAGCGGGCCTTTGTTGCGCTCCATCACCCGCTTGAGTACCTGCGCCTCACGCTCAGGCCGGTAAAACACCGGCACCTCGCCCTCAGCCAGCGAGCCCATTTTGACGCGCGCGACCTCTTGCGCGCAGCGCGCACGCTCACTGATCAGCTCCAGGACCTTTTCATCCAGGCTGTCAATGCGCAAACGCAGGGCTTTAAGTTCCTGTTCGGACATTAGCCGTGTTCCTTCTCGAACGCCGCCATGTAATCCACCAGCGCATTGACGGCGTTGATGTCCACAGCGTTATAGATCGAAGCCCGCATACCGCCTACCGAACGGTGACCCTTAAGGTTCAACAGGCCGCGTGCCTCGGCACCCGCCAGGAACGGTTTGTCGAGACGATCATCGGCCAGACGGAACGGGACGTTCATCCACGAGCGGTCGGTCTTGTTGATCGGGTTGCTGTACAGGCCGCTGGCATCGATGAAGTCGTAAAGCGTGCGCTTTTTCACTTCATTGAGCTTGCCAATGGCTTCTACGCCACCCTGCTCTTTCAGCCACTCGAACACCAGGCCAGACAAGTACCACGCCAGGGTCGGCGGCGTGTTGTACATCGAGCCATTATCGGCCGCGACCTTGTAATCAAGCATCGTCGGGCAGATGGAGCGCGCACGCCCCAGCAGGTCTTCACGGATGATATTGACAACGATGCCGCTCGGACCGATGTTTTTCTGCGCGCCGGCGTAAATCATGCCAAAGCGCGATACATCCACAGGGCGCGACAGGATGTCAGAGGACATGTCGGCCACCAGTGGCACATCACCGGTTTGCGGAATCCAGTCAAACTCCAGACCACCAATGGTTTCGTTAGGCGCGTAATGCACATAGGCCGCGTCCTTATTCAGATTCCACTCGTTTTGACCCGGGATCGCGAAGTAGTCATAAGGCTTGGCCGTGGCAGCCACATTGACCGCACCAAAACGCGACGCTTCTTCAATGGCCTTCTGGGACCAGATGCCCGTGTCGATGTAATCGGCCTTGCCATTTTCCGGCAGCAGGTTCAGCGGGATCTGAGCAAACTGCTGACTTGCGCCGCCTTGCAGAAACAGAACCTTGTAGTTCGAGGGGATAGACAGCAGGTCACGCAGGTCCTGCTCAGCCTTGGTGGCAATGGACACGAACTCATCGCTGCGATGGCTCATTTCCATGACCGACAGGCCTTTGCCATGCCAGTCGAGCAACTCGGACTGGGCACGCAACAGGACAGCTTCAGGAAGCGCAGCTGGACCTGCGCAGAAGTTATAGGCTCGTTTGCTCACATCCACTCTCGCTCTGATTTGGTGGGTCATGCAATAAATCGGTTCTCGGCACTGCGGTTGAACGCGAGACCGCGCCCACGGGGATGCCGATTTTTCATACGGGACAAACAACAAGGGGGCGAATTCTCATCCGCCCCCTGTGTGTCCGCTTATTCTTGCGGTGCTTCTTCGTCAGCGGCAGCCTCTAGCGGTTGCTCGTCGTCAGCGCCGTCCCGGAGGACCTCGCCTTCGATCTCGATACCGTCTTCGCCCTCACCTTCGAGTTCTTCGCCTTCGACTTCCGAAGGCTCCTGAACCCGCTCAAGCCCGACCAGCGTTTCATCGCTTGCCAGCTTGATCAAGGTGACGCCCTGTGTGTTACGTCCCAGGCTCGATACTTCATCGACCCGGGTACGCACCAGAGTGCCCTGATCAGAAATCAGCATGATCTCTTCACCGTCCAGCACCTGAACCGCACCGACCAGACGGCCATTGCGCTCGTTGCTGACCATGGCAATCACGCCCTGACCGCCACGCTTGTATTCAGGGAACTCACTGATCGGGGTGCGCTTGCCATAACCACGCGCCGAAGCCGTCAGGATCTGGCTGCCCTCTTCAGGAATCAGCATCGAAATCAGCTTCTGGCCTTCCGGCAGACGCATGCCGCGCACGCCTCGCGCCGTGCGGCCCATGGCACGCACGTCAGACTCTTTGAAGCGCGTCACCTTGCCGCCATCGGAGAACAGCATGACTTCGCGCTCGCCGTCAGTGATCGCGGCGCTGATCAGCACGTCGCCTTCATCCAGTTCCAGGGCGATCAGGCCGACGCTGCGCTGGCGGCTGAAGGCTTCCAGAGGGGTCTTCTTCACAGTGCCGTTGGCAGTGGCCATGAAGATGAAGTGACCTTCGGTGTATTCCTCGACCGGCAGCATGGTGGTGATGTATTCGCCATCATCCAGCGGCAGCAGGTTGACCAGCGGACGACCCCGGGCTGCACGGGAGGCTTCCGGAATTTCATAAGTCTTGAGCCAGTACACCTTGCCTTTGCTGGAGAACAGCAACAGCGTGGTGTGGCTGTTGGCTACCAACAGGTGAGCGATGTAGTCTTCATCCTTGACACCGGTAGCCGACTTGCCCTTACCGCCACGGCGCTGAGCCTGATAAGCCGCCAGTGGCTGGGTCTTGGCGTAACCACCGTGGGAAATGGTGACCACACGCTCTTCTTCCGGAATCATGTCGCCCAGCGTCAAGTCGAGACGGGCATCCAGGATTTCAGTACGACGCACATCACCGTATTCGGCGCGGATCACTTCCAGCTCTTCGCGAATCACTTCCATCAGACGCACAGCGCTGTTGAGGATACGGATCAGCTCGCCGATCTGATTCAGGATTTCCTGGTATTCGGCCAGCAGCTTCTCGTGCTCAAGACCGGTCAGGCGGTGCAGACGCAACTCAAGAATGGCCTGAGCCTGCTCAGGCGACAGGAAGTATTTGCCATCACGCAGGCCGTATTGCGGGTCCAGGTTTTCCGGACGGCAGGAATCGGCACCTGCGCGCTCGACCATGGCCACCACGGCAGTGGACTCCCAAGGCGTGCTGATCAACGCTTCCTTGGCTTCCGACGGCGTAGGCGACGCTTTGATCAGGGCAATCACAGGGTCGATGTTGGACAGTGCAACGGCCTGACCTTCAAGTATGTGACCGCGCTCGCGAGCTTTGCGCAGCTCGAATACCGTACGGCGGGTGACGACTTCGCGGCGGTGGCGTACGAAGGCTTCCAGCAGATCCTTGAGGTTCAGGATGCGCGGACGACCGTCGATCAGGGCCACGATGTTGATGCCGAACACGCTTTGCAGCTGCGTCTGGGCATACAGGTTGTTCAGGATGACTTCCGGGACTTCACCGCGACGCAGCTCGATCACGACACGCATACCGTCTTTGTCGGACTCGTCGCGCAGCTCGGTAATGCCTTCAAGCTTCTTCTCTTTGACCAGTTCGGCGATCTTTTCGATCAGACGCGCCTTGTTCAACTGGTAAGGCAGCTCGGTGATCACGATCTGCTGGCGACCACCGACCTTGTCGATGTCTTCGATGATCGAACGGGCACGCATGTAAATACGGCCACGACCGGTGCGATAGGCTTCGATAATGCCGGCACGGCCGTTGATGATGGCCGCTGTCGGGAAGTCCGGCCCAGGGATGAACTGCATCAGTTCATCGACGCTCAGCTCAGGGTTGTCGATCAGCGCCAGGCAGCCGTCGATCACTTCACCCAGGTTGTGCGGGGGAATGTTGGTGGCCATGCCCACGGCGATACCGCTGGAGCCGTTGACCAGCAAGTTGGGAATACGGGTTGGCATGACCGCCGGGATCATTTCCGTGCCGTCGTAGTTCGGCACCCAGTCCACGGTCTCTTTGTGCAAGTCGGCCAGCAGTTCGTGGGCCAACTTGGTCATGCGCACTTCGGTGTATCGCATGGCGGCGGCGTTGTCGCCATCGACCGAACCGAAGTTACCCTGACCGTCTACCAGCAGGTAGCGCAGGGAGAATGGCTGAGCCATTCGAACGATGGTGTCGTACACCGCAGTATCACCATGCGGGTGATACTTACCGATTACGTCACCGACCACACGGGCAGATTTCTTGTACGGCTTGTTCCAGTCGTTGTTCAGTTCGCTCATTGCAAACAGCACACGCCGGTGCACGGGCTTCAAGCCATCGCGTGCATCAGGCAGTGCCCGCCCGACAATTACGCTCATTGCGTAGTCGAGGTAGGACTGTTTCAGCTCGTCTTCGATATTGACCGGGAGGATTTCTTTGGCCAGTTCGCCCATGAGAAGCCTGATTCCTTTTTCGGGTGAAACTTCGCCACATCCATTCGGGACGAACGAAGCTCGCCGATGCTGGCCACGTGCCAAGCAACGACTTACGACAAATCAACGAGTTATGACACGGATTTGCGCATTAAGGGCAACCCCTACGGGCCACCCTGGAAACCGCCGGATGTTATCACAATCGCCGCCACGCACCTATCCCCCAGATGCGCATGGCACACAGTAAGCGCACCAATTATCGGCTTAAACGCGCTCTGGGGAGCCGAGAGCGTCTTAATGCAGCCGTTTGCGACACATTAACTGGGCCATTTTGGCGGCATCCGGACGTTCGACGATGCCCTTTTCGGTCACGATCACATCGATCAGGTCCGCGGGCGTGACGTCAAACACCGGGTTGAACGCTGACACCTGCGCGCCCACGCGCTTGCCGCCCACGCTCAGCAATTCTTCGCCGTCCCGCTCCTCGATCGGGATCGACTCACCGCTGTCCAGCGCCATGTCAATGGTCGAGCTAGGGGCGACCACCATAAACCGCACGCCATGGTGCATGGCATTGACGGCCAACTGGTAGGTGCCGATTTTGTTCGCCACATCGCCGTTTGCCGTGATGCGGTCAGCACCCACAATCACCCAGGTCACCCCTTTGGTCTTCATGATATGCGCCGCCGCCGAGTCGGCATTCAACGTCACCGGAATCCCTTCATTGGCCAATTCCCAGGCAGTCAGGCGCGAACCTTGCAGCCACGGCCGGGTTTCATCGGCATAGACCTGCTCAATCATGCCTTCCAGGAAGGCCGCACGAATCACCCCCAGCGCCGTACCAAAACCGCCGGTCGCCAGCGCACCGGTATTGCAGTGGGTCAACACCGCCTGGGCGTTGCCTTGATGCCGACGAATCACATCGACACCCAGTTGCGCCATGGTCAGGTTGGCTTCGCGATCACTGTCGTGAATGGCCAGGGCTTCGGCTTCGAGCGCCTCCAGCGCATCCTCGCGATGCTGCACGCGGGCCAGGCGCTCGCGCATACGGTTCAGCGCCCAAAACAGATTGACCGCCGTCGGCCGCGAATCAGCCAATAGCAAAAAGTCGGCTTCCAGCGCCGCCACCCAATCACCGCCAGCCGCCTTGCGCGTGCGTGCAGCGAGCACCACGCCGTAGCCGGCGGCGATACCGATCGCCGGCGCGCCACGCACCACCATGTCGCGAATGGCCTGCGCGACACCCTCAGCGCTGGTGTAGGGCAACCAGCTTTCTTCGAACGGCAAAATACGCTGATCCAACAGATACAGGGCCTCGCCCCGCCAGTCGATGGCCTTCACCTTTTCCGCCGACAACAGTCGATCGCGCATGCCTTCCCCCATCACCCAGAAACAAAGCCGCCGATTATAGCGAGCCCTCCAGCAAGACGCTCGGGTATACTTCGCCTCCTTTTTATAAAGCACTGGACACCCTTTTCGATGCCGACTGCGACTGCGCCCCTCGACTTATTACTGTTGCCAACCTGGTTGGTGCCTGTCGAACCGGCCGGCGTCGTACTCAAGGACCACGGTGTCGGTATTCGTGACGGGCGCATCGTGTTCATCGGCCCGCGCGCAACCGCCCTGAAGCTCACCGCCGTCCAGACCCGCGAGCTGCCCGACAATCTGCTTTGCCCGGGGCTGATCAACGCCCACGGCCATGCAGCCATGACGCTGTTTCGCGGGATGTCCGACGACCTGCCGCTCATGACCTGGCTGCAAGACCATATCTGGCCCGCCGAGGGCAAGTGGGTCGACGAAGCGTTCGTGCGCGACGGCACCGACCTGGCGATTGCCGAACAGCTTAAAGGCGGTATCACCTGCTTCAGCGACATGTACTTTTTCCCCAAGGTCGCCTGCGACCGTGTTCATGAAAGCGGCATCCGCGCGCAAGTCGCGATTCCGATCCTCGACTTCCCGATCCCCGGCGCGAGTTCGGCGGACGAGTCGTTGCGCCAGGCGGTGGAACTGTTTGGCGACCTTAAATTTCATCCACGGATCAAAATCGCTTTCGGCCCGCATGCGCCCTACACCGTCAGCGACGAGAACCTGGAAAAAATCCGCGTGGTGGCCGATGAGCTGGACGCGTCGATTCATATGCACGTGCACGAAACCGCCCATGAAGTGCATCAGGCGCTGGCGCACACGGGCGAGCGGCCGCTGGCCCGCCTCGCTCGCCTGGGGTTGCTGGGTCCGCGCTTCCAAGCCGTTCACATGACCCAGATCAGCGATGACGACCTGGCGATGCTGGTAGAAAGCAACGCCAGCGTGATTCACTGCCCCGAGTCCAATCTGAAACTGGCCAGCGGCTTCTGCCCGGTCGAGCGTTTATGGCAGGCCGGGGTGAATGTGGCGGTAGGCACAGATGGTGCGGCCAGTAACAATGACCTCGATTTGTTGGGCGAAACCCGCACCGCTGCCTTGCTGGCCAAGGCCGTCGCAGGCTCGGCCACGGCGCTTGACGCCCACCGCGCGTTACGCATGGCGACCCTTAACGGCGCCCGCGCCTTGGGCCTTGAAAGCGATATCGGCTCCATTGAACTCGGTAAATATGCAGACATGGTGGCTTTCGACTTGAGCGGGCTGGCCCAGCAGCCGGTCTACGACCCCGTGTCGCAACTGATCTACGCCACAGGTCGGGACTGCGTCCAGCACCTGTGGGTGGGCGGCAAGCAGTTGGTCGAAGACCGGCGCCTGACCCGCCTGGATGAACAACAGCTGATCGCGAACGCCAAAGCCTGGGGCGAGCGCATCGCCAGCCACACCCATTGAGACCCACGCGGGGGTGTCAGCCCGCCGCATTACCCGGATTTTTCAGTTTTAGAGGATTGACCCATGAGCAACGTTGACCACGCCGAGATCGCCAAATTCGAAGCGCTTGCCCATCGCTGGTGGGACCGTGAGAGCGAATTCAAGCCACTGCACGACATCAACCCGTTGCGCGTCAACTGGATTGACGAGCGCGTGCAACTGGCCGGTAAAAAAGTCCTCGACGTGGGCTGCGGCGGCGGCATTCTCAGTGAATCCATGGCCCAGCGCGGCGCCCAGGTGACGGGCATCGACATGGGCGAGGCGCCATTAGCCGTAGCCCGCCTGCATCAACTTGAATCCGGCGTGGAAGTGGATTACCGCCAGATCACCGCCGAAGCGCTGGCCGAAGAAATGCCAGAGCAGTTCGACGTGGTCACCTGCCTTGAAATGCTTGAGCACGTGCCCGATCCGGCCTCGGTCATCCGCGCCTGCCATCGTCTGGTCAAACCGGGCGGCCAGGTGTTCTTCTCCACCATCAACCGCAACCCGAAAGCCTATCTGTTCGCGATCATTGGTGCCGAATACATCATGAAGCTGATCCCGCGCGGGACCCACGACTTCAAGAAGTTCATTCGCCCTTCCGAGCTGGGCGCATGGAGCCGTCAGGCCGGACTGAGCGTCAAAGACATCATCGGCCTGACCTACAACCCGCTGACCAAGCATTACAAGCTGGAGTCGGACGTCGACGTCAACTACATGATTCAGACCCTGCGCGAGGAGTAACCCATGCGTTTAAGAGCAGTTCTTTTTGACATGGACGGCACCCTGCTCGATACCGCGCCGGACTTCATTGCCATCTGCCAGGCGATGCGGGCCGAACGCGACCTGCCACCTATCGCTGACAAGCTGATCCGCGACGAAATCTCCGGCGGCGCACGCGCCATGGTAGCCGTGACGTTCAACATGGACCCAGAGTCCCCGGGGTTCGAAGCCCTTCGCCTGGAGTTCCTGGAACGCTACCAGCACAATTGCGCCGTTCACACGCGGCTGTTCGATGGCATGGCCGAGCTGTTGGCCGACATCGAAAAAGCACACCTGATCTGGGGCGTCGTCACCAACAAACCGGTGCGCTTTGCACAGCCGATCATGGAGCGGCTGGGGCTGGCCGAGCGCTCGGCACTGCTGATCTGCCCGGACCATGTCACGCGCAGCAAACCGGACCCCGAGCCGCTGACACTGGCGTGCAAGATGCTCGATCTCGACCCGGCCAGCGTGCTGTACGTCGGTGACGACCTGCGCGATATCGAATCGGGCCGCGATGCAGGCACCAAGACCGCCGCCGTGCGCTTTGGCTATATCAATCCCGACGACAACCCGGATCACTGGGGCGCTGACGTCGTGGTCGATCACCCCTGCGATTTGCGCAAAGTATTGGATAACGCGATGTGCAGTTGCTAAGCAGCAAGCGCCGCCTTAGACCCCATCTTCTCGTAGAGGCTTTATATGTTTGATTACACCGCCCGCCCCGACCTGCTTCAGGGCCGCGTCATTCTCGTTACCGGCGCTGGCCGGGGCATCGGCGCTGCCGCCGCCAAAACCTACGCAGCCCATGGCGCCACGGTGCTGCTGCTGGGCAAAACCGAGGCCAATCTGAGCCAGGTGTACGACGAAATCGAAGCCGCTGGCCACCCGCAGCCTGCGGTTATCCCGTTCAATCTGGAAACGGCACAGCCACATCAGTACGACGAACTGGCCGCCATGATTGAAAGCGAATTCGGTCACCTGGACGGCGTGCTGCACAACGCCTCGATCATCGGGCCGCGCACGCCTTTGGAGCAGTTGTCGGGCGAGAACTTCATGCGCGTGATGCAGGTCAACGTCAACGCCATGTTCATGCTCACCAGCACCCTGCTGCCCCTGCTCAAGCTGTCGCAGGACGCTTCGGTGATCTTCACTTCAAGCAGTGTGGGTCGCAAAGGCCGGGCTTATTGGGGGGCGTACGGCGTGTCCAAGTTCGCCACCGAAGGTTTGATGCAAACCCTGGCCGATGAAGTGGACGGCATCGCGCCGGTTCGCGCCAACAGCGTCAACCCGGGCGCAACCCGCACCAGCATGCGGGCGTTGGCATACCCGGGCGAAAATCCGGAAAACAACCCGCTGCCCGACGCGATCATGCCGGTGTACCTGTACCTGATGGGCCCGGACAGCACCGGCATCAACGGTCAGGCCTTCGACGCGCAGTAAGCGTCAAGTAAAAAACCGCAGGTTGCGCTGTACGCGACCTGCGGTTTTTTTATGCGCTCACGTTCAAATCAAACGCCTTAACCGGCCTCGACCATCTCCAGGCGCTCGCGCGCCACGGGCGCCTTCTCGTATTGCAGGCAGCTTTGCAGGAACAGGTATTTGTAGTCATAACTTTTGCAAATCGCTTTGCGCAGTTCAGTTTGCAGCGCCTCGCTCGGGTTCAAGCCGGCCAGCGTGCAAATAATCTCCAAGGCTTCCCAGGGATGCTCGTCATCGTACTGAGCATGCATCTTCAACCACTTCATGGCGCGCTTGCGCCCCTCCTGCGGGAATGAGTCCTCATACACCGTGCTGGAACAGACCACTGCTGACCATTCACCCACGGCGCCCTCAATGGCGTAGTTGGTCGCTGCCATCGAGACCGCCAGCGAGTCCGCCGTACACGTGTGCCAGCACCAGTCGTTCAATGCCTGGAATTCTGCCGGGATCTCCTGGGCGATCATGTCGTCCAGGCTCACATCATGGGCACGCGCCCAATGCACCCAGTAATCGGCATGGTTGAGTTCGACGCGAATGTTGCGAATCAGCCAGCGACGCGCCATGTCTTCGCCGGGGTGGCGGCCATAGCGGGTTTTGCCCAGGTTATGCCCCATGTACAGCGAGAATTGCTCGACAACCGGCCAGCCACCGATCAGGTACATGCGCATGGTTTTGGGGTTGATCGTGTTGTCGCGCATGCGTTGATAAATTTCATGCTCCACGACCCGGCGTTTGCTCGGCGCGCAGTCACGAATCAGCTGCTGAGCCCATTGCGGATAACTGGTGGCTTCCATGAGCGGGCCAGTACGAACAAATGTATCGATCACAATCGGGTTCCTTTTGAGAGGTGATTAGACAGACCTGCAAAACCTCAACGCAACGAGCCCGGCGCCTTCAAAGCCAATGGCCATGAGCGCTTGGGGCGGGACAACAGGCTGTCACTGGTGAACAATCGCGGCCGTTCAATGATGTAACCCTGAGCATAATCGACACCAATCTCGATCAATGCCTGCTCAATCTGCGGCGATTCAACGAACTCTGCAATAGTGCGTTTGCCCATAACATGCCCGATATGGTTAATAACCTCAACCATAGCGCGGTTAATGGGATCGTCCAGCATATCCTTTACAAAACTGCCATCGATCTTCAAAAAGTCGACGGGCAGGTGCTTGAGGTACGCAAACGATGACATTCCGGCGCAAAAATCATCCAGCGAGAAGTGGCAACCCAACGCTTTGAGGTCATTGATAAAGCGGATCGCACTGCCCAGATTGGAAATCGCGCTGGTTTCGGTTATTTCGAAACACACCCGCTCCGGCGCCACGCCATAACACGCGAACTGTTCATGCAGGAACTGCAAAAAGTCCTCATCACCGATGGTGGAGCCCGACAAGTTGATGGCACACATTGCCATCGGCTGATCAGAACCCAAGGCCGAGCATTCAGAAATCACTTTGAACACGTTCTCGACCACCCAGCGGTCAATCGATGTCATCAAGCCATAGCGCTCTGCGGCCGGAATAAAGCTGTCGGGCAGGATAATGTGCCCCGACTCATCGTGCAGCCGCAGCAGGATTTCGATATGCCCGTCTTGCACGCCCTGCCCCAGCGGCGCGATTTCCTGGGAATACAGGCAAAACCGGTTCTCCTCCAAGGCCACGTGCAGGCGTTGCACCCACGCCATTTCGCCAAAACGCAAAGACAACTCCGAGTCGTCGGCATGGTAGACCTGCACCCGGTTACGGCCTTTTTCCTTGGCCATGTAACAGGCCATGTCCGCTGCGCGCAGCGAGCCTTCCAGCGTCACAGGGGCTTGGTGAATGTGTACCAGACCAATGCTGATGGTGTTAAGGAAAGGACGGCCCTTCCACGCAAAATGCAGGCTTTGAACGGTCTGACGCAAACCTTCGGCAATTTTTTCCGCCATATCCGGCGCGCAGTTCTCCAACAGGATGCCGAACTCATCACCGCCCAGACGCGCCAAGGTATCGCCCTCGCGCAAACCCGAATGCAGCAGCGCACAAATATGGCGCAACAACTCATCGCCTGCCGCATGGCCACAGGTGTCATTGACCAGTTTGAACTGGTCCAGGTCGAGGAACATCAAGGCGTGCCGCCCCTGCTGACGCCCCAGGTTTTGCAGCACCAGATCCAGGCGGTACTCAAACTCACGGCGGTTGGCCAGTCCGGTCAGAGCGTCGTGGGTCGCTTGCCAGGAGAGATTGGCGATGTATTGACGCTCCTGGGTCATGTCATGCAGCACCAGCACAGCGCCGCTCACTTTACCTGCACTGAAAATAGGCGCGCCCACCAGCGTCACGGCGACCGTGGTGCCATCCATGCGCTGGATCAGCTTGGAGTGGTCGCTGCTGTTGCCCAGTTGGCCACTCAGAATATGGTCGATCAATTTAAAACCATCATCAGGCGCATTTTCATCCAGCAACCTGAACAACGCCGCCAGCGGCACACCCTGCGCCTGTTTGGAGTTCCAGTGAGTGAGGTGTTCGGCAGCCGGGTTCATGTAGTCGATGGCGCCATTGACATCGGTGGTAATCACCCCGTCGCCAATCGACTCCAACGTCACCAGCGCACGCTCTTTCTCCACCTGCAACGCCTCGGCAAAGGCCCGGCGCTGCGCCAGGATTTTATGCGTGCGCAACAGGGCCAGCAGAATCAGCATCAGGGCGGTGGCGAGGTTAATGAAGATCAACAACTGTTGAATGAAGCGCGAACCTTCACCCAGGGCGTCACTGAACGCTTTGGCGGCCGGAGTCACGCCTTCGTTGATCTCGAAAATCCGCTGCTTCCAGCGCTGCACGTCCGCGTCGGTGGCCTGATTGGCACTGATTTTTTGGTGCATTTCCTGCGCCAGCGTATCGAGCTGGATCAGGTAGTCGTCACCCACCGTCCATTTTTGGATAGCGGTGTCCAGGTAACTGAAATGGCGAAAGTTGCGATAGAACCAAATGATGCTCGTCACATCATCCGGGCTGTTGCCGCCCTGCAAAATGCCTTCGCGTGCAGCATTCAGATCGGGGGGGGACTGATCCAGCGCCAACCGCAGATTGTGACCACCTTGCGGCACCCGGATAGCCTGGTGGTACTTGTCAAAAATGGCCGGATCGCGGCTGTCCGCGTACAGATTGAGGTAGTAAATGGCATCTTTTTGACCCTTGGACCACAGGCTTTCGCCCGCCACATAACCCCGAACCGCCGAGAGCATATACAGGCTCACGCAGCCCAATAACGCCTGGAACAGCACCACCGCGATAAACGGCCACACAATGCCCAACAGCCGCGGTGTACCAAGTTCACGTTTACGCTTCATGAGTTCCCTTTCATTCAGATTGCTGGATGAAAACCAGAGAAAATGCCTCACAGCTACTTGAGACTAGGTCAATTTCTGACAACCAAAACAACCAGACGTGCAGACCCTCTCTAAAGGCTTCGGGCGGGCAATCAGGCACAAAAAAGAGATTGATGTTGGGGATTCAAGCACTCAACAGGGAAAACGCAACGTCGCCACAGGCTCAACTTTGCTGCAAGTGCCCGTATAACTTGGCGTAGAGCCCGCCTTCAGCCATAAGCTGTTGGTGATCGCCCTGCTCGGCAATGCGGCCGCCATCAAACACCAATACTCGATCCGCCTGTTTTACCGCAGATAGGCGGTGGGCAATGATCAAAGTCGTGCGCCCGCTCAAGAATTTTCCCAAAGCGTGATGCAGGTTGTATTCCGTGGCAGCGTCCAGCGCACTGGTCGCCTCATCGAGGATCACCACTTTGGGATCGGCCAACACCATGCGCGCGATGGCCAGCCGCTGACGTTGACCGCCGGACAGGCGCACGCCGGAGCGCCCGACAATGCTGTCCAGCCCTTGGGGCAAGGTATGAATGGTGCCGTCGAGCTGGGCGATTTCCAGCGCCCGCCAGCAGGCTTCGTCGGTGCGCTCGCGGCCCATGGTCAGGTTGGCGCGCACCGTGTCGTTGAACAGGGCCGGATGCTGCAAGACCACGGCAACATGCTCACGAATGGTGTCGAGCCCGATGGCTGGCTGGCTTTCGCCAGCAAAGAAGATGCTGCCTGACTGAGGCGTGTACAGCCCCAACAGCAACTGCACAAGGGTACTTTTGCCGCCACCGCTGGCCCCGACGATGGCCACCTTTTCGCCCGGTGCAATGGTCAGGTTCAAGTGATCGAGCACGCGCTCTTCGCCATAGCTGAAACACAAGTCCCGCACTTGCACCCCGACGGTCTGCCGGCCCGTGAACGGATCGGCCCCACCGGGGTACTGCGGCTCGTCAGCGCGGGCCAACAATTGGTTGATACGAGTCACCGCCCCGCCCGCCGCATAAAACGCATATTGCAGGTTCAGCAACTGCTCAACGGGGCCGATCATGAACCACAGGTAACTGAAAACCGCGAGCATCTGGCCAATCGACAAGTCCGAGAACAGCACGGTCAACATCGCGGCAGCGCGGAAAATATCGATCCCGAACTGAAACAACAACCCGCTCGCCCGGTTGGAGGCGTCGCTTTTCCATTGCGAGGCCACGGCGAAATCGCGCACCTCTTTAGCCCGGTGCCCAAGGCGCCCGAGGAAGTAGCCCTGACGATTGCCGGCGCGCACCTCCTGGATAGAATCCAGGGTTTCAGTCAGCGCTTGGGTGAAGCGCGCAGTGCTGTCGTTTTCGAGCTTTTTGAGGTGCTTGACCCGCTTACCCAACTGCACCGTGGCGTAAATCACCAGCGGGTTGAACAGCAGGATCAACAGCGCCAGCTGCCAGTGCATCCACAACAAAATCGCGGACGTGCCGACCAGCGTCAGCATCGCCACCAAAAACCGGCTCAGGGTCTCGCCCACGAACTTGTCCAGGGTGTCCAGGTCGGTCACCAAATGCGTGGTCACGGTACCGCTGCCCAAGCTCTCGTATTCCGCCAGCGAGATGCGTTTCAGACGTTCGATCAACCGCAGGCGGATGCGAAACACGATGTCCTTGGCCAACCGCGAAAACAACCGCGCTTGCAGCACGTTGAACAACAACGCGCCACAACGCAGCATCAACGTCACCAGCAGCATCAGGCCGATATACCCCACTGAAGACTGCAGCGTGGTCGGCAAGAACTGATTCATCACCTTGAGCGCGGCATCGCCATTGCCCAGCAGCACTTCGTCCACCAGCAAGGGCAGCAACAACGGGATCGGCACGCTGCACAGGGTGGCCAGCACTGCGACGCCATTGGCAATCCACAACGCTTTTTTATGACGCAGGGCCAGCCGACGGATTTCAGCCCAGGTCAGGCGATCCGGTTGGGAAGTACTCAGAGGGGATTCCTTGGGGTTACCCACGCGCAGCACGGTCCAGCCAGCGCCCGAGCAGATCAGATAAAGGGTCGAGCGGTTGATAGCCATTGGTGAGCAACGCCAGCTGGCCATTGCGCTCAGCCAGCAGCGTTGGGAACCCGGCAATGCCCAAATCTTGCACCCATGTAAAATCAGCCGCCGTCGCGGCGTGTTGCTCGACACTGTCGAAGGCCGCCGCAAATTCGATGCGCGGCACACCGGCTGTTTCAGCCAGCTCCACCAGCACACTGGCCTGGGTCACATCACGGCCCTGCACGTAGAACGCCTGCTGGATCAAACCCGTCAGGGTCCACGCACAATCGGGGGCCAGGCTGCGCGCGGCAACGATCGCCCGACAGGCGGGTTCGGTGTCATACACAAAACCCTCGGGCAACGCTCCGTCAACCGTAAACGGCTGGCCGGTGGCCTCAGTGACCGCCTGCCAATGCTCCAAAATGTAGCGTCGGGTGTGCGGTTCGAGGGCTGATCCACTGCCCGTGCGCAACCCGCCGACCACCAGATGCAACTCCACTGCGGCGGCCTGCGCCTGCTCGACCAAGGCCCGGGCGACGGGCGCAAAGCCCCAGCACCACGAACACATGGGGTCCATCACATAGAGCAGGCGCGCTGACATGGCTCAGGCCTCGGCAGGTTTACGGTAGTTGTGGCCAATCGGGTGCGGCTGGTTGCGGGCCTTGGCCAATTCGATCTGCTTTTGGCGGTCGATGGCGCTGCGACGGGTTTTCTCGCTCAGTTTGTCCCAGCAATGCGGGCAGCTGATACCCGGCTGATAATGCTCGGACTCACGGTCGGCCGCGCTGATCGGCGTACGGCAGGCGTGGCATTGATCGTACTCGCCTTCGGTCAGGTCATGGCGCACGGTGACGCGGTTGTCGAACACGAAACAGTCGCCCTGCCATTTGGTTTCTTCCTGCGGTACCTCTTCAAGGTATTTCAGGATTCCGCCCTTGAGGTGATACACCTCGTCAAAACCTTGGCTGAGCATGTAGCTGGAGGCTTTTTCGCAACGAATGCCGCCGGTGCAGAACATGGCGACTTTCTTGTGTTTGGCCGGGTCGAAGTTGGCTTTGATGTAGTCCGGGAACTCACGAAAACTGGTGGTTTTCGGATCGATAGCGCCTTCGAACGTGCCAATGGACACTTCGTAGTCATTGCGGGTATCGATCAGCAAAACTTCTGGGTCGCTAATCAGCGCGTTCCAGTTTTCGGGGTCGACGTAGGTACCGACTTTCTTGTTCGGATCTACGCCTTCAACGCCGAGGGTGACGATTTCTTTCTTGAGCTTGACCTTGGTCCGGTAGAACGGCTGGTCGTCGCAGTAGGATTCCTTGTGGTCGATATCGACCATGCGCGGGTCATTCCTGAGCCAGGCCATCAGCCCGTCGATGCCTTCCCGGCTGCCGGAAACCGTACCGTTGATGCCTTCTTCAGCGATCAGCAAAGTGCCCTTGATGCCATTGTCGACCATGGCCTTGAGCAGCGGCTCACGCAGTTCGACGTAGTCTTCAAGGGTGACGAATTTATACAGTGCAGCGACAACGATTGGCGCAGTCATGGGACTCTCTCCAGGTGGCTACCCTCGTAAGGGGTGAACCGGATGCAAAAAAAACGCGCCGGCTAAGCGGCGCGCTGCGGATTCTAGCAAAAAGCCCGCGGGTTAAGCCAACGGGCGATCACCGCCAGCACAGGTCGGCGATGCCGGGGCCGTGCCGATTTTCGCCCATTCTTCAGGCGTGTACGTGTGCAAGGCCAACGCATGGAACTCGCCCATCAAGTCACCCAGGGTGGCGTATACCTTTTGGTGACGCTTGACGCTGTTGAGACCGGCAAACTGCTCGCTGACCAGCACGGCCTTGAAGTGCGTCTGCAACCCGCGGCTGTGCATGTGGCTTTCATCGAGCACGCTCAGGTGCACGGGCTGCAAGGCGGCAAGCGTCGATTCAATACGTTGTTGCATGTTCATTGAGGCTCCGCTTACTTCTTCTTGGCCGGGGCCGCTTTTGGCTCCAGCTCTGCGGTCATGTCTGCCAGCAGCTTGTTGACCACCGGTACGGCGCTTTCGAGTTTGGCCTGGGTCATTTGTGCCGATTGCTGGGTCAGCTGAGGCATTTTTTCCAGGACTTTTTTACCCAGTGGCGACTGGTAGAACGCAACCAGTTCCTTGAGTTCGGGTTCGCTGAAGTTGGTGGTGTACAGCTTGACCATGTCCGGCTTGAGCTTGTCCCAGCCAATGGCCTGATCCAGCGCAGTGTTGGCCTTGGCCTGGTAGGTTTCCAGCAGGGCTTTCTTGGCGGCAGGTGCTTTGGTCTGCTCAAAGCGTTGAGCGAACATTTGCTGCACTTGCATGTAGACCGGGGTACCCAGCTTGTCGGCATGGGCCAGCTTCAGGAAGGTTTCAGCACTGGCAGCGTGGCTGGCTGCATCGGCAAAAACCTGGCCGCTGGCGCATACCAGAGCAACTGCTGTACAGATGGCGCGAAGACGGGTCATCGAGTTTCCTTTATCTAGCAAGCGAGGTCGAACCCCAAGGGCGCCCATTCTGCGCCTAACAAAGTGTGTCACTCAACCCCGAGGGTGATAAGGGTTCTCATCCTGTCGACAAAAGTCGATAAAACCAAAGATTGAACCCCTTTCCCCGATCCGGGCCTAAGCTCAGTGATCCATTTCTGAGAGGAAGCCACCAGATGAGCCGTATCGAAACCGACAGCCTGGGTGAAGTGAATGTGCCAGAGGAGGCCTATTGGGGCGCGCAGACCCAACGTTCGCTGATCAACTTTGCCATCGGCAACGAGAAGATGCCGCTGCCCGTGCTGCATGCCCTGGTGCTGATCAAAAAAGCCGCTGCCCGGGTCAATGACCGCAATGGCGACTTGCCTGCCGACATCGCCCGCCTGATCGAACAGGCCGCCGATGAAGTGCTGGCCGGTGAACACGATGACCAATTCCCGCTGGCCGTCTGGCAAACCGGCAGCGGCACCCAAAGCAACATGAACGCCAACGAAGTGCTGGCCGGACGCGCCAACGAGCTGGCGGGCAAGGGCCGGGGTGGCAAGTCGCCGGTGCACCCCAATGACCACGTCAACCGCTCCCAAAGCTCCAACGACTGCTTCCCCACCGCCATGCACATCGCCGTGGCCAAAGCGGTGCATGAGCAATTGTTGCCCGCGATCAGCGAACTGACCGGCGGCCTGGCGGAGCTGTCGGCACGCCACATGAAGCTGGTGAAAACCGGGCGTACCCACATGATGGACGCCACGCCGATTACTTTTGGTCAGGAAGTGTCGGCGTTTATCGCGCAACTCGATTACGCCGAACGCGGCATCTACGCGGCCCTGCCTGCGGTCTACGAGTTGGCCCAGGGCGGCACCGCCGTCGGCACCGGCCTGAACGCGCCCCACGGGTTTGCCGAAGCGATTGCCGCTGAACTGGCCGCGCTGTCCGGCCTGCCCTTTGTCACTGCACCCAATAAATTCGCCGCGCTGTCGGGGCACGAGCCCCTGACCAACTTGTCAGGTGCGCTGAAAACCCTTGCGGTCATGCTGATGAAACTGGCCAATGACTTCCGCCTGTTGGGTTCCGGCCCACGCGCGGGGCTGGCCGAAATCAAACTGCCCGCCAATGAGCCGGGCAGCTCGATCATGCCGGGCAAGGTCAATCCGACGCAGTGCGAAGCCCTGTCGATGCTGGCCTGCCAGGTGATGGGCAACGACGTGACCATCGGCTTTGCCGCCAGCCAGGGTCACTTGCAATTGAACGTGTACAAGCCGGTGATCGTCCACAACCTGCTGCAATCGATCCAGCTGCTGGCAGACGGCTGCAGCAACTTCCACAAGCATTGCGTCACCGGGCTGGAAGTCGACGCGGCGAAAATGGCTGAACATCTGGAACGTGGCCTGATGCTGGTGACGGCACTCAATCCGCACATTGGCTACGACAAGTCGGCCGAAATCGCCAAAAAAGCCTACGCCGAAGGCCTGACCCTGCGCGAAGCCGCGCTGGAGCTGGGTTACCTCACAGACGAAGAATTCGACCAGTGGGTGCGGCCAGAGAACATGTTGGGCACCGGTAAGCACTGACGGCAGGCGCGCAGCGACGACACCACCGTTGTCGTCGCTGCCGAACACCGAAAAAGATCGCGTTCGTTACTTCTTGTGCTTTTTATCGTGCCGGTCGCGTTTCTCGAACGCGGCTTGCAGCGCATCGTTAAGGGTGCGCAACACTTTGACCCGCGCCCAGCGCTTGTCATTGGCTTCTACCAGGGTCCAGGGCGACACTTCAGTACTGGTGCGGTCCACCATGTCGCATACGGCCGCGCGGTATTCGTCCCACTTTTCGCGGTTGCGCCAGTCTTCCTCAGTGATTTTGAAGCGTTTGAACGGAATGGTTTCACGCGCTTGAAAACGCTCCAACTGGGTGTCCTTGTCAATCGCCAGCCAGAACTTGACCACGATGACGCCCGCATTGTGCAACTGTTCTTCGAAGTCGTTGATCTCGCCATAGGCGCGCAGCCAGTCTTGCTGGGGGCAAAAACCTTCAATGCGCTCCACCAGCACCCGCCCGTACCAGGAGCGGTCGAAGATCGTGAACTTGCCGCGCGCCGGGATCTGCCGCCAAAAGCGCCACAGGTAAGGTTGTGCGCGCTCGTCTTCCGAAGGGGCCGCAATCGGTACGATGCTGTATTGACGGGGGTCCAGGGCGGCGGCCACGCGCCGGATCGAGCCGCCCTTGCCCGCCGCATCGTTGCCTTCAAACACCGCCACCAACGCGTGACGGCGCATGCGTTTATCGCGCATCAGCCCGGACAGACGCGCCTGCTCGGTAATCAACTGCTCCTCGTAATCTTCTTTGTCCAGACGATGGGTCATGTCCAGACAATCGAGCAGGCTCTTGCCGTCTATAGGGTCCGGCAAAGGCGGCACCGTGATGGAGTGCGGCTTGACTTTGGGGGTATTGATTGCTGCTTGCAGGCCTTCGAGCAGGATTTTGCCCACCGTCAGGCTGCGGTAATACGGGTCTACACCTTCAACGATGTTCCACGGGGCGAAGTCGCGGCTGGTGCGACGGATCATCCGCTCACCGAAATGCACCACCTTGTCGTATGTTTCGGACTGTTGCCAGTCCAGCGGGCTAATGCGCCAGCTGTGCAGCGGATCGTCCTTCAGGGCTTTGAGCCGGGCTTTCATCTGTTTTTTGGACAGGTGAAACCAGAACTTCAATATCACCGCGCCTTCATTGCAGAGCAGTTTTTCCAGCCGTTCAGCGCCATTGATCGCCTGATCGAGCACCGCATTCTTAAACTGACCATGCACGCGCCCTTGTAGCATCTGGCTGTACCAGTTGCCGAAAAACACCCCCATCCGCCCCTTGGCCGGCAACTGACGCCAATAACGCCAGGCCGGCGGGTGCGCCAGCTCTTCATCGGTCTGGGTGTCGAAGGTGCGCACTTCGATCAGTCGCGGGTCCATCCACTCACTCAGCAACTTGACGGTTTCGCCCTTGCCAGCCCCTTCGATGCCGTTGATCAGCACAATCACCGCAGAACGTTTCTGCTGATGCAGCTCGTATTGCGCTTCGAGCAAGGCCTCACGCAACGCGGGCACTTCGTTGTCGTAAGTTTCTTTGTCGATGACATGGCCAATTTCAGCGGATTCGAACATGGAAAACTCCCTAGCAAGATGCCCACAAGACTAGCGGAATGATCTGTCATGCGTAGGGAAGAATGATCACAAATCTGTCATGAGTCATGCTGTCATCTGCCAATCCGCTAGAATGGCCGCCTTGCCGATGCCGAGCCCCCCATGACAATTGAAATGCCCAATGCCCAGCTCGACTGGGATGACCAGGGTCGCCCCCACTCGCGACTGTTTGACGACGTGTATTTTTCGGACAAATCCGGTCTGGAAGAAACCCGTTATGTGTTCATTGAACAAAATGCCTTGCGCGAGCGCTTTGCCGCCCTGCCCGCCCACGGGCATTTTGTGGTGGGCGAAACCGGTTTCGGCACCGGCCTCAACTTTCTGTGTACGTGGCAGTTGTTCGAAGAAACCGCCCGCCCGGACGCCCGACTGCATTTCGTCAGTGTCGAAAAATACCCGCTGACCCGCGAGGACCTGCAACGCGCCCTCAGCCTCTGGCCAGAGCTGGCGCCGTACAGCGAACCCTTACTGGCGAGCTATTTCGCGATTCATCCGGGGTTCCAGACCCTCAGTCTGGCCAACGGGCGGGTCACGCTGACGTTGCTGATTGGCGATGTGCTGGAACAATTGCCGCAGCTCGATGCGCGAATCGACGCCTGGTTTCTGGACGGCTTCGCCCCGGCAAAAAACCCGGCGATGTGGACCCCCGAACTGTTTGCACAGTTGGCGCGCCTGGCAGCACCCGATGCCACGATCAGCACTTTTACCAGCACCGGCTGGGTGCGCCGTGCACTGAATGAAGCCGGCTTCAAAATGCGTCGCACGCCCGGGATCGGGCACAAGTGGGAAATTCTGCGGGGCGTGTTTTTGGGGATGCCTGAAACTGCGGTGGCCGAACCCGGCGTCAAACCCTGGTTCGCTCGCCCGCCGCAAATCAACGGCCCGCGCACGGCATTGGTGATTGGCGCCGGGCTCTCGGGATGCGCCAGCGCCAACAGCCTGGCCAAACGCGGCTGGCAAGTGACCCTGCTGGAGCGTCACGAACGATTGGCCAAGGAGGCTTCAGGCAACCCGCAGGGCGTGTTGTACCTCAAGCTTTCCGCGCACGGCACCGCGCTGTCGCAGATGATCGTCTGCGGCTTCGGCTACACCCGTCGTGTGCTTGAACACTTGCAACGTGGTCGGGACTGGGACGACTGCGGCGTGCTGCAACTGGGTTTCAACGCCAAGGAAGCTGACCGGCAGGCACAACTGGCCGCCGCCTTTCCTGCTGCGCTGGTTCACTTGCTGGATCAACCCCAAGCGCAAGCCCTGGCCGGTGTCGAACTGGCCCATGGCGGCCTTTTCTACCCTGAGGGCGGCTGGGTTCACCCTCCGGCCTTGTGCCGCTTCCAGACACTGCACCCAAATGTGACAGTCCTGACGCACCATAACGTGCTGCAACTCGACAAGGTGGACGGCCAGTGGCACGCGTTGCACAACGATCGCGTGCTGGCCAGTGCTTCAGTGGCCATATTGGCGGGGGCCGCCGAGGTCAAACGCTTCCCGGCCAGCAGCGGATTGCCCCTCAAGCGCATTCGCGGGCAAATCACCCAATTGATCGAAACCCCCCGCAGTGCCGCGCTGAAAACCGTCGTCTGCGCCGAGGGTTATGTGGCGCCCGGCCGACTTGGCGAGCACACCGTGGGCGCCAGCTTTGATTTCCATAATGACGATTTGACCACCACGCCCGAAGGCCATCAGGGCAATCTGGATTTGCTGCAAGAAATTTCCCCGGATTTGGTGCAGCGTCTGGGCAAGGAACACCTTGATCCGAAGTCCCTGCAGGGCTGGGCTGCGTTTCGCTGCACCAGCCCGGACTACCTGCCCATCGTCGGGCCGCTGGCCGAACCCGATGCCTTCGCCCAGGCGTATGCCGTGCTGGGCAAAGACGCCCGGCAAGTGCCGGACATCCCGTGCCCGTGGTACGAGGGCTTGTACGTCAACAGCGGGCATGGTTCACGCGGGTTGATTACCGCCCCGCTGTCGGGGGAATTACTGGCCGCATGGATCAACGATGAGCCGTTGCCCATGCCGCGCACCGTTGCCGACGCCTGCCACCCCAACCGCTTTGCCGTGCGCGCCCTGGTGCGCAGGCTTTAACCGCACCTCAACCGGGCAGTGGAGCCGGCAATAACGCGAGTGTTTTGTTCAGGCTCCACGCACTCACCGCCGCGTCCATCGCGGCGCGGATTTCATTGACCCGCCGTAGGTAACGCTCGCTGCTCATTTCCGGGGAGTTGCGCAGCAACTCGCTCAATTGCTCAAAATACGGCGCCGT
Source organism: Pseudomonas sp. BS-2016 (assembly GCF_001806145.1). Taxonomy (NCBI): domain Bacteria; kingdom Pseudomonadati; phylum Pseudomonadota; class Gammaproteobacteria; order Pseudomonadales; family Pseudomonadaceae; genus Pseudomonas; species Pseudomonas sp. BS-2016. Next base: position 246,689 of record NZ_MLCT01000032.1, read on the forward strand.
TAACCGTGAAAACTCTGACTGATGCTTACGCATCAAGTGCTCGCGCCAGAACGCGGTGCCGCTGACGAATTGACTCAATGCCGTTGTCTTTTCGGCCATTTCAACCCGGGCCTTGGCTTCGTCCAGATCCGCCTGGGTCACACCGGCAATTTCTTTGAACACCATGTTGCGCGGCTGGTCGGGCAGGTTCAGGTCTTGCGCCAAACCGATCCTGTACGCCAGGTGCACTTCCACTTCGTCAGGCGCGTGCCCGCCCGCTGCCGCTCGGGCTTCGCAGGTTTCGCTGGCGACTTTCTCCACTTGATCGAGCCGGAACAGGCCTGTGGCGAACTGCAGCAAGTCCGTTTCCTGTGCGTGCCCCTGCGCATTGAGCATCCCCAAGTGCATGGCGACCTCCAGCGTGCTGAAGGTCAGCGCGACACTGTCGGTGCAACTGCGCGGCGAGGCCGCAATGTTCATCAGATCCACTCGCAGCGTATAGCTTTCATTGGCCGCTTCAATCATCTCCCACACCCGGCGGCTCAGGTCCTGACGCACCGTCAGCGCGTCTGCCGTGGCAGTCAGGCGGCTGATGACAGCAAAAAAGTCTTCCGTGGTCGGATCGGTTTTCAATTCGGCCCACAACGCCTCGCGTCGCAACAACTCGTGATTGGTGATGCCTGAAGTCCAGAACTCAAACGCTGCGGAATCGGTCATCAACGCCTCGGTGTTAATCCCGAAACTGCTGCCTCCCTGTGCCACGAATCGCGCCAGTCGCAAACGGGTGGCAGCTGTTAACGGGTTGCCTGATAAGGAGATATTGCGGGTGACCGAGGCCGACGCCTGATACGTCAGTTCCGGTATATCCACCAGTTGGTTTTCCCGCAGATCGGCCGCTTCCAGCAACGGCCGCGACAGCAGTCCGATGGGCCATTGCTGAATGCGGGTACGGCGCAGGTAGACCCGCCGCACGTTCGGCAGCGTGCTCAAATCCAGCAAGGTGCCCAATAAGTTGTCATTGAGGTTCAAGGTTTCAAGCGCCTGCAATGCGCCCAACACAACAGCGTCTCCCGTCGAGAGCTGCAACAGGTTGTGTGCCAGCGAGAGATGCCGCAGACGCGACATGTTTTTCAATTGCGCAGGCAGATACACCATACGGTTGTGGTCCATCTGTAACGACGTCAACCCCGTAAACACTTCAAGAAACCCATTGGCCGTGTCGCGACAGTCCATGTTGTTGAGGTTCAAGTGGGTGACATGGCTGAAGTCTATTTCACTCGGCAGATGTGGAATATTGCCAACCCGCAGTCCATCCAGACTCAACTCACAGGCTTGATCGCGACTGACCCAAGGCATGTGCACCGGATCTTTACGCCAACCGCGTTCAATCAGCCCCGCTACCTGATACCGGCTTTCCGGGTAGTCATGCAGCCTGTGCCCACTCAGCATCTCGGAAGGGGCCGCGTCAATCCACTGCTGCAAGGTCTGGCGCAAGCGTTTTCTCTGACGCTTGCGTTCACGTACGTACGCCAGTGCCTCAAGGTTGCTCTCGGTAATGGAATCCAGATAGGCCTGCACGTGATCGTCGGTGAACTCCGGATAGAGGTCGCGCACCCGACGCTGCAATGAGCGCGCGTAGCGCCCCTGATCCAGCCCGCACAACGGGTAACCGAGCTGACCGCTGGTCATGCGCACCGGCGGTTTGAAGCGCGGCTTGATGGACTGCATGCCCAATGCCTGGGCGGACGCTTCGCGCTGACTGACAGCCAGTGCCCCCAACGCGGCATGAAACCGGGGGGCATCAGCGACCGTTGCAAACCCCAGCGCCTCACGTTCGCTCTTGTTCAGCATCGTTAAAACGGCCTGCGAGAACACGGCCTCTTCGCCAGGCTCAAGCACGTAACGTTGGCCATTGAACACGTAACGCTGATAGCCCAGCCCGGTTTTGACAATCACACGCGAGGGCCTCGTCGAACGCCCCCAGCGCTGCAAGACCGTCCCTGCCGTTGACCCCTCGCGCAGTTCAAACGAGGCACTGGCTGGCCAGTTAGGCAACAGGTTCAGAAAATACCTGACCAGTAGCGTCGTATCTTCCGCCGCCGCTGCGGTCTGTGCGTGCAGAAAAAAACCCTCGTATGCACGATTCAAACGCCCTTCGCGCAGGTAGGCGCGGGCATGTTCGGCCAGCAGCAATGGGACTTTGCCCGCTTTCAACGTGCTGCGTTGCACATCAGTGGCGGATTCGACCAGCGACTGCGCCATCGGCTTAGGCAGCCCGCTGAACGCACGCTCAATTGGGGCAGTCAAGGCAGAATCGGAGACATTGAATCGCTCGTAAAGGTGCTCGAATAACCAGGCCCGATGATCTTCGGCGTACCGGCTCAACGCTTCGGCCAACGCAGCAACGGGCAACGGCGACAACACTGTTTCGCTGCCCAACAGGGCCTTGATTTGCTCACCGGACAACGAGGCCAATACGGTCTCAAGCACCCGGCCCTGCTCCAGAGACCTGTGGGTGAGGGTCACAAGGTCCCGGCGATCACCATCCACAATGCCGTACTCAAGGTTGGAGCCCCCCGCACCGTTGACCAACACCAACCCCTTGCCTTGGCGCCAGCCGGGCAAATGCGGCAGCAGGGTCAATTGCAAATCGGCCCACTTCGCATGGGTGTAACCACCGACTTTCATGTGCTCGATAAAGCCGCTGATCTGACGGTCTATCTCGAAGCGCTTCAAGCTGACATGCAACAACGCAGGGGGTTTCAGGTTTTCCAGATGCACACGTCGCATCACATCGTGCCCGGTGCCGGTCAAGGCCTGCACCTGTTCCAGCGTGGCTTCATCCAGCGCTGCCGGGCCGTGCCCCAAACGGCCCAATAAAACGCCACTGCCCTGCCATTCCAAGGGACGCTCATGGGCGTGCTGCCAGGCGCCCTGCTGATTGTTCAGCAGCCCCGGCTTGAAAGCATTGGGGCGACGCGGATGGACAATGCGCCACTGTTTGCCCGCTGCATCCCGCTCGACGGCAAAGTGCTTGCCATTGACGGTGACGAGTTGCTTGCCATCCATCCTGAAAAAACCGTGCGCATCGCGTGTGTGCTGACGGTGCTCCGCTGCGCCGGTGTACGCGTAATGCTCGACCTGCTTGTTCCACAACCGGGCGGTGCCATCTTCGCGGCTGATCGGTTCAAAATCCTCGAAATACGCTTGGGTGGCCTCGCTCAGGCGACTGGAAGCCTTTTTGAGTGCGACGCCGCCTGCCACAGTGGCCGCCGTGGTGGCGATATCCAGAGCCACGTTGAGCATGTGCTCACGTGCGTGATCGACATCGCCATGGGCCCAATCATCAACCCCTTCGTAGACTTCACCGAGCATCTGCCCCACGGCAACCGCCAGCATCACCCCGCCAAGCACCGGGACAAACAACGACGCCACGTTAACGATAAACAGGCCGACGCTCTGATAGAGCTGCCATTTTTGCTCGCGTGCCTGCTCGTCCAGCACCCCCGTCGGCACGGCCAACACCCGGGCGTCGGCAAACATGTTCTTGACCTGGACCGCACACAAGTACTGCGCGGCGCTCATGCTCAAAGGCGTGGTCACCAGACCCAACCGTACAGGCACAGCGTTGACCTTTTGCAAAAAGCCGGGGCGCACGCCAAGCGCAACAAACCGGGAAAAGAACTCGACATACTCCGGCCGTCGCAACCGCACCTTCAACTCATCAATGAACACCTGCAATGAACTGAACTCGTAAAACGGGGAAACCGGGTCATTGGGCAGGTAAACAATCACCCGTTCACCGGGATGCAACAGCGGTGCATTCGCCGTAAACATCACGACGCCATCAATCACTGTGTCGAGTATCGACAACGAACTCTGCACAATGGCTTTGCCGTCCAGGGTGGCGTGTGCACCGGATCGGGCGCGCACGTCCGTTGTTAACAAGCCGATAAGGGCTTTGTAAGCCGTTTCGCTGATGTGCTTTTTCAAGTAAGCAATATGCGCATCCACTTCCATGTCATAGCGTTTGAGCAGACGCAGGTTGGATTCTGTTTCCTCCTCCCTGACCGTCTGCACGGACGTACCGGTAGACGCTACGCCCAAAAAATCCTGCAAGTACTGCTGGTATTTGAGCCCGAGATTAAGCTCGCGGCACAACGCCGCGAATTGATGCGGATGCACGGGACTCACCAGCCCCGGATGCCGCGCCACCCGGATTTGGCTTTGCGGGTTAAAACCGCCGGGCAGGGCTTCGTCTTCCGAGAAGTTTTGCAAGGCCGCCCACAGCAGGGTTTTGGGTTCGTCGAGTACGGTGTAATGCCGAATGGTGGCCAGCAGCGTGTCATCGGTGATCAAGTGCACGTGCACCGCATGCAGGCGGTCATGAAAAATATCGAGCACCGGGCCAAACCGGCGTTTGACTTCAGCCTCCAGCAGTGGCGCGCAATAGGCTTCGATGCCTTCGAGCTCGGAAAACCGCTGCCCGGACAGGGCATGGTAAGCACGGCTCTGAGCCATGGCGGTGTCAAGCGCCTTGATAATGTCAGCCGGGGCATCGACCAGCCACTTGGGCAGATGCCCGCGAACCAGCTCGAGGGGTTCTAAATCACTGAGGGTGGCGTCGCGGGCATCCAGGGCTAACGTTGCAGGGGTATCAGTCATATCAACAGCTCTACGCAGGGACGAAGGAGGCCCCACGCTATCCCTGCGCTGCTTGCCCCATGACCTAGATAAATATGACCGGCCCACAGAAAGGGGAGCATCGATAAATCGGCCCGCTGCAACCCTGTTTGGCTGTTCGCATGGATCAAAAAAGATCGCCCCCGTGACCGCTCGTAAAGTTTTTTGAACGATCACGCTTTTCAGGGACTCACAAAAACCATGTCACTAACAGCGGCGCGCTCTGACTGTGTATTCGCGCCGGAAGGATCGGGAGACAGGTCAGAGCTTTACGTCCGATCCAAAACAGGGCCTGAACGCTACTGGTTGTTAACACTGCGCACGCTGGGTGTGAGGCACCGCAGGATGCATGACACCCGGCACACGTTTGCCAGGGTGTGTTTGATGTCTACCGCCCGACTTGTTCCACGCCAGCAGACCGTGCTTTTAACCAGTGCAACAAGCAGCCACTGCTCCATGACGGGGTGCGGGCTGTACACGCTGAACATCCTGCCACACGGTGCCCAGTGCGCACCGCAACCCGGCAGTAGCGTGAAAGGCCCCGATTTAAAAGGGTTCAAGCAGTATGTGCGGATTAGCTGGAGTATTTCAAAGGCGCTAGACAAGGGGTTTCAGCGCCTTCTGAGGCCCCGGAGAGTCCCTCAAGGGAACATCAGTTGGTACAAAAAGTGGTACGAGATCCATCCTCCCCCGGCGTCCTGCCGACCTATATCAAATACCCGCTGTACACCTACTGCTACGCTGTTCATTCAACCGAGGAACAGACATGCCTAATTCAGATTTACTACCTACCCTTTTTTCCAAGTTCAACGAAAACCAAGTCGCCCTAGGAGCCGCCATCATGGAACTCGCGCAATGGGTCGAGCGACACGGCGGCGTCGAAGCAACAGCAAACGTCCGTGGCGCACTAGAAATACTTGATTACAATGACGAATTCATCAAGCTAACTCTTGCTGTCCTGATGACTCCTGAGTGATAGGCAGACAGCTCAGCTGAAGAGCCACATAACGTCAATCACCGCAATTACCCAGCAGAGAGTCAACAAGAACGATAGCCCCGCCAGTCTTTTATCCACAAGGTCCTTCCCGTTTGGATGGATGTTGATGGCTCTCACTGTAGGCCGACCAACTCAGCGTAGCCGACTCTGTGCGCCATCATAAGCCCGGCACCCTTAGAGCGCGATCAGACCTTGATCGCGTGTTACTGGCAGCTCACCGCCGCAACGACTCTCCTTTTTTTATCCGATCTGCTGCCGGCGCTCAGTAAGTAACGTGCGCATCTTTCGATCCATGCCTGAAACACCCACCCCCGACGTCCCGCCGACCGATTACAATCTCCTATAGTCGTAGTGAAATATCCGAAAGTCGCTGGTAATCTCCCAGCCACGTTCGTCAGCCATTAAGGGATGGAGGCGAAAATAGAAGCCCTGGAGCCGCGAACCTCCGGGGCTTTGCTTTTCTACTTGGCCGCTACGTAAATAATAAGCGCAATGGCAACCATCCAGGCGATGACCAGCAGCACTCCCAGCCCTACAAAATCCTGACCCATAGCCTTTCCTTGTGCGCGATTCAATCCATTCGGTCTAGCTTAACGCAACACAGCCCTGACGTACGCCTGGCACGCCCGTAACGCGATCAGTCCTTGGTCGCCGGCGTCGGTGATGGCGATAATTCGTTGAGCATGCGCTGGGTCAAGTTGGGCTCGACGGGCTGCATGAACCACGCCGACGGCGCTGGTGGTGGAAGGCACGTTGCAGCCACTGGCTGAATCCGTGGCGTCGATAAGGACTGACAGCCGCACATCAGCAGTGGCAAGGCGATCACGCAGCCTTGAAATATTTTTCTGTGCATCACTAAATTCCTTGAAATGCGCTTCGTCTATAGATTGAAGACGGCCTTCTAGGCCCAGGCGCTTGTCCTGCTCGATACGGGCCTGGGCGGCCGCGGCATTGCCGATAGCTGTCAGGTCCGACTGGTGCAAGCCGTCCTGCACGGCCAGTCGCTCGCCCATGCGCCAGTCCTGCACCTGCCAGGCACCGCCAAATCCGATGGCGAGCGCCAGCAGGATAGCGGCCAGGACTTGACCGGGCGTCATGCCAGCACCTTCAGCGCCTTGTCGTACAGCCCCTGGCGGTCGGCCTGGCCGTTGAGCCCACCGTTGATGCGCCGAGTGATCTTCACGAAATCTCCCTTGTCCGCCAGCGTGTTCAGGTCTTTCATAGACCAGAACCAAGCCGCCGACATCGCGGCGTGCTGCGGCAGCTCCAGCAGTTCTGGCTTGCTGAGCAGGTCCAGGCCCAACGCTTCGCCGCACGCGTTGTAGTTGGCGCGGCCCGTGATCTGGATCAGGCCACGGCCGCGATACTTGGAGCCGTCACCCGGCTGAGTGTTGCCCAGATCAGCGCGGCCTTCGTATCGGGCTTGAGCAGTGGTAGGCCCCCAGATTTCTTTGACGTATTTGAGCTGGCCCGATTCGTGACCAATTTGGGCGATGAAGGCGGCGACACGCTTCGGGCCGACGATCTGATACCGGTTCATGGCGGAGTTTAAGACAGAAACAAAAACGCCGGCTGATTGGCCGGCGTTTGGGAGGATCTGCAACAGTTGCTGCGTGGTGATGGGCATGGCTTTCTCCGGGCAAAAAAATACCCGCACTCGGCGGGG
>NZ_MLCT01000033.1:0-1970 GCF_001806145.1 Pseudomonas sp. BS-2016
GATAGATGTCCGTCAGGTGGCACCTGCAGATACGTTAAAGCCCATTAGTGGTGCTCTTCAGTGCACTCCAATTAATTGCCGGACTGTCGAGACAGGTAAAAATAGCATTGGTACTAATACGGAATTAGTCCCTGAATTCAACACATAAGTGCAACGCTCACCCCTGTATGCACTTCGTACGGCGTCTTCCAGCCCAAGCGCTTGCGCGGGCGTAGATTGATCCTCGCTACTGTCCGATTGACGGCTTCGACGGTCAGCTTGCTGAAGTCGCTGCCCTTGGGGAAATACTGGCGGAGCAGACCGTTGGTGTTTTCATTGGTGCCACGTTGCCAGGATGAATAGGGGTCTGCAAAAAAGACCTGGCACTGGCTCCGTAGCGCGATGCGTTCATGCCCGGCAAACTCCCTTCCGTTATCCAGCGTCAGCGTGTGAGCGGCATGGCCCTGAAGCATCAGATTGATCGCCCGCGTTACCTGCCGGCGCGTTCTGCGCTTGACCGGATAGGCGCTCAGATAGCCGCTTTTGCGATCAACCAGGGTCACCAGGTTACCGCCCAGTCCATGTACCGTATCGCCCTCCCAGTCCCCCAGGCGCTCGCGGCTTTCGACCTCGGCTGGGCGTTCACTGATTGACACGCGATTACGCAGCTGCCCGCGCCGATCGTGGCTTCCATAGCGTTTCCGGTAGCGCTTTCGGCGATGTCGCAGATAGGTATAAAGCTCACCACCGGCGCGCTGTTCGGCGGCAATGAACCGATAAATCCACTCATGGCTGACCGCCCGGCTTGGCTGCTCCTGCTTCAACCGCTGGGCGATCTGCTCCGGACTCATGCCATGCTTGAGCCACACCGGGAGATGATGGCTGAGCCATGTCGCCGGCTTGCAAAACTTGCGCGCACCCGCTCGACGAGCATCACTTTCATGGGCCGCAGAAACAGCCTTGTAGATATTCTGGGTGCTGTTGCGGCGAACCTCGCGACTGATCGTCGAGGGATGCACGCCGACCCGCTTTGCAATGCTCGCCTGGCTCTCTGCGGCGCTCAAGCCAGCCTCAATCTGGTAACGTTGTCCCTGAGTCAGCTGCCGGTAATGCGTAGTCATCTGCGCTTGAATCCTTCGGTGTGAGAGCCTGGATTCTACCGGTGGCTGGCTCTCTGCCTCTCGTTTCAAGCGTTGCGCTTATTCTATGAATTCAGGACTTGTAATATTCATGTGTTGTCACCCTAGAAGTTTCAAACAGCGGTGTTTAAGGGCAATTAATGCTCTGCCCTTATTCCATCAGTGCTTAAAACAACGTGCCACGTTCCGGGACGACGTGAACGGGTAGAGCGATAAAAAACCTTAAATGACGTGGGACAAAAACGAGTCGTCCGCAATAACGGAGTTATTCCGACAACTGTCGCGCGCCCTAATGCATGGCGCCCCGTGAAATACCATGTTTGCGTAACTTGCGATACAGCGTATTGCGACTGACGCCCAACTGTTCCGCCACATGGCTCATATGCCAGCGCTGCTGCGCCAACGCATCGAGTAATGCCTGGCGCTCGGCGCTCTCCAGTGGCAAAGCGTACGGCGCATCCGCCCTTGCCCCTTGCGGCCGCGCCTGGCGAATCAGCGCCGGCAAGTCTTCAAGACCGACTCGCCCGCCCTCACAGAGTGCCACCACCGTGCGCAACACAGTACGCATCTGCCGCAGGTTGCCGGGCCAGTGGAATGCCAACAAGGCCTGGCGCGTCGACTCGTCGAGCATCACCTGCTCGGTGCCTGCTTCCTGCGCCAAGAGGAAATCCAACAGTTGCGACTTGTCACTGCGCTCGCGCAACGGCGGGAGGGCGACTTCCAAGCCGTTCAAGCGGTAATACAGGTCTTCACGAAAGCTGCCATCGGCCACCCGTTCCAGCAAATTGCGGTGCGTGGCGCTGATGATGCGCACGTTCACGGCTTGGGGTTCGCCGCCGATAGGCACCACCA
>NZ_MLCT01000034.1:0-209589 GCF_001806145.1 Pseudomonas sp. BS-2016
AGTTCTGGCAAATGGTGTCGAGCACGTCGCCGCTAGCTGTTCTGCAAGTCGTCGCCATAACGTACAAACTCCAAGGTAAAGCCCTGTTTACGCGGAATGCCGCCTTGCAGCAGGGCACTCTGTTCTTCTTCAATGTTTTTTAAACACCAGTTGCCCTGCACGTCGCCGTAGCCGGTGGTCAGGCCCAGCGGTTGAAGTTGGGCGGCAGCGCTGCGCAGGGTGTCGAGTTGTTTGATGCCTGAGGCAATCAAGAAGTTGAACGCCTCGGTGTCACACGATTTAAGCTGATTCGCCAGGCATTGCAGTACGTGGGCGTTTTTTTAGTCCTGGCGCTGAAATTGTGGCAATCACGTATGTAAACATGATGCATCTATGGGTGGAAAAATAGCAGCAGATACTTAAACCCCATGAAAGTCATGCAGTACAACCTGAACTAGTTACTTGAATCATAATCACCGTTGAAGCAGACTTCCTAGCTGACACCTTCCCACCCAAATTAAACCCAGGAAATACCTTCCCTCGCAAAGTGAAACGGCGCGTTGCATAGGGGCTATGCAAAAATGCGTTTGAGTTGACTGATGTGGAAGTAGATTGCTAACCTGCAAGGCGTTAGGGCACCTCGACATTATTACCTCTTGGCCCAATTTTTTCCGGGGGAGCAGACAAGGTGGTTGATTTTAAAAAAAACCTGAACGGCATAGCAACACGCATAAAAAGCACGTTCTCTTTTTTATTTTTAACTTTATTTGTTCCTATTTTTTTAGTGTGTCAAATAATAGAATTCAATGACGACGTGATTGACGGCTTTCAACTTACAGGCCTCGGAGTCATATCTGGACTGATCGTTCCTTATGTCTATTTCAAAATGCGCAGATTAATTTTTAATCATAAAAAATCCAACCCCCTAGATAAACTCAACTATCCCCAGCGCAAGCAAATACGTGAAGCCCCCTACATTTATATTATTTCTATTTTTGCCGGCCTTGTCGCAACGACTGCGCTCAACAACTGTTTCTCTGTCGCCGAGCGAACCGAGCAATTTAGGGTCGCAGGGTTTGGAACAAAACATTCAGGCAAATCCAGTTATCAATATGCAGTTTTGATAAGCGGCGATAAAAAAGTCATCTATCGTCTATCCAGCAGGGATAAATTCGAAGAGCAACAGCTTGTTGCAATAAGACTTAAAAAAGGAATTCTTGGGTATTGGCACCCATAAAAACATGATTCTTTACCAATATAACTGGCGTTTAGTTTGTGTTTTCAGTCTCTGAGCAACATCAAGAGCCATCGCAGGATGTGCCGAGAAGAAAGCACTCGACTCGAAAAGATTTAACCGGGCATACCGCAGTAGAACGCCTACCTAACGTGCATTGGTAGCTGCCAGCAGCTCTGATGAGGAAATCCTGTATTCGCGGTACTCGGCCATTTGGCTCGTTATAAAAGCGCTAGCGCACAAGCTTTTCAGGTTATGGGTGGCGCCTTAATAGACGTTCGCGGGGGCGAGCAGTTGTACCAATGCATCAAGAAGTGGCGGATATCGCGCTGGGCTTCTTGAGCCGTTCGGTAACCCGTGGTCAGTATCCACTCCGTTTTCAAGCTGCGGAATGAAACCGGACACCCATTTAGGCGAGACTGTTCGCCAGATCGAGGCCTCAGATGACCAAACAACGCCGTTCCTTTTCTGCTGAATTCAAACGCGAGGCTAGCGACCTCGTGCTCAAGCAAAACTACAGCTACATCGAAGCCAGCCGTTTACTCTGCGCCGTTGAGTTGATCAGGTTCAAAAGGAGCGCCAAGGCGTCACCTCGCAGAGCAATCGCTTACACAGGAACAGCAGAAAATCCAGGAGCTGGAAGCTCGGGTCGCCCGCCTTGAACGGGAAAAATCGATTTTAAACAAGGCTACCGAGCTCTTAATGTCGGAAGATCACGAGCGTACGCGCTGATCAATCAGTTGAGCGTCCATGAGCCGATTGATTGCCTGTGAAAGCAGCTCGGTCGGTTCAAAGTGCGTAGCCTGATGCGCGAGCTTGACCTCGTCAGTAAACAGCCCGGATCACATGCCTATAAAGGAGCGACGGTTGAACGGTTGGATATCCCGAACATATTGAATCGGGAGTTCGATGTTCCAGCATCCAACCAGGTGTGGTGCGGCGACATTACAGGGACGCCCGGACTGCCAAGGTTCGGGCCAACCGCGAGATCGCCACTTTGTCCCACGTGTTCAACATGGCCAGAGAGTGGGGCATCACCACCAAAGAGAATCCGTGCCAAGGCGTGCGAAAGAACCGCGAGAAACCGCGCGACTATTATGCCAACGATGTGGTGTGGGCTGCTGTATACAGCAAAGCGCCCCAGGAACTCAAAGACGCTATGGATCTGGCGTACCTGACAGGCCAGCGCCCTGCTGACGTGTTGATGATGCGCAAAGACGATGTAGAGGGTGGTTTCTTGATTGTCCAGCAGAATAAGACCGGGAAGCGACTCAGAATTCGCGTGAACTCTGACGGGCAAGTTAACAGCTTGGGAAAGTTACTCAGCCAGATTGCCGAACGTAATGCCAGGCTAGTAACCAGCTATTTGATTGTAAGCAAAACAGGAATACGCATGACCGCGACGATGTTGCGCAAGCGTTGGGATGAGGCGAGAGAATCAGCCAGAACATCCGCGATGATGGAAAACGATTCGTTATTGGCAAGCAAGATTGCCGCATTTCAGTTCAGGGATATCCGTCCCAAAGCAGCCTCTGAAATCGAAGATATTGGCGAGGCCAGTCTGCTGCTCGGGCACACGAAGGGAGATATTACGCAAAGGGTTTACAGGCGTATTGGAGCTACGGCTAACCCCTCTAAATGAGCTGAGTTATGGAACACATGCTAAAAAGTTTTGGAACACATCACCCAAAATCGTCTTTCAGCAACACCCTTTCCCAAACCCCAGAAACGACAAAGCCCGTCTAGGACGGGCTCTGTCGGTGTAGCAATATGGCGGAGGCGTAGAGATTCGAACTCTAGGACCTGTTACAGTCGACGGTTTTCAAGACCGTTGCCTTAAACCACTCGGCCACACCTCCTAACGTTGTTGCGGGCGCCATAATACCTGAACGAAACACGTTGTCAAACTCTCTTGATCGCTTGTTGCAGAGCCTCTGCTATGATCTTTGCTACTTAACATTTCAATACACAGGAGTATCGCCATGCGCGAACAGGATTACGCAGTTAATAACAGCGTGCAGGCCGAGCAGCTAGAGGTTAGCCGCGTCCTGCGCAACACTTACGGTTTACTGGCTTTAACCCTCGCTTTCAGCGGTGTGATGGCTTTCGTCGCGCAGCAGATGCGTGTCGGTTACCCAAACATTTTCGTTGTATTGATCGGCTTTTATGGTCTGTTCTTTCTCACCAACAAGCTGCGTGACTCGGCGTGGGGCCTGGTGTCGACGTTTGCACTGACGGGCTTTATGGGTTTCCTGCTCGGCCCGATCCTTAACCGTTACCTGGGTATGCAAGGCGGCGCTGAGGTCGTGGCTTCTGCCTTTGCGATGACGGCTCTGGTTTTCGGCGGCCTGTCTGCTTATGTGTTAATCACCCGCAAAGACATGAGCTTCCTGGGCGGTTTTATCACTGCGGGTTTCTTTGTACTGCTGGGTGCAACGCTGGCGAGCTTCTTCTTCCAGATCAGCGGGTTGCAGTTGGCTATCAGCGCCGGTTTTGTGCTGTTCTCTTCGGTCTGCATTCTGTTCCAGACCAGCGCCATCATTAATGGCGGCGAACGTAACTACATCATGGCGACCATTAGCCTATACGTGTCGATCTACAACCTGTTCATCAGCTTGCTGCAAATTTTCGGCATCATGAGCCGCGACGACTGATCCAGCAGTTGTTTGGCAAGAGCCCGCCTCGGCGGGCTTTTTGCTGCCTGGTGCAAGCATCTTGAGCCTAGTGGCTTTATCATTGCGCGAGTTTTGCAGAGAGCACCCCATGAAATTTGCTATCGCCCTATATTCTGCGGCCCATGCGCCCTCTTCCCGGCGAGCCCTGCGCTTTGCCGAAGCCGTTTTGGCTGGCGGACATGAAATTGTGCGCCTGTTCTTCTATCAGGACGGCGTGTATAGCGCATCGTGCAACATCGTAACGCCTCAAGATGAGCCTGATCTCGCCCAGCAATGGGCAGCTTTTGTGTCTGAACACCAATTGGATGGCGTGGTCTGCATTGCCGCCGCCTTGCGACGAGGTGTGCTGAATGAGGCAGAGGCCACGCGCTATCAGCGCTCTGCAGTGAATTTGACAGCGCCTTGGGATTTGTCCGGCCTCGGGCAATTGCACGATGCCATTCAGGCTGCGGATCGGCTGGTCTGTTTTGGAGGGGATTAAGATGCCCAAATCGTTACTGATTATCAGCCGACAAGCACCGTGGTCTGGCCTGGGCGCGCGTGAAGCCTTGGACATCGCGCTCGCGGGCGGCGCATTCGACCTCCCGATTGGGCTTCTATTCCTCGACGACGGCGTGTTTCAGCTGTTGCCTGAGCAACATCCCACCGCCCTTGAACAAAAGAACCTGACGGCCAATTTGCAGGCGTTGTCGATGTTCGGCGTAGACGATTTGTTCGCGTGCGACGCCAGCCTCCACGAGCGCGGACTCGCACCCACAGCGTTGGCCGTAGAAGGCGTGCAGACTTTGTCCACACAACAAATCAGCGCTCTCATCGCCCGTCATGACCAGGTGATAACCCTCTGATGTCGACCTTACATGTTTTGAGCCACTCTCCTTTTTCTGATACGCGCCTCGGAAGTTGCTTGCGTCTACTCTCGGCTATCGACGGCATTCTGCTCTGTGGCGATGCTGTTTATGCCCTCCAACCGGGCACCCTCCCTCGCGAGACGCTCGATAACATGAGCCCGGCACTCAACCTTTACGTGCTCGATGAAGACCTGCAAGCCCGTAACCTCCTGCCCCCGGAGTGGGCTACACGCGTCGACTACCCTGCATTTGTCGAACTGTCCCTTCACTATGACAAGGTCAACACCTGGCTATGACGGTCCTCACTCTCGACGGCAGATCCATTGAGCTGGATAAGGACGGTTATCTGGCCGACCTGAATGACTGGTCGCCCGAGGTGGCCACGGCACTGGCGGTGCAAAATGACATCGAGCTGACCCCGGAACACTGGGAGATTCTGCAGCTGCTGCGCAACTTCTATGAAGAGTTTCAGCTCTCGCCCGCCACGCGGCCCTTGATCAAATACACCGCGCTCAAACTGGGGGCAGAAAAAGGCAACAGCCTGCACCTCAATCGCCTGTTCAACGGCACCCCTGCCAAACTCGCCGCAAAACTGGCGGGCCTGCCCAAACCGACCAACTGCCTATGAACACCCCTGCTGCGCTGACGCTAACCACTCCCGCCGAACACCCTTTCGCTCAATTCGTACGCATTTTGGGCAAAGGTAAACGCGGCGCGCGCAACCTGACCCGTGAAGAAGCGCATGAAGCGATGGGCATGTTGCTCGACGAGAAAACTGAAGAGGCCCAGCTAGGCGCCTTCCTGATGCTGCTCAGGCACAAAGAGGAAAGCCCGCAAGAGCTGGCCGGTTTTGTGGACGCGGTCCGGGAACGACTGTCTGCGCCGACCATTCATGTCGATCTCGACTGGCCCACCTACGCGGGCAAAAAACGCCATCTGCCGTGGTACTTGCTTGCGGCAAAATGCTTGGCCCAGAACGGCGTGCGCATCTTGATGCATGGCGCAGGTGCTCATACGGCCGGGCGCCTTTACAGCGAGCAACTGCTCGACGAATTGAACATTGCGCTGTGCCGCGACTGGGCACAGGTCGAAAGCGCCTTGCAGCTGCACAATCTGGCCTTTTTCCCTTTACAGGACTGGGCACCTCAGCTGCAACACATGATCGATTTGCGCAACACGCTCGGCCTTCGCTCACCGATTCACTCATTGGCGCGCCTGCTTAATCCGCTCCACGCCCGCTGTGGACTGCAAAGCATTTTCCATCCGGGTTATCAAAGCGTGCACCGCGAAGCCAGCACGCTGCTGGGTGACACCTGCATCGTGGTGAAAGGGGATGGCGGTGAGATCGAGATCAACCCCGACTCGATCAGCCACCTGTATGGCACGGCTAATGGCCTTAGTTGGGACGAAGAGTGGCCGGCGTTATCGGCACAGCGGCACGTGAAACCCGCCTTTCTGGACACACTGCAACTCAAGGCCTTTTGGCGCGGGGACTTCGAAGACAGCTATGCGCAAAAGGCTCTGTTATCGACCATGGCCCTGGCTTTGCGCGGGCTGGGCACGCCCCGGGAACAGGCCTTCGTCATTGCCAAAACGTATTGGGAAAACCGCAACAAATCGATTTAACCGATGGGTTACGCCCACGTTTTGCGCTATTCGTTCGAACTCAGACCTTTAGACTGAACTCCAAAGCGAAACCGCCAGGAGCTTCACATGGGCTTATTAATTGATGGGCATTGGCATGACCAATGGTATGAAAGCAGCAAAGACGGTGCGTTCCAGCGAGAGCAGGCACAGCGCAGAAACTGGATCACGCCCGATGGCGCGCCCGGTCCAACCGGAATTGGCGGTTTCGCACCCGAGGCCGGTCGCTATCATTTATACGTTTCTCTGGCCTGCCCATGGGCCCATCGCACGCTAATAACCCGCACCCTCAAGGGCCTCGAACCCTTGATCGGCGTGTCCGTGGTGAGCTGGCTGATGCTGGAAAATGGCTGGACGTTTGATCGCGCTTACGGCTCCAGTGGCGACCACCTGAATAACGCTGACTTCCTGCATCAGCTGTATACACGCGACACGCCCGATTACACCGGCCGCGTCACCGTACCGGTACTTTGGGATACCCATCTAAAGCGCATCGTCAGCAACGAATCGGCGGATATCATTCGCATGTTCAATAACGCCTTTGACCCCCTGACGGGCAATCGACTCGACATGTACCCGACCGCATTGACGAACGACGTAGATGGCTGGAATGAACGTATCTACCCCGCCCTCAATAACGGTGTCTATCGCGCCGGTTTCGCCACGTCCCAAACGGCGTATGAAAGCGCCTTCGACGATGTGTTCAACGAACTCAACCACCTTGAACAGCACCTGGCAGAACATCGCTATCTAGCGGGCGTTTACCTGACGGAAGCCGACATTCGCCTGTTCACCACCCTCATCCGGTTCGACGCTGTCTACTACAGCCACTTCAAATGCAATGCGCGCAGAATCGACGATTACGCCAATCTGTCCAATTGGCTACGTGAGCTGTATCAATGGCCCGGTATCAGTGAGACCGTGAACTTTACTCACATCAAAGGTCATTACTACGCCAGTCACCGTACGATTAATCCCACGGGGATCATCCCCAAAGGGCCTGATCTGAGCCTTACCTCGGCCCACGACCGTGACCGCCTGAAGGGGCGCGGGATCTTCACTCGCTAGCGCTTGAGCACGTTTGAGTACTGGCACCGGGCGACGGGTGCCAGTAGCATCTGCGCATTGATCAAGAGAACCCCTCATGCTTATCCCCTACGACCAACTTGAACCCGACACACTGACTCACCTCATTGAAGATTTCGTCAGCCGTGATGGCACGGATAATGGCGACGACACACCTCAGGAAACCCGCGTACTGCGCGTTCGCCAAGCCCTGAGCAAAGGTCAGGCGGTGATTTTCTTTGACCTTGAAAGCCAGCAATGCCAGTTAATGCCCAAACATGCCGTGCCAAAAGAATTCTTCGATTAACGTTTGTGCGCAGTGTGAATGGATACCGCTGCGCCTTGCTGTTGACGAATACGTTCATAGACTTCAGCCCGATGCACGCTCACGTCTTTGGGCGCCTCTATCCCCAAGCGCACATGATTGCCATTGACGGCCACAATTCGGACCGTGATGTCCTGGTTGATTGAAATGTATTCGCCGACTGAACGGCTCAGAATCAGCATGGCGCTCATCTCTGCTTGATGGGTGGGCATCAAGACTGCATCGCGCAAAAACACGCTTCAATCCCTACAACAAAAAACATCCCCTCCCTACTTCTACAAAGAACAATTCCCACACCATAAAACCCAAAGCCCTACATGACTGCTCGTAGAGTCCCCTTCTGAACCGTCTTTCAAGCGCTGGTGAAACGCGGCCCCAGCAAAATGATGGTCGCGCCGATCACGCACAACCCCACCCCGACCCAATCGGTAGCCAGCGGCCTGACTTTTTCCACCGCGGCCAGCCATGCAATGGACGTGATGATGTAGATACCGCCATACGCGGCATAAGCGCGCCCTGCGTAGGCGGCTTCGACTTTGGTCAGCAGCAAGGCAAACAGGGCCAGGCTCAACATGGCAGGCACCATCCACCACGCACTCTTGCCCTGACGCAACCACATCCAGAAGCCATAACAACCGGCAATCTCAAACAGGGCCGCTAAAAAAAAACAGACATAGTTGAGCATGTTTAACCTCGAGCAATCAGCAAGCGGGCCACCCTACCTGCGCGCCGGAACCCCGGCAATGCCTGAATTTTTGAATCAACTTAAATAAGTTTGAATTAATCCCGTCTCGACGCAGTCGGACGTTATAAGCACTGCCCACCCTTGTTTCCCAAGCAGCGCTCCCTGACACCTTGCTTGTTGCTTGATCCCATTAATAAGGAATTCACCATGACCACGATTCTTCTCATCATCCTGATTCTGCTGCTTGTTGGCGGGCTCCCCGTGTTTCCTCACTCGAAAAGCTGGGGTTATGGACCTTCAGGGATTATTGGTGCCGTACTGGTCGTCCTGCTGATTCTCTTGTTACTCGGCAAGATCTAGCGCTTTACCCTGCGCAACGCACAATAAAAAAGAGGCCCTCAGGCCTCTTTTTTATTGGGTGATGGCTTATTTGGGATCAGCCACACCGGCGGTGTTATCCAGCAGACTTTTGGTGGCCGTCTGCAGGAATGACTCCAGCTTTTGCTTGAGTTCGGCTTCGTGTGCAGAATCGTTCACCACCTTGGCTTCAGGGTTGGCACCCAACGTGTATTGCCACACTTTGGCCGGCATGTCCTTTGGCTGAACCAACAAGTGATCATCGCTGATGATAGCGACAGTCTGATCGCTGCCCGACGGCTTGATCACACCACTGCCCTTGTCGCCCGCAGGCAACGTCAACAGGTCGCGACCCCAGCATTGCTGGCGGAATTCGCCGCCCAGGCGGCCCATGATGGTTGGCACGATATCAACTTGAGTCCCCACGATGTCGCTGCGTGGACCGAATTTTTCCTGAATCCCCGGCCCGATGAACAGCAATGGGACGTTGAAGCGGCCCAAGTCCATTTCAGAGATTTGCTGCTCGTTACCAAAGCCATGGTCACCGACGACGACAAACAGGGTTTCCTTGAAGTACGGCTCCTTACGGGCCTTTTCAAAGAACTGGCCCAACGCCCAGTCGGAGTAGCGCATGGCCGTCAAATGCTCATTCAACGAGCCGCGATCCGTCACAGGCTCAACCGGCAAGGGGGTCGGCAACGCATACGGCGTGTGGTTGGACAAGGTTTGCAGCAGTGCGTAGAAAGGCGCTTTGCCCTCACGCTTTTTCAGCTCTTCAAGACCCCGGTTGAACATGTCCTGATCGGACACACCCCATGTAGGATCAGAGAACACAGGATCAACGAAATCGTTGCGCCCTACGAAGGTAGTCATGCCCTGATTGCTGAAGAAACCGGACTGGTTGTCCCAGGCAAAGTCGCCGTTATAGACATACACATCATCAAAATTGCGGGCGCCCAGCAGTTCCGGCAAGCCCGAGAGCTTGTGGCTGCCTTCCGGCGTCTGCATCAGGTATTCAAAACCCGGCAGGTTCGGGAAGCACGCCATCGTGGCAAACATGCCTTGGTGGGTGTGCGTGCCGTTGGAGAAAAAGCGCTCAAACAACAGCCCCTCTTTCGACAGATTGTCGAAGTAAGGCGTGATATTGCCCGGGCGGCCCAGCGCACCAACCGAGTGGCCAGCAAAGCTTTCCATGAGGATAACCACCACGTTCTTGATCGGCAGCGTTCGCTCCGCAGGTGGCGTGGTGTCGCGACGCACGGGGGCCGTATCCGGATCGACCAGCTTGTCGTGTTCGGTTAGCAGCATGTCACGCACAGTGCCCACTGCGACGGGATCTTCAAGCGTGGCCTTCCAGATGTTGGTGCGCTCGTCAGAGAACCGGCTCTTCGCTGCGGCGATCAAAGAAAGCGAACCATTGAGGCCCAACTGGTTAGCGAAATTGGAATCGGTGGTGTAAGCATCGCCCCAACGCAGCGGAGGGCCTTGACGCAAGGTGCCACGTGCGGCAACCACACACACCAACAACACCACCACAAACACGGCAATCCGCGCATACCACGGAGCGGCTGCACGAACAGCACCAGTACCGGCAGCCGGCAGTGCCGGACGCGTGGCGCGGTCAACCCCGCGGAAAGCGAAGTACAGCACCCCGGTGCCCACCGCCCACGCCAGCAAGTAACGCACTACCGGGAAGCCATACCACAGCATGCTCATCACGGTTTTCGGGTCTTCCTTCACGTACTGGAAGACCAAGCCGTTAAGCCGTTGATGGAACTCTCGGTAGAAGTCCATCTCCATCAGGCCCAAAAACAGTGCCAGACTCGATGCAGCGGTCAACCAGAAGCGCATCACGCCGCGCTGGGCCATCGCTTTTACGCTGAGCAAGGCCAACAGCAACGGGATGCTGAGGTACACCACGATCCGCAGGTCAAAGCGCAAGCCATTGGCGAACGCTTCCAGAAAAGTCGACGCGGGGGTGTCGAGGATCATTTCCCGGTTATAAACCAGCAATGCAACCCGCAGCAGGGTAAACATCACCATCATGACCAACGCGCATAACAGCGTAAAAGCCAGATGCGATTTGACGGTCGGTTGCAACCCACGCATTCCAGCGTTGGGTTGTCTTAGGGCGTCCGGGTTTGCCATGTCGTTTTAGGACCCATTGATTCGGTTGGTGTGACATCGAGTGCGCATCTTGCGCCCTGGCAACGCTGCCGCGAGGCAGTGCCGTGGGGTGTACATGCGCGGTGGGCAAATGTTGCACAATCGCCTGTGGTTGAACACTGGCGAGGTGCGGGTGCAGCGCAGAATCAGACTCCGGGGCGTTGCGAAAGCATCATTCCAGAGCCCTTCAAGCAAGACGATGCGCGTTAATACTGGCGCGGATTCTCTTAAATGAAACGTGAAAATTTTGTTTAAAGCATATTTTGAAACACAAGAAAGGGCCTTTCGGCCCTTTCTTGTGTTTCAGCTTTTTAATCGTTACTTGCTTTATTGATGGCCTGCAACACGTACTGCGGCATGGCAAATGCTCCGATGTGAACCTCGGGATTGTAGTAACGCGTCACGATCCCGCTGCCTGCGAACCGCTGACGCAAAGTTTCAAGCGGGAGCTTGCGGTAGGCACTGTCGGTGGAGCCCCAGGCGAAGGTCATCGCGCCACCAATGTAGGTCGGCACGGCAGCCTGATAAAAATGCCAGTCAGCAAAGAGACTGCGCAGGCGCCCGGCCGTGGTTTTCACTTCTACGATTTGCATGAACGGCGTCCCGTTTTGCGTGACCAGCACACCGCCTTCATTCAGGCAACGATGGCAAGCTTGGTAGAAGTTCTCCGAAAACAGCACTTCGCCCGGACCGATCGGGTCGGTGGAGTCCGAGATGATGACGTCAAATTTTTCTTCGGTGGTGGCCACAAAACGCATGCCGTCGTCGATCACCAGGTTGAGACGTGGATCGTCGTAGGCGCCGTTGGAGTGGTTGGGCAAAAACGTTTTGCACATGTCCACTACGGTGCCGTCGATCTCGACCATGGTGATGTGCTCGATGCCGCGGTGCTTGGTCACTTCCCGTAGCATGCCGCCGTCGCCGCCGCCGATGATCAGTACGCGCTTGACCGAACCGTGGGCCAGGATCGGCACATGGGTGAGCATTTCGTGGTAGATGAATTCATCGGCTTCGGTGGTCTGGATGACGCCGTCCAGAGCCATGACGCGCCCCATCACCGGATTTTCGAAGATCACCAGGTGCTGGTGGTCGGTGCGCACTTCGTGCAGCAACTTGTCCATGCGAAAGCGCTGGCCGTAGCCCTGGTACAGCGTTTCGAGATAGTCGGTTTTAACTTCGGTCATGGGAAGTCCCCTTGAATGCTGGTGGCAACGGACGGTCACCCGCCCATGATCGACAGTCAAACTGCACGCCGCAGCGCGGCACACACGTTCAATTGCCCAAGAAAGGCGCGCATTCTACTTCGGGGAAGATGACAGGTCGAACCTTGAGGCGGACAAACACCCTGAACTGCCGCATTTTTTGTGCGGCAGGTCACTCAATGCAGGTTAAACCCTGACATTGCCGCGCGGGCCAGCAATGGCCCAGATCACCAGCCCCAATACCGGCAGGAAGATAATCAGCAACACCCAGAGGATTTTCATCCCGGTTTCAGCGCCACTTTTCAGCACGTTGATGATGGCCCAGATATCCAGAGCCAGAATGATCAGGCCAATCAGGCCGTTGAACGTGGAACCCATGATGACGCTCCTGAGTGAAGGGCTTGTTCCCTTAGGATAGTCAGTGCTTTCAAGGGTTCCGTTATTTATTCAATCGCGGGTGGTTAAACGTGAACCGCCACTTTCAGGGCTTCGAGCGACGGCTCGGCCTTGATGCCGACCTCGGCACATAATTGAAGTACGCGCTGTACGTCATTGCCATAGACCAGCACGACCTGAATCTCGTCATCCAGCGGCTGGCTGAGGTTCATCAGCACATAACCACCGTTCTCCGGGTTCATGCTGCCCATCTGGATTTGAATACGGTTCAAAGCAGTCAAGGGCTTGGTCTTGGCCAACTGCTTGGGCTTGATATTGAACGCCACACCGGGGCCGAAAGACGCCACGATCTGAGCGAAAACATCCATGTAGGTGTCTGCCTGAAACAACACGGTCTCAGGCAGGCTGCCAATCACCACCCACTCGCCCAGCGGAATCGGGAAGGTCTCGTCGTAGTTGATATCCGGATTGTTAGCCAGAAACCCCTCAGGGTCGGCGTAAGCCTGGGCCGCTTCATCAGCGATCTTGACGATTTCGTCCTCGCCCATGCACCCCGAGCTGATTTTGCTGATGAGTTCAACGAGTGTGGTTTTCATGGGCACGGCCTGTCGCAGGGAAATTTGAGGGCGCGCAGGATATATCAATTGCGGCCCTCAAGGCAGGGCATCAGCCCAACAGCTTTTCAAGTTGAGCCGCCGAGTCGGTCGCACCCATGGTTTTGGCCGCATCCAGTGCGGTGATGCCATTGGCATCCTTGGCTTTTGGATCCGCCCCTTTGCTGATCAAGTAGTCAATGATCTCAGTACGGTTGAACATCGCCGCCATCATCAACGCCGTGCGTCCGTCAAACGACGCACCTTCAATGTCGGCACCGTTCTCGACCAATGTTTTGACCATCTCCAGATTGCCTTTGAACGCAGCACCGGCAATCGGGCTCTGGCCATTGTCATTGCGCACTTCAGGGTCGGCCTTGTGTTCGAGCAGCACTTTCACTGCATCCACATGCCCGTGGTAACTGGCGAGCATCAGCAGGGTGTCGCCCTTGTGATTGCGCAGGTTCGCCGGCAAGCCTTTGCTCAGCAGCGCGGCCAGCATGGCGGCATCCCCTTCGCGGGCTTTGTTGAATACCTGTTCGGCAAAATCGGCTGCTTCTTCCGGGGTCATCTGCCGTGGTTGATCGGCTGCGGGGGTGTCTGACATTTGAGGCTCCAGATGCGCTACAAAAAGAACGTAGTTTCCTGAGACGTGCCGGGCATGTCATCCCTTTTTTACGCAAAGAGGCGATAGGCAAAAATCATCACCCGCGGTTTTCTCTTTAGTAGAAACCAGGCCCGCCTTAACCCCTGCGCAAATTGGGCAAAATGCAGGATGCACGATGGCCATTCATGCAGAATGCACGACAGGGGTATTTTGATACATCTTCAACCTATTGATTTATAAGGATTTTTTAAAAAACCAATAGTGGCACAATCACTGCAATACCTACTCCATGCAAGCCCTTCATGAGCTAATGGAGCTGAAAGACATGAGCATGATTCAAGAAAAATTCGCATCGCTGTTCTCGAACTACACCGTCACCACCAAAGCCCGCCCGGATGGCGGTGTGTTGCTGACGCTGTGTGACAGTGATGGCAAGCAGACCCAGCGCTCTATTTCTTACGCTCAACTGCACACCGCCGAGCAACTGACGTGGGTGATCAGCGCAATTCGTCGCGACCTCGCGGGCCAGGCCAGTGAACTGCCGACAATTTCGCTGCTGCAAAGTCAGAACCGCTTTGCACTGCCGACCTATCACAACGCTTGAGCAACGCCCTGAACGCAAAAGCCAGCACACGCTAATACAGCGCCTGCTGGCTTTTTTATTGCGCCGCTGTCTTCACACCAATGGCGGATCGATCTCGGCGAAACTGCGCACGGTTTTGTGCCCCGCCAGCTCGCCTCCGTCACGCGCCAGGCCGCACGTTTGCATGCCCGCTTGTTGCGCGGCATCAAGTTCTTCGACAATGTCGGAGAGAAACAGAATTTTCCCCGCCGGACAGCCTATGGCTTCAGAGATGTGGCGATACGATTGCGCTTCGCGCTTGGGCCCGGAGGTCGTGTCGAAGTAGCCACTGAACAACGGCGTCAGGTCGCCCGCCTCCGAGCAACCGAAAATCAGTTGCTGCGCCTGAATCGAACCCGACGAATACACGTACAGCGCATACCCTTGATCGTGCCAGGCCTTGAGCGCCGCCACGGCATCGGGGTAGACGTGCCCTTTTAACTCGCCCGCTTCATAGCCCTGCTTCCAGATCATGCCTTGTAACGCCTTTAGCGGCGTGGCCTTGCGATCTTCGGCGATCCATTGCTGCAGAATTTCTATCACCCGCTCCACGTCGGCCTCGGGTTCACCGCTGTCCAGGCGCACAGCCCCCAGTTGCATCGCGACTTGCGGGTCTTCTGCATGCTCGCGAATAAAGGCGGGCAGGTGTTGGGCTGCGTAGGGAAACAACACGTCGAAGACAAAACTCACTGCGCTGGTGGTGCCTTCAATATCGGTCAGGATGGCCTTGATGGGCATGCGAGATTCCTTAATCTTCGAGGCGCGGGAAACGGCTGGCGATGTCTTCACCGGTAAAATTGGCGACCCAGCCTTCAGGGTTATTGAACAGGCGGATGGCGACAAAATGCGGGTGCTCACCCATGTCAAACCAGTGTGGCGTGCCTGCCGGGACAGAAATCAGATCATTCTTTTCACACAACACCGCGTACACGTAGTCATCGATGTGCAAGGTAAACAGACCACGGCCAGCCACGAAAAAACGGACTTCATCTTCTGCGTGGCGATGCTCGTCGAGGAATTTGGCGCGCAATTCTGCTTTTTGCGGATGATCGCTGTTGAGGCTGATCACATCGACCGTGACGTAGCCCCGCTCGCTCATCAGCTGATCGATCTGCGAACGGTAGGCGTTGATCACCTCTTCCTGACTGGCCCCCGGCTGGATAGGCGTTGCCGCTTGCCAGCGGTCAAAACGCACGCCCTGCTCGGCGAGCGTGGCGGCGATGTCATCAACGTGGGTCAATACCTTGTTCGGCAGCTCAGGGCTTGAAACGTGATAAACAGACAAACTGCTCATAAAGGGTAATTCCTCGGCTACGGCACGCTTTGAGCGTTTACACACGGGTCAGCGTGCCGTTCAAATCAGGGGACAGCGCTTGCGGGCCACGTTGCCTCAACGGTGGAGCACGGCGCGGGTTTTCAGTTCACATTCAAACAAAAACTCAAAGGCTTCGATCTGGCGCAGGGCGTCGCTCATGCGCGGCCCCCACGTGTAGAGACCATGCCCGCGAATCAGATAGCCCACGCAGTCGGGGTGCGTATCCAGCCAGGGCTGAACGTTGCGTGCCAGGCGAGTGATGTCCTGATCGTTATCGAAGATCGGCACGTGCACACGCGAGGCGTGAGTCGACACCCCGCTGAACGCTTTTTGCAGTTCGTAATCTTCAAACGTGATGCTGTCGCCAGGCGTCAAGCGCGAGAGCACGGTCGCATTCACCGAGTGGGTATGCAGCACCGCTCCAATGTCTGGGCGCCAGTTATACAACTGGGTGTGCAGCAGGGTTTCAGCGGACGGTTTTTTGCCGGGCTCGAGGCTGTTGCCCGCCATATCGGTGGCCAACACGTCATCAAGGCCCAATTGGCCTTTGTGTTTACCCGATACCGTCAGCAGCGCTTCGCTGGCCGAGAGCCGGGTGGAATAGTTGCTGCTGGTGGCTGGCGACCAGCCGCGGCCATATAAAAAGCGCCCGGCGTCAATGATTTCCAGGCTCAGGTGTTCACGGGTAAGGCTCATGGCCTGTCCTCTTGCAGTCGAGTGGCAATGATAACGGCTGCGGCCAGCGCTGCGACGCTGGCCATACTAAAGGTGATAGTCGGGCCGAGGGTGTTCCAGGCATATCCGGCGTAGAGCGCCCCTGCTGCGCCGCCGACCCCGGCCAGTGTCGCGTACAGGGCTTGTCCCTGACCTTGCTGGCCCGGCCCGAAACTGCGTTGAACAAAGGTCATGGCGGCTGCATGAAAACTGCCGAAGGTCGCCGCGTGCATGAGCTGAGCCAGCAACAGCAGCCAAAAGTGCTCGGCAAACGAACCCAGCAACAGCCAACGCACCCCTGCCGTGAGAAAACTGAACAGCAACACGCGGCGTACCGAAAAGCGCAGGAGAATGCGGCGCATGGCCATGAACATCAGCACTTCGGCCACCACCCCCAACGCCCACAGCAACCCGATCATTCCACGGCTGTACCCCAGGGATTCAAGGTGCAGGGTCAGGAAGGTGTAATACGGGCCATGGCTCATTTGCATCAGGGCCACACACGCATAAAAAGCCAGCACACCGGGGCTGCGCAGCTGCTTGAAAAAACCGTCCGCCAGCACCTTGCGATTGCCGCTGGAAGGTTGCGCATTCGGCACCCACAGGCTGCACAGCACAATCGCGGCCATGACCACGACCAGCGTCACCGGGTACACGTCCAGGCTCAACCCTTCAAACACCCGGCCCAGAATCACCACCGTCAGGATGAAGCCCACCGACCCCCACAGGCGGATCTGGCTGTAGCGCTCGGGTTGCTCACGCAGGTGGGCAAAGGTGATGACTTCAAATTGCGGCAGCACCGCGTGCCAGAAGAACGCATGCAAAGCCATGACCAGCGCCAGCCACGCGTAACTTTTACTGACAAAAATCAGGGCAAAACTGAACAAGGTGCAGAGCGCACCCACGCGCACGATCAGCAGACGCTGACCGGTGTAATCCGCCAGCCAGCCCCACAGGTTGGGGGCTACGCAGCGCATCAGCATGGGAATGGCCACCAGTTCGCCGATGCGCGCACTGGAAAACCCGAGGTGATGGAAGTACAGCGCCAGAAATGGCGCTGTGGCTCCCAGCAAAGCGAAGTAAAAAAGATAGAAACCGGACAAACGCCAGTAAGGAAGTGTCGCCACCGTCGTCAGACCGTGGCGCTCAACAGCCCCTGCATTACAACTGGCCCAGCACAGGCGTGCTGACACGCACGTCGGCGTTCTGGCCGCGATGGCGCAACAAATGGTCCATCAGCACAATGGCCATCATTGCTTCTGCGATGGGCGTGGCACGGATGCCGACACACGGGTCATGACGGCCTTTGGTGATGACATCCACCGGGTTGCCGTGCACATCAATCGAACGGCCGGGCGTGGTGATGCTCGACGTGGGCTTGAGGGCAAGGTGCGCCACGATAGGCTGGCCGGAGGAAATGCCACCCAGGATGCCACCGGCATTGTTGCTGAGGAACCCTTGGGGTGTCAGCTCGTCGCGATGCTCGGTACCGCGCTGGGCAACGCTGGCAAAACCGGCGCCGATTTCAATGCCCTTCACCGCGTTGATGCTCATCAGGGCATGGGCCAGCTCTGCATCCAGTCGGTCGAAAATCGGTTCGCCCAGGCCCGGTATCACGCCTTCGGCCACCACGGTGATCTTGGCGCCGACCGAGTCCTGATCGCGGCGCAATTGGTCCATGTAGGCTTCCAGCTCAGGCACTTTGTCCGGATCAGGGCTGAAGAACGCGTTTTCTTCGACGCTAT
Organism: Pseudomonas sp. BS-2016; assembly: GCF_001806145.1. NCBI lineage: Bacteria > Pseudomonadati > Pseudomonadota > Gammaproteobacteria > Pseudomonadales > Pseudomonadaceae > Pseudomonas > Pseudomonas sp. BS-2016. The sequence continues at coordinate 18,173 of NZ_MLCT01000034.1, forward strand.
CCCAGGTTTTGAACGGAATTTCAATCGGACCCAACTGGCTCATGTAGCCACGAATCACGATGCCCTGGGTGGCCAGGTACTTCTTGGCGATGGCACCGGCCGCCACGCGCATGGCCGTTTCGCGGGCCGAACTGCGGCCGCCGCCACGGTAGTCGCGTTCACCATATTTGTGGTGATAGGTGTAGTCGGCATGGGCCGGGCGAAACAGGTCTTTGATCGCCGAGTAGTCCTTGGACTTCTGGTCGGTGTTGCGGATCAGCAGGCCAATGGCGCATCCGGTGGTGCGACCTTCGAACACGCCGGACAGGATTTCGACTTCGTCCGCTTCCTGACGCTGCGTGGTGTGACGGCTGGTGCCCGGCTTGCGGCGGTCCAGGTCACGCTGCAGATCTTCAAGGGACAGCTCAAGCCCTGGCGGGCAGCCATCAACAATGGCGACCAACGCCGGGCCATGGCTTTCGCCAGCGGTGGTGACAGTGAACAGCTTGCCGTAGGTATTGCCGGACATGCAGGGCGCTCCGTGAAAATCAGCCGATCGGGCTCAGCCGGGATAACTAAGCGCGCCAGTATACGCAGGCTGCCCCAGTAGTTCATCCTCGAACCTTATTCATCCGGGTCTGTCCAACCGGCACTCAGTCATAGATGGCGAAATGATGTTCAGGATTCTGCTTGTGGTACTCACCCTCTTCAGTGGCGTGGCGAATGCTGCGTCCCCTTCCGTGCTGTTGCGCCCCATCGAGCTGAACACGCCTACGGGCACGCTGTATGGCTCGCTGGTATTGCCCAAAAGCGACAAGCCGGTGCCCGTGGTGCTGATCATTGCAGGTTCGGGCCCGACTGACCGCAACGGCAACAATACGCAGGGCGGACGCAATGACAGCCTGAAGAAACTCGCCTGGCGTCTTGCGCAAAACAACATTGCCAGCGTGCGCTTCGACAAGCGCGGTATCGCCCAAAGCCAGCCCGCTGCCCCGGACGAGCGCACCCTCAATCTTGACCAATACGTTACCGACGCCGTGGCGTGGGGCAACCTGCTCAAGGCCGATCCACGCTTTGCGGATGTGTTCGTGCTGGGCCACAGCGAGGGCGCGCTGATTGCCAGCCTGGCAGCCCCAGCCATGGACGCGGCAGGCGTGATCTCCATCGCAGGGACCGCGCGGCCCGTGGGCCAAGTGTTGCGCGAACAACTGCAACGCAACAACATGCCACCCGGCCTGCTGCAACGCAGCGTTGAGCTGATCCACACCCTTGAAAGCGGCCGCACTGACGACAACGTGCCCGAAGCGTTGCAAGTGATCTTCCGCCCCAGCGTGCAGCCCTACCTGATCAGCCTGTTGCGCTACGACCCGGCCAAGGCGTTCGCCGCTCTGAAAATGCCCGCCTTGATTATTCAGGGCACCCACGACATTCAGGTCGACGTCAACGACGCGCGACTGCTCAAGGCCGCCAAGCCGGACGCTGACCTGGCACTGATCGAGGGCATGAACCATGTCATGCGCATCGTCCCCATGGACATGAAACGTCAGGTGCAGTCCTACAACGATCCGAACCAGCGATTATCCAGTGAACTGGGTGACAGAATTGTGCGCTTTATCACTAAAGTCATCGATCGCTGATCGGGTAACCCTCCAGTCCTGCGCATAACGGCCGATAAGCCTATGTCGGCAGCCTTTGCTTTGCCGGCATACCGGGCTTGCACAGGATTTTGCCGTTATGACCGACACCCCACAAAAACCCGCCGAAGCTCAAGAGCCGGCGACTCCCGAAGCGCCCCCGCTCCCGTGGGCGGAGGTGCAACCCGAGCATTTCAAAATGCTGCGGCTTGCACCCCTGCAAACTGACCGCAATACCGGCGGCCGCCCCCTGCGCTTCGTGCAGTTCGGTTATGCCGAACGCCATAACAAAGAACATAGCCTGTTACGCATGAGCATCCTGTTGCCGGGTCAGCGCGTGCGCAAAGAACAAAACCAGCTCGACATCTGGGTCGACCATGACACCCAACGCGTCAGCATCAGCCCGCAAAGCGGCCTGCAAGTCGAACCGTGGAACCGTGGCATCGGCCGCTTCCTGATGGCTCAAGGCATTCTGTGGGCCCAGAAAAAATGGTCGAAATACAGCGTTGACGGCATGCCGCTGGCCAGCAAGGACGCATTGAACGAAGACACGCGCCTGCGCCGCGACCACTTTTTACGCATGCATGGGTTTGATGTGGTGTACGCCGATGCCCAACACTTGAAAGCCAGCATCGAAGGCGTCCAGGTGGGCGAGCTGCTGAACAACTGGAACACCGAAAAAGTACAGTTCGTGGAAATTCTTGAAGCCGCGCAAATGCTGCAACAGGCCGAGCAAACCTTGCAGGAACAGGAAGTCAAACTGCGCGAGAAAGAAGAAAAGGTCAGCAAGTTCCAGCGTGAAGACACCGGGCTGCGTTTCACCATCACGTGCCTGGTGGCGTTCGCCGTGTTTCAGGCCGGGCTGTTGATCTGGATTGCAACACACCGCTGACCTGCCCCAGATCACAGACTGCACCGGCGGCCTCACGTGCCCGCCGGATGCCGCCAGTAACAGCTCGGGGTCTACACTCGCGAGGCGAACAGCGCCTGATGGTCACGGCATTGCTCGGCAGTGAGCATGAACACGCCGTGACCGCCGCGCTCAAAGTCGAGCCAGGCAAAATCAACTTCCGGGTACAGCGATTCAACGTGCACCTGGCTGTTGCCCACTTCCACGATCAACAGGCCTTTCTCGGTCAAGTGATCGGCCGCCTCGGCCAGCATGCGCCGTACCAGGTTCAAACCATCGTCCCCACAGGCCAACCCAAGCTCAGGTTCGTGCTGGTACTCAGCAGGCATATCGGCGAAATCTTCCGCATCCACATACGGCGGATTGGACACGATCAGGTCGAAGCGCTGCCCCGGCAGCCCCTCAAAACCGTCGCCCTGCACGGTGTAGACACGCTCATCGACGCCGTGACGCTCAATGTTCTGGTTGGCCACTTCCAGCGCCTCAAACGACAGATCCGCCAACACCACTTCAGCGTTCTGGAACTCATAGGCGCAGGCAATACCGATACAACCCGACCCCGTGCACAAATCCAGAATACGAGCAGGTTCGGCACCCAGCCACGGCTCAAACCGTTTTTCAATCAACTCGCCAATCGGCGAGCGCGGGATCAGCACACGCTCATCCACGATGAAAGACATCCCGCAGAACCAGGCCTCGCCCAGCAAATAAGCGGTCGGAATGCGTTCTTCGATGCGACGCTTCAACAAATGTTGCAGGTTAACCAGCTCATCATCTTCAAGACGGCAGTCCAGATAGCTGTCAGCGATTTCCCACGGCAGGTTCAACGCACCCAGCACCAGTTGGCGGGCTTCGTCCCACGCATTGTCGGTGCCATGACCGAAGAACAGCTCTTCCCCATGAAAGTGGCTGACGGCCCAACGAATATGGTCGCGCAGTGTGCGCAGACGGGAAGTGATCAACGGACTTACTCCTCAAAATCGACCGACGATTCTATCAGTCAAACCCCGGCGCGGCCAAAGTTGTGCCCGGCGGTCGACCCCGCGAGCCAATTCGCGCATCGCAAACGCTGCACCTGGACGGTTTGGCACATTCCAACGACTCAAATACAGCGCTTGACACGGCTACAGCCCAGCATCCACGCCGTTTTCAAGAATGACCATTCACATAACCGTCCCGTCAGTGGAGAATGTCGCAAAAGCCCCACACAAAGGAGCCCCGAATGCCTGCTTTAAAAACGATGTTTCAACTGACCGGACGTGGTTATGCCGCTGCCACTCTGAACAATGCCAGCCTGTTGATCATCGATGCGCAAAACGAGTACCTGGAAGGCCCTCTGGCCTTGTCCGGCATGCCAGCAGCCACCGCCAACATCGCCTTGCTGCTCGAAGCCGCCCGTAAAGCCAAACGCCCCGTGGTTCATATCCGTCATCTGGGCACCGTCGGCGGCCTGTTTGACCCGCAAGGCGAGCGCGGTGCGTTCATCAAAGGCCTGGAGCCACAAGGCGACGAGGTGATTATCGAAAAGCGCATGCCCAATGCCTTCAACGACACCGGATTGCAAAAAGCCCTGGAAAACCTGGGCCCCCTGGATGTGATCGTCTGCGGGTTCATGAGCCATTCCAGCGTCAGCACCACGGTGCGTGCCGCCAAGGACTACGGCTTTCGCTGCACCCTGGTCGAAGACGCCTGCGCCACCCGCGACCTGCCGACCCGCGACGGCATCATCCCGGCCGTTGATGTGCAGCGTACGGAGATGGCCATCATGAACGACAACTTCGCCACCCTCGCCCGCACCCGTGATCTGATTTGATCTGACGCCCCACTGATAGGCGGCTGATGTTGACCGCCTATCCGTAACTCCCCTTTCCTACATACCTCACATCTATTTCCCATTCCATTCAGGAACAAGATGCGACTCTCCCGGTCGAAGGCCCGATACTCTTTAAGGAAAGATCGGAATGAAGATCTCCGATGGTTTTGATGCGCGACGTTTACGCCCCAAAGGCCCCAGCAACTGGCGTTCGCGTTTGGTACTGACGATTGCAGCGCTGATCACGCTGTGTGGCCTGCTGATGACACTGACCGGTCTGGCGAGCCTGATCGGGCATTCACCGGCCCTGGGTGAACTCAACGCCAGCCCCGCCGGGGCGGCCTTGATCGCGGGTCTGGGCTTGCTGGTGACCTGGCTTGGAGGATGGATGTGGCGCCGGCGCCGTCGTTACATGCGCCAACCGCTTGGGCTGAGCATGTCTGCGCACTTGATGAAAAAACACGATTAAGGCAGATCTGCCGCACGCGGGGCGTCGACTTCGGTAAACTGGCGCCCCTTCGCGGAGGCTGACATGCAAGACGACGACTTTTCCCTGTTCAAAAACGAAATCCGCGGCGTAAAGCCGATCAAACATGATCGCGCTGACACAGGCAAACCCAAGGCCGACCGGGCGCAACTGGCCAAGTTGCGGCAAAACGCAATTGTGCGCAGCAATGAGACCATCATTGACGGCTTGTCCGATCAGTTCGTGATTGATGTCGGCCCCGAAGATCACCTGCACTGGGCCCGGGACGGCGTGCAAGAAAGCCAGATGCGCAAGCTCAAACTGGGGCAGATCAGCTTTGAAGGCAGCCTTGACCTGCACGGCATGACCGTTGAAAAGGCCCGTGAAACACTGTGGGCCTTTTTGGCCGAAGCGACCCAGCTGGAAGTGCGCTGCGTGCGCGTCACCCACGGCAAGGCCGTACGCCTTGACGGCAAACGCCCGATGATCAAGAGCCACGTCAACACCTGGTTGCGCCAGCACTCCAAGGTGCTGGGCTTTTGCTCGTGCCAGGCCAAACATGGCGGCGCAGGCGCCGTCTATGTGATGCTCAAACGCACCATGATGGAAGGCCGCGACGAGTAACCTCCGCGGTTTGGCTCAGGCCCCCAACTCTTCTTTCTTCTTTTCGGACCACGTGTGGTCGCACTCGTCACACGCGTAGTCATAGCGATTGATGACAAAGGTCGTGTTCATAAAACGGGTATTGGTGCCGCGCGAATTTTTCTCTCGCACTTTGATTCGGCCTTTGAACCTATCCAGCTCTGCCTGCCCTGTGCAGTGAACATTCAAGCTTTTGCATGACGGGCAGCGGTGACGGATAAACCGATGCCAGACCCACCCGGCCACGATTGCGGCAAACACCAAACCTATCCAAAACAGCCATTGCCCTCTGGCCTGGCGCTCCTGATGCGCTACCGCCTGCTGCTGTCGCTCTTGCAGAGCGAGGGCGCGTGCCTGCTCCTGCGCCAAGTCGGCTTGCTGTTGCGCCAGCGCCTGCTGTTGCCGGGCTTGTTGCAGGGCATGCTGTTCGTTAGTGGCCTGGGCGATCCAGTATTTAAAGCGCGGGATACCGTCAATCACCTTTTGCAGGGCCTCAACGCGCAGTCGGTAGGTCGAGTCCTGATTAGGATCATTGGCCAAATTGCGCTGGGTATTCCATTCTCGAGCTTCGTGCAGCTCGACCTCCTTTTGCTGCTCCAAGCGGTATTTTAAATAGTCAAAATCTTCGTTATCCCAGCTCAGCACCGGCTTGCCAAAGAGTTTGCCCTGCGGATCGCGCCAGGCCGACTCACTCAACACCCCCTGCACGCTATAAAAATATTTGGGCTCGAACAGAATCGGTATCGGATTGTCAGCGGCCAATACCGGAGCGCTCGCGGTGCTGTGCGCAACATGCGCCGGCATCTCGGCAGTCTGGCCTGAAGGGACACCATTCAATGCAGCAAGCTGTTGCTCATAAACCCTTAGCAAGCAGGTTACATTTGCCGAACATTGTTCTCTCGGGCCGCGCAACCATGCCAGTTGCCGCGTTCTAACTTGAGCATCCTGAGCAAGCGCTGCGCGATAAGTCAGTGAAAGCTGCTCATCCAGCGCAGACAGCCTTGGGTTGCCACAAATGGCATATTCGACGAGGGTACTGGCGTGAGCGCAATCGAAGCTGGCTGCATTGCCTTGCGCCATCCCCAAGGCTAAAAACAGCCCGGACAGCACCCTTGGCGACCTGCGAAATAAAGCGTCCATTTCAGACTTGCATCCTTAATTGATAGTTGGCCAGCTCGAGATGCCATCATTTAGACATCAGCCGCGCATGCTATCGATTTCCTGTCGTGCAAACCATAACGGCAGAACGAATGTTCACTGCCCGTGCACCCATCGCCCGACCTAAGCTACTATGTGCGCCAAATGAAGGTACCCCCCTCATGGACCCGATCGCGATCGGGGGTCAGCGCCAGGGAGCAACGGCCTGTCAACGTGCCATCCGCGGTGACATCGTCCGCCCGCTCCGCCCCGAAACGCCTCATATGGGTACATGCACATCGAGTACCCCTCCGAAACCCACATGGAAAACAGCCCTGTGACATTGGAACAAAACTACACCGCCATCCTCGGTCAGCTTGGCGAAGACGTCTCCCGCGAAGGCTTGCTGGACACGCCCAAGCGCGCAGCCAAAGCCATGCAGTACCTGTGCCGCGGGTATGAGCAAACACTGGAAGAAGTCACCAACGGTGCCTTGTTCAGCTCTGACAACAGCGAAATGGTGCTGGTCAAGGACATCGAGTTGTATTCGCTGTGCGAACACCATCTGTTGCCGTTCATCGGCAAGGCCCACGTGGCTTACATTCCGAGCGGCAAGGTGCTGGGCCTGTCAAAGGTGGCACGTATCGTTGATATGTATGCTCGCCGCTTGCAGATCCAGGAAAACCTCAGCCGCCAGATTGCCGATGCCGTGTTGCAAGTCACTGGCGCACTGGGTGTGGCAGTGGTGATTGAAGCCAAGCACATGTGCATGATGATGCGCGGTGTCGAGAAGCAGAACTCGTCGATGATCACGTCGGTGATGCTCGGTGAGTTTCGCGACAATGCCGCGACGCGCAGCGAGTTTCTCAGTCTGATCAAGTAAAACCCGCGTCCCAAAAAACCGGCGCTCATCGCCGGTTTTTTTTCGCCCGCGTATTTCAGGTAAGCTGCGGGCCTTCTTTCTTGCCCATGAGGCTATTACTGTGTTTATCAAAGCGCTCCGCGTAGGCCTGGGTCAGCTGATTATCGCTGGCGATTTCCTGACCCGCCCCAGCAAAAAACAGCGCCCTGCCACCGCTCAGGCGCAGGTTGATCAAGCCGCCCAAGGCTTGACCCTGTACCAGTTCCACGCGTGCCCCTTTTGCGTCAAGACGCGCCGCACCTTGCGCCGCCTGAACGTGCCAGTGGCCTTGCGAGATGCGAAAAACAATGAGCAGGACCGTCAAACCCTGCTGGAGCAAGGCGGCAAGATCAAAGTCCCTTGCCTGCGTATTGAGGAAGGTGGCAAGACCACCTGGATGTACGAATCCAAGGTCATCATTGACTACCTGAACAACCGCTTCGCCAACGTCTGACACCCCGCCACCGGTCGTAGAGGCACGCAGGCTGCGGGCCTTTGGGGCATCGGCCACAGGCTCAAAAAACCGGCACATGGCCGGTTTTTCAGTGCGGGCAGTTCAGCCCAGCATCGTTACATGCCGCGGGTGACTGGCCACCCGTTGTAACCAGGCTTGAATGCTCGGGTAACCCGCCAGATCAAACCCGCCCTGATGAGCCACGTGGGTGTAGGCATACAGCGTCACATCAGCAATCGAATAGTGCTCACCCACCAGATACGGGGTGCGGGCCAGTTGCTGCTCCATGACGTCCAGCGCTTTGTACCCGCGCTTTTGCAATTTTCGGTACTCCTCAAGCCGCTCCTGGGGCAGCCCCAGGTAGAACTGAATGAAGCGCGCCACGGCAACATAAGGTTCATGGCTGTACTGCTCGAAAAACTGCCATTGCAGCACTTGGGTGCGCAAACGCGGCTCGGTCGGCAGGAACTCGCTACCGTCCGCCAGGTAGTTGAGGATCGCGTTGGATTCCCACAGGCACGTACCGTCCTCAAGCTCAAGGACAGGCACTTTGCCGTTAGGGTTTTTCGCCAGGAACGCCGGGGTTTCAGTCTCCCCGTTGAGAATGTCCACTGACTGCCATTCGTACTCAAGCCCCAACAGGTGCAGCATCAGCTTGATCTTGTAGCAGTTGCCCGAGTTGTAATCGCCATAAACCTTAAGCATCGCAAACCCTCTAAGCCGCCTGTGCGGCTTGTGCGTGACGAATAACGTTGGCCAGGCGCTTGAGGCCTTCATGCAAACGCTCAGGATCGATGTGGCTGAAGTTCAGGCGCAAGCTGCCGATGTGTTGATCCGGCTCGGCAAAAAACGGTTCGCCCGGCATGAACGCGACATTTTGCTCCAGCGCCGGCTTGAGCAAGGTGCGGGTGTCGAGCGGCTGCTTGAGGGTGAGCCAGAAGAACAAACCGCCCTGCGGCACGTGCCAGTCGGCCAGGTCCGCGAAGTGCTCTTGCAGCGCAGCCTGAAAGCCATCGCGACGCACGCGGTAAAAGTCACGCAACTCGGCCAGGTGATTGCGCATTTTTTCAGTGCCGATCCACTGCAAGGCCTGCCACTGCCCGACGCGGTTGGTGTGCAGATCCGCCGATTGCTTGAGGCGCAGCAAGTGCGGGAACAAATCAGGGCTGGCGATCAGGAATCCCACGCGCAGACCCGGCAGCAGGGTTTTGGACACCGTACCGGTGTAGATCCAGCTGGCCTTTTTCAGACGGCTGACAATCGGCGTGGCACTGCCGCCGTCGAAATTCAGCTCACGGTACGGTTCGTCTTCAATCAGTGTCACGCCGAACTCATCCAGCAGCGCCGCCACGGCATCCCGCTTGGCTTCGCTGTAGCGCACGGCCGAAGGGTTCTGGAACGTCGGGATCAGGTAAATGAACGCAGGCGAATGTTTTTCCAGCTCACTGCGCAGCGCCGCCAGGTCAGGGCCGTCGGCTTGCAACGGAAAGGTCAGGCACTGGGCGCCGAACAGTTGAAAGATCTGCAAGGCCGCCAAATAGGTCGGCGCTTCGAGCATGATCTCGGTGCCCTTGTCGATGTACAGCTTGGCCGCCAGGTCCAGGGCTTGCTGCGAACCGCTGAGCACCATCACTTGGCTGGCGTCGCACTCAACGCCCAGAGCACGCGCTTCGGCCGCCAGCACTTCACGCAGGGCCGGCTCGCCTTCGCTCATGCCGTATTGGCCCATCGAGGCCGGCATGTCGGTCCAGTCGACTTTGGGCAGCATTGCTTCGGCCGGTAGACCGCCGGCAAACGACATGACTTCCGGACGTTGGGCCGCAGCCAGAATTTCGCGAATCAAAGAACTTTTCAGGCGGGAAACACGTTCGGAGAAGGCCATACAGATCACCGGTAGCGGAAGTAATTGGAAATAAGTCAAACTGCTTGACCGAAATTACGCCGCGCAGCCTAGATACGTCAATATGCTTGACCTTAAAAATCCGATCACTCAGCGTGCCGCCATGCAAGCCTTCTTCTTTGGCTATCAAGCATTTACCGCCAAGGCGGATGAAATGCTGGCCCGCCGCGGGCTCAGCCGGGTGCATCAACGCATCGTATTTTTCATTGCCCATTACCCCGGGGTCAGCGTCAAAGAGCTGCTGACCTTGCTGGGCGTGAGCAAGCAGGCGCTGAACACACCCTTGCGCCAATTGATCGACATGAATCTGGTGCGCAGCGTTGCGCCCGAGACCGACAAACGCAAACGCCTGCTGGAGCTAACGCCGGACGGGGTGCGGTTTGAAAGAAACTTGCGCCGTGAGCAAGTCAAACTCTTACAGCGCGTCTTCGCCCAAGAAGGTGAAGAGGCGGTCAACGGATGGCTGGCAATCAACCATGCCTTGGGTCAAAGCCGTCAAACCGGGGCCTGAGCCCACCCTGCCCCAACCCTTTTCGATTTAAATCCCGCACAATCCTGAAAACATTATTTGCTTTATTTGTATACAAAAGCATAATTCACCTCACGCACTTTCTTGACTCAATAGTCAGGAAGCTGCGTTTCTTGCGTCATTTGCCTCAACCAGCGCGCTCAAAAACAATAAAAGCCTGAGGAAATCACCGTGGACAGCCCTAAACCGAACGCCCCTGCTCTGGATCTTTCGCCGCCCGCCCAACGTGGCTGGCTGGAGCGCCTGTTCAAGTTGTCGCTGCATGGCACCACCGTCAAAACGGAGTTGATCGCCGGGCTGACCACCTTCATCACCATGGCTTACATCATCTTCGTCAACCCGAACATCATGGCCGACGCGGGCATCAACCACGGCGCCGCCTTTGTTGCCACGTGCATTGCCGCCGCCCTGGGCAGCCTGCTGATGGGCCTGTATGCCAACTGGCCTGTCGGCCTTGCGCCCGGTATGGGTTTGAACGCGTTTTTTACCTACACCGTGGTCGGGACGATGGGCTACAGCTGGGAGACCGCGCTGGGTGCCGTTTTCGTTTCAGGCGTGCTTTTTCTGATATTGACCCTGTCGCGTGTCCGCGAATGGTTGCTCAACAGCATTCCCGTCAGCTTGCGTTACGCCATGGGTGCAGGCGTCGGCCTGTTCCTGGGCCTGATCGGCCTGAAAACCTCGGGCATTATTGTCGACAGCCCGGCGACCCTGATTAAACTCGGCTCTTTGCGCGACCCAGCGCCGCTGCTGGCCGCCGTGTGCTTCCTGATGATTGCCGTGCTCAGCTATCACCGCGTGTTTGGCGCCATCCTGATCAGCATCATCGCCGTGACGCTGGCCGGATGGGGCCTGGATCTGGTGCATTACAACGGCATTCTGTCTGCGCCCCCCAGCCTGGCGCCGACCTGGATGGCCATGGACCTCAAAGGTGTGTTCAACATCAGCATGATCAGCGTGGTACTGGCCTTTCTGTTTGTCCACATGTTCGACACCGCAGGCACCTTGATGGGCGTGGCACAACGTGCCGGGCTGGTGAAGGCTGACGGCAAAATCGAAAACCTGTCCCGCGCCCTCAAGGCCGACAGCGCGTCCAGCGTATTCGGCGCGGTGGTCGGTGTTCCGCCTGTGACCAGCTACGTCGAAAGTGCTGCTGGCGTGGCGGCAGGCGGGCGCACCGGGCTAACCGCCGTGACCGTAGGCGTGTTGTTTGTCGCGGCCATGTTCTTCGCCCCGCTGGCAGGCATGATCCCCGCCTATGCCACAGCCGGGGCCCTGATTTACGTCGCGATGCTGATGGTGGGCGGCATGCAACACATCAACTGGGACGAGCCGACTGACTGCATCCCGGCCATTGTGACGATGATCATGATGCCCCTGACCTTTTCGGTAGCCGATGGCATTGCCTTGGGCTTCATCAGCTACGTGGCACTCAAGGCTGGCACGGGCAAATACCGTGACATTTCCATCAGCCTGTGGGTGCTGTGCGCCATTTTCATCGCCAAGTTTATTTACCTGTAAGCGCGGCGATATCAACCTGCCCCGCCACTGTGCGGGGTGCTTGTGACATGGAGGAAGTGATGAGTCTGGAAACCTGGCTGCTGTTCAGCAGCGCGGCATTGGTGGTAATCCTGATTCCGGGGCCGTTGTCGTTACTAATGATCAGCAACAGTTTGAACTACGGCCTGCGTCGTTCGTACCCGGCTTTTCTGGGCGGTGTATTCGCCTCGATTTGCCTGCTGAGCGCCTCGGCGCTGGGGTTGGGCGCCCTGCTGCTGGCCTCGGAGCAACTGTTCAGCGCACTCAAGATTGTGGGTGCGCTGTACCTGTTCTACCTCGCGTGGCAAAGCTGGAAGCAATCACGCCAGCCCGCGCAAGCAGCCACAGTGCCCGAAGCCGCCCCTAAACCGCGCTTTAGCGCACTGTTTGGGCGCGCGTTTGTGCTGGGCGCCAGCAACCCGAAAGACATCTTGTTCTTTGCCGCCTTCCTGCCGCAGTTTCTCAACCCTGACGCACCGTTTCTTAATCAGTTGTTGGTGATGATTGCGACCTGGACCGTCCTCGACTTGCTCTGCAAGCTGGCCTACGGCCTGGGCGCACACGGGGCTGCGGGGTACTTGCGCAGCGGCAAAGGACAGAGCTGGTTCAACCGGGTCAGCGCCGGATTGTTCAGTGTCGCGGGCACTGCATCGCTGTTGAGTCGCTAATCTGTAACGTGCTCCAGACAAGTCAGGAAGCCCGTTTCTGACTTGTTCCCTGATTGCATACGCCCTACACCACATTGAACGTATGCGTCACCAGCCCCTCAGGATCGCCCGCAACGATTCAACTCAGGGCCTACCGGTCAATCGGTTCCTGTCGCACAACGCCCATGAGTGAATATCGACACTGCGAGGAAGGCACGAGTCTGTTTTTCAGCGTGCAATACCACCACAGTGACAACCGTTCACTGCGCATGGGGGAGTACACCGGCGAATTCACGTTACAAGCCCGCGATAACAAGGAGCCAAACTGGATGCTGCCCATCCGCGTCGTCGTGCGCATTCACGGCAGACGGTTGCCAGGGCCTGATCCCATGGCCGTGAAATAAAAAAAGCCCGCAGTGTGAGCGGGCAAAAAACCACATGCGCAGGGTGAAACTAGCTTCCGCGATACGTGGAATAGCTGTAAGGCGAAATCAATAAAGGTACGTGGTAGTGCGCCTGCTCGGCATTGATGCCAAAGCGCAGTACCACAACATCCAGAAAGGCCGGTTCAGGCAATTGCACACCGCGGGCGCGGTAGTAATCACCCGCACTGAACTGCACCTGATATACCCCGGAGCGGTAATCGTCACCCTCCAGCAGCGGCGCGTCGCAACGACCGTCGCTGTTGGTCAGGGCAGTGGCGACCAGTTCCAACTGTGAACCCTCAACCCGAAACAACTCGACCTTGATCGAGCTGCCAGGGCAACCGTGTGCGGCATCCAAAACGTGAGTGGTCAAACGTCCCATTGATTCTGCGCGCCTGCCGAATCGTTGATCGTGCAGGCCTCGCGCCTCCCGGAGTCAGTTGATAAAAAGGACCGCTGCACCCGTGTGGAGCACGATGGGGCGGCAGCGAAGGCATGATTAAGACATTTATCAAAAAAATTGTACACAATTAAAATCACACATTTACGCAGGCCCCGATTCACGTGGCCTCACAGCTATTTCCTGTCAACGACGCCGCTCTTCACGACTTTGTATTCACGCCATGACCGATCAGGCAGGTTTCTTGCTTGTACACTTCGAGCACAATTCATGTTAAAAAAGCAAAAAATCAGGCTTACAAAGTGTTTATTAAGTTGTATACAATCAGGCCATCGCAGTGAAGCCAGATCTGGCCGATCGACTGTCAACACGAATAATAAGGAAGACTGTAGTGAGCGCTGATTACCCACGCGACCTGATCGGTTACGGTCCCAACCCTCCTCACCCGCACTGGCCCAATAACGCCCGTATCGCCCTGTCGTTTGTCCTCAATTACGAAGAAGGCGGCGAGCGCAACATTCTGCACGGTGACAAAGAATCTGAAGCCTTCCTCTCGGAGATGGTCTCGGCGCAACCGCTGCAAGGCGAGCGCAACATGAGCATGGAATCGCTTTACGAATACGGCAGCCGCGTCGGCGTGTGGCGGATTCTCAAGCTGTTCAAGGAATTCGACCTGCCGTTGACGGTATTTGCCGTGGCCATGGCAGCCCAACGTCACCCGCAGGTGATCAAGGCCATGGTTGCGGCCGGCCACGAGATTTGCAGCCACGGCTACCGCTGGATCGACTACCAGTACATGGATGAGGCCCAGGAGCGTGAACACATGCTCGAAGCCATCCGCATCCTGACTGAAATCAGCGGCGAACGTCCGCTGGGCTGGTACACCGGCCGCACCGGCCCCAATACCCGGCGCCTGGTGATGGAAGAAGGCGGTTTCCTGTACGACTGCGACACCTATGACGATGACCTGCCGTACTGGGAACCCAATAACCCGACCGGCAAACCGCACCTGGTGATCCCGTACACGCTGGACACCAATGACATGCGCTTCACCCAGGTCCAGGGTTTCAATAACGGCGAGCAGTTCTTTCAATACCTCAAAGACGCCTTCGACGTGCTCTACGCCGAAGGTGCCGAGTCGCCAAAAATGCTGTCCATCGGGCTGCATTGTCGCCTGATCGGTCGCCCTGCCCGCCTGGCCGCCCTCAAGCGCTTCATTGAGTACGTCAAAGGCCATGACCACGTGTGGATCACCCGCCGGGTCGACATCGCCCGCCACTGGCAAGCCACTCACCCGTTTACTGCAGAGAATGCCCGATGAGCACCTTCAAGACCCTCACGCCTTCAACCCTGAGCCGCGAAGCATTCGTCGAAGCCTTTGCCGATATTTACGAGCACTCGCCGTGGGTCGCTGAAAAAGCCTACGACCTGGGCCTGGACGCCAGCGTCGATCAGATCGAAAGCCTGCACCAGCGCATGAGTGACATTTTGTTGAGCGCCGATCACGCCAGCCAGCTGGCACTGATCAACGCTCACCCGGACCTGGCCGGCAAAGCAGCCGTCCAGGGCCAACTGACCGAAGCCAGCACCCATGAACAGGCTGGCGCCGGTATCCACCAATGCACGGCCGAAGAGTTCCAACGCTTCACCGAGCTGAACGAGGCCTACAAGGCCAAGTTCAAGTTTCCCTTCATCATGGCGGTAAAAGGCAGCGACCGGCACCAGATCCTCGCCGCGTTCGAAACCCGCATCCATAACCCGGCAGACGCCGAGTTCAGATGCGCGTTGGCAGAAATCAACAAAATAGCCCTGTTCCGATTACTCCAGCTCTAAGCCGAACCGGCACCCGCCGGTCAGGCATCTCCAGCCACTTATTCAAAGGCAGACAAGAAGAATGAAAGCTTACGCCGTACCGTTCGAGAAGTTCGTCAACCTGGCCGACGCCCGCCTGGGTACCAAAATCATCTCCGTGACCGATGATTGGTTTGCCGACGCCAACCGCATGTTCCAGCCGACCCCGGCCGTATGGAAGGAGGGCGTTTTCGATGACAACGGCAAGTGGATGGACGGCTGGGAGTCACGCCGCAAGCGCTTTGAAGGCTACGACAGTGCGGTGATCCGCCTGGGCGTTCCGGGCTCGATCAAAGGCGTTGACATCGACACCTCATTTTTCACCGGCAACTTCCCGCCGTCGGCCTCGCTGGAAGCCTGCTTCCTGGCCGAAGGCGAACCGACCGAGCACACCCAGTGGGTTGAAGTGCTGTCCGCTGTCGAACTGCAAGGCAACAGCCACCACTACCACGAAATCAGCAACGATCAGGCCTTCAGCCACCTGCGCTTCAACATTTACCCGGACGGCGGCGTAGCCCGTCTGCGTGTATACGGCGTGCCGTTCCGCGACTGGTCTTCGATCGGCGACAACGAACAGGTTGACCTGGCAGCTGCCCTCAACGGTGGTCGTGCCCTGGCCTGCTCCGACGAACACTTCGGCCGCATGAGCAACATCCTCAACCCGGGCCGCGGCATCAACATGGGCGATGGCTGGGAAACCGCCCGCCGTCGTACACCGGGCAACGACTGGGTCATCGTGGCGCTGGGCCACCCGGGCGAGATCGAAAAAATCATCGTCGACACCCTGCACTTCAAAGGCAACTACCCGGACAGCTGCTCGATCCAGGGCGCCTACGTCAAAGGCGGCACCGACAGCCAGATCGAAACCCAGAGCCTGTTCTGGCGTGAGCTGCTGCCGAGCCAGAAGATGGAAATGCACGCCGAGCACACCTACAGCGAACAACTGAAGGACCTGGGCCCGATCACCCACATTCGCCTCAACCTGTTCCCGGACGGCGGTGTCAGCCGCCTGCGTGTCCTGGGCAAAGTCGCGAAGTAAGGCTGGACCTGTCGTCGCTGCCGCAACCTGCGGCAGCGACGACACCTGCAACACACCACAGAAACCAGAACAAGAAGACAGACCATGCGCACTTTAACGATTGAACCCTTGAGCAAAGAAGCATTCGCCCCTTTCGGTGACGTGATCGAAACCGACGGCAGCGATCACTTCATGATCAATAACGGTTCGACCATGCGCTTCCATCGTCTGGCCGAAGTTGAAACAGCCACTCCAGAAGACAAGGCGATCATCAGCATTTTCCGCGCCGACGCGCAGGACATGCCGTTCACCGTGCGCATGCTGGAGCGGCATCCGTTGGGCAGCCAGGCTTTTATTCCGCTGCTCGGCCACCCCTTTCTGATCGTGGTCGCGCCACTTGGCGATGAACCTGTATCAGGCTTGGTCCGCGCCTTCGTCACCAACGGCAGGCAGGGCATTAATTACCATCGCGGCGTCTGGCACCACCCGGTGCTGACGATCGAAAAGCGGGATGACTTCCTGGTGGTTGATCGCAGTGGCACAGGCAATAACTGCGATGAGCATTTCTTTAAAGAGGATGAGTTACTGATCCTCGCCCCCCACCAATAAGAGAAGGCCCAAACGCTCAAAAAAGAGCGACGGGTAGAGGTAAAGACTGTGGAAGCACATTTGATGGAATGGCTGAATCTGAGCGTGCGCTGGATTCATATGATCACTGGCGTGGCCTGGATCGGTGCGTCGTTTTACTTTGTCTGGCTGGAAAACAACCTCAACCGCGTCAACCCCAAGGACGGCCTGTCGGGCGATCTGTGGGCCATCCACGGCGGCGGTATCTACCACCTCGAAAAATACAAACTGGCACCTCCCTCCATGCCGGAAAACCTGCACTGGTTTAAATGGGAAGCCTACTTCACCTGGATGTCAGGGATCGCCCTGCTCTGCCTGGTGTTTTACTTCAACCCGGCGTTGTACCTGATTGCCCCCGGCAGCACCCTGAGCGGGCCTGAAGCGGTGGCCATCGGTATCGGTTCGTTGATTGCCGGTTGGTTCGTTTACGACTTTCTGTGCGACTCCGCCCTCGGCAAACGCCCGGCGTTGCTCGGTTTTATCCTGTTCGTGCTGCTGGTCGCAGCGGCGTTCGGCCTGAGCAAAGTGTTCAGCGGCCGTGGCGCGTACCTGCATGTGGGCGCCATCATCGGCACCATCATGGTTGGTAACGTGTTCCGCATCATCATGCCCGCCCAACGCGCGCTAGTAGCGGCAATCCAGGAAGGTCGCACCCCTGACCCGGCGCTCCCGGCCAAAGGCTTGCTGCGTTCACGTCACAACAACTACTTCACCTTGCCGGTGCTGTTCATCATGATCAGCAACCACTTCCCGAGCACCTACGGCAGCCAGTACAACTGGTTGATTCTGGCCGGGATCGCCGTATTGGCCGTGCTGGTTCGCCACTACTTCAACACCCGCCACGACAGCCACAAATATGCCTGGACCTTACCGGTCGCTGCATTGGGCATGATCTGCCTGGCCTATGTGACGGGCCCGAACACGGCACCGACCGCACCTGAAACCGCCAAAGTCATCAAGTACCAGCCGATTCCGCAAACCGCTGTCAGCGGGGCCAAGCCCGACGCCAACCCGGCGCCGGTCACCGCACCGGCTGCACCGGCAACCCCGGTCGCCACGGTTGACTTCGAAAAAGTGCATGCCGTGATTCAAGAGCGCTGCACCGTGTGTCATTCCTCCAAACCCACCAGCCCACTGTTCAGTGCAGCGCCTGGCGGGGTGATGTTTGACACCGCGCAACAGATCAAGCTGATGGCACCGCGCATTCAGGCACAGGCTGTCGCCAGTCAAATCATGCCGTTGGGCAACATTACGCAAATGACCCAACAAGAGCGTGAACTCATCGGTTCCTGGATCAACACAGGAGCCCAAACTAACTGATCCACACACGTTGTGGCCGCTACCGAAGACTGCGACCTCCCTTGAACGGGAAGCTCGGCCCGATACGTCCTGCAGTCTGTCAGGTCTGTCGCAGTCTTCGGTAGCGGCTACAAAACCACACCACTAGTTCACAACAATAAAAATGACCGAGGTGTTGCATGTCCGATCTAACCGAACCGCGCATACCCGCCGTGACCGCCCCGCCGCCCATGCAGCGGCTACCGCTGTTGCAATTGATTCTGGTGGGTTTGCAGCACGTGTTGCTGATGTACGGTGGCGCCGTTGCCGTGCCCCTGATCATCGGACAAGCCGCTGGCCTGAGTCGTGAGGAAATTGCTTTTCTGATCAACGCCGACCTGCTGGTGGCGGGGAT
Organism: Pseudomonas sp. BS-2016; assembly: GCF_001806145.1. NCBI lineage: Bacteria > Pseudomonadati > Pseudomonadota > Gammaproteobacteria > Pseudomonadales > Pseudomonadaceae > Pseudomonas > Pseudomonas sp. BS-2016. Next base: position 36,738 of record NZ_MLCT01000034.1, read on the forward strand.
CGCAACCATTGTGCAATCGCTGGGCATCGGCCCGATGGGCATTCGAATGCCCGTGATGATGGGCGCCAGCTTCGCCGCTGTGGGCAGCATGGTGGCCATGGCCGGCATGCCCGGCATCGGCATGACCGGCATCTTCGGGGCCACCATTGCGGCAGGTTTCTTCGGCATGGTCATTGCGCCGTTCATGTCCAAAGTGGTGCGTTTCTTCCCGCCACTGGTGACCGGCACGGTGATTACGTCCATTGGCCTGTCGCTGTTTCCGGTCGCCGTGAACTGGGCCGGTGGCGGCAGTGCCGCTGCGCAGTTCGGTTCACCGGTCTTTCTGTGCATCGCCGCGCTGGTGCTGGGCACCATCTTGCTGATCAACCGTTTCATGCGCGGGTTCTGGGTCAATATCTCCGTGCTGATCGGCATGGCACTGGGCTACGTCCTGTCCGGGGCCATCGGCATGGTCGACCTGACCGGCATCGGCAACGCCCCCTGGTTTCAAGTGGTGACGCCGCTGCATTTCGGCATGCCGGAGTTCCATCTGGCGCCGATCCTCTCCATGTGCCTGGTGGTGGTGATCATTTTCGTCGAGTCCACCGGGATGTTTTTGGCCCTGGGCAAGATTACCGGTCAGGAAGTCACCCCGCGCATGCTGCGCCGCGGCTTGCTGTGTGACGCCGGCGCCTCGTTTATTGCCGGTTTCTTCAACACCTTCACCCACTCCTCCTTTGCGCAAAACATCGGTCTGGTGCAAATGACCGGCGTGCGCTGCCGCTCAGTGACCATCATGGCCGGGGCGTTCCTGATCACCCTGAGCCTGCTGCCCAAAGCAGCTTTTCTGGTGGCCTCGATTCCGCCTGCGGTTCTGGGTGGCGCGGCAATTGCCATGTTCGGCATGGTCGCCGCCACCGGCATCAAGATCCTTCAGGAAGCCGACATCGCTGACCGCCGCAACCAGTTGCTGGTGGCCGTGAGCATCGGCATGGGCCTGATCCCTGTCGTGCGCCCTGAGTTCTTCGCCCACTTGCCACTGTGGATGGGTCCAATTACCCACAGCGGTATCGCCATGGCCGCCGTCAGCGCGGTCTGCCTCAATCTGCTGTTCAACGTGCTGGGCGGGGCCGAACGCGCCGCCTTGAGTGGCCACGTGCACCAGCATTGATGGACTCACCCTCACCCTGCACGCCTCCTGCCGGAGTCGCTCAGGGTGAGGGGCTTCAGCTCTGAAAACATAATAAAAAAGGAGTTACCCATGAAGTGCATACACTGGGGCGCTACGCTCGCGGGTGGGTTATTGGCTGCCGGTCAGGCCATGGCCGGGGATCTGTTTCTGTGGCAGACCAACAGCCTCACCTACCTGTATGGCAAGAACTTTGCGATCAACCCGTCCATCCAGCAAACCGTGACCTTTGAACACGCAGACAAATGGAAGTACGGCGATAACTTCCTGTTCGTCGACCGCATCTTTTACAACGGCAAACCCGACCGCAACAAAGGCCCGCACACCTACTACGGCGAATTCAGCCCCCGCCTGTCGTTCGGCAAGATCCTGGACCGCACGCTGGCGTTCGGCCCGATCAAGGACGTGCTGCTGGCCATGACCTATGAGTACGGCGAAGGCGACAGCGAGGCCTACCTGATCGGCCCCGGTTTCGACCTGGCCGTGCCCGGCTTCAACTATTTCACCCTCAACTTCTATCGTCGCCACACCGAAGGCCCACGGCCGGGTACAGGCGTGTGGCAGATCACGCCGTCGTTTTCCTACACCATCCCGGCGGGTCGTTCCAACGTGCTGATCGACGGCTACATGGACTGGGTGGTCGACAACGACCGGAATTCGCGCGGCACCTACCACGCCAACCTGCACTTCAACCCGCAGGTCAAATACGACCTGGGCAAAGCGTTGAACTGGGGCGCCAAGCAGCTGTACGTCGGTATCGAGTACGACTACTGGAAGAACAAGTACGGCATCGAAGACAGCGGTTCATTCAAAACCAATCAGGACACCGCCAGCCTGTTGGTCAAGTACCACTTCTGATGCACGGGCCTCGGCCTGCCGCTACGGCTGAGGCGCCCGCAATACCCCGCGCAACATCAAGTCGAGACTGTCCAGCGCCGCTGTCAGGCGCTGTGGCGGTTGGTGATCGGCGGCGATCCAGAACGATGCATCCATCAACCCGCCTTGAATCAAACGCGCCAGCGCTTCGGGGTCGGTGTCTCGAATCACGTGCGTGTCCATCAGGTCGCGCAACAGGGTCGCCAGCGACGCACTGCACGCCGACTGGCTGCTCTGCAGGTATTCGGAACCCAGCACCGAGGGCGCATCGCGCAACATGATGCGTTGCACCTCGATGTGCGTGGCCATTTCCAGAAACACCCGGCAGCGCCCCCTGAAGCCTTCCCACGCATTGGCTGCCTGCTCAGACACCTGCGCCAGTTGCGCGTCCAGCTCGGCGTCGACCTGCTGCACAACCGCCTGCAACAGCCCCTTCTTGTCCCCAAAGTGGTGATAAAGCGCACCCCGGGTCAACCCTGCCGAGGCCGTCAGTTCATCCATCGACGTCTGCGCGTACCCCACCGAGCCGAAGGCCTGGCGCCCCGCCTCCAGCAACTTGTTGCGGGTTTCTTCTATCATTTGTGCACGCGCTTTGGGCGCCATGTTGGCCTCCTGCATGTTGAGATACGCCGCGTATGTTAATTGACATACGTCACGTATGCGTATATTTCTGCATACGCCGCGTATGTCAGATCCCCGACAGTGCCGCTGCGTGAGGCAGCTCGCACAGGAACACGCGGCTCACTTTTGTTTCGGAGCGTGTATGGCAAACCCTTATCGCGAGATTTTCCGCGCCCCCGGCAGCCTGGCCTTTTGCGCCGCGGGCCTGATCGCACGCATGCCGATTTCCATGACCGGGATCGGCATCATCACGTTGCTGGCGCAATTGCGCGGGTCGTATTGGCTGGCGGGCGCCGTGGCCGCAACGTTCGCCCTGGCCATGGCGTTGATCGCCCCGCAAATTTCCCGCTGGGTAGACCGCTATGGTCAGCGCCGCGTGTTGCCCGGCGTCACCGCGCTGGGCGTCAGTTCGCTGCTGGCCCTGTTGCTGTGCAGCCACCTGGGCACGCCCGACTGGACGCTGTTCGTGTTTGCCGCACTGTCGGGCTTCATCCCCAGCATGCCAGCCATGGTGCGGGCGCGCTGGACCGAGCTGTACCGCGGCTCGCCCAAACTGCACACGGCCTTTTCGCTGGAGTCGGTGCTCGACGAAGTGAGTTTCATCATTGGGCCGCCGATTTCCGTGGGCCTCTGCGTCGCCGTATTCCCCCAGGCCGGGCCGTTGGCCGCCGCCCTGCTGCTGGCCATCGGCGTGACCACCTTTGTGTTGCAGCGCAGCACCGAGCCGCCGGTTCACCCGCGCAGCACCGAACACGCAGGCACCGTGCTGCGCCAGGGCGCCGTGGTGATTCTGCTGATGGTGCTGCTGGGCATGGGCACCATTGTCGGCACCGTGGACGTGGTCAGCGTCGCGTTCGCCCAACAACAGGGCCAGCCGGCAGCCGCCAGTGTCGTGCTATCGGTGTATGCCTTGGGCTCCTGTGTGGTAGGGCTGGTTTTCGGCACGCTCAAACTGAAGATGCCGCTGCCCAAACAGTTCCTGATCGGCGCCCTGGCCACCGCCATTACCGTGGTGCCCCTGATGTGGGTCAGCAGCATCGCCACCCTGGCGGCCGCCATGTTTGTCGCCGGGCTGTTCTTCGCGCCGACGCTGATCACGGCCATGGGGTTGGTGGAAAACATCGTCCCGGCCGCCAAACTCACTGAGGGCCTGACGTGGATGATCACCGGGCTCGGCATCGGTGTGGCGCTGGGCGCCGTGCTGGGTGGATGGATGATTGACGCCTATGGCGCGCAAGCCGGGTTCCGGGTGTCGCTGGGTGCGGGAGGCGGCGTGTTGCTGTTCGCCGCGCTGGGCTATCGCTTGCTCAGCCACAGCACCCTGCCCCGTGGTGCCCGCTTCGCCTGATACATAACCTGCGTGCTTGCCCCTGAGGCGGCACGGCCACCCAGCAAAGCCACTGTTTTTATATGGCTATTAGGTTTACCCGTAAACGGCCGATACAGAAGGTGCTGTATTTTTTCACCAGACGCTCTGTCTCAAGCCTCGGGAGTACAAACGGATGTTCAATCGCCGATGGCGCCAACGCTGCGCCAACCTTGAAACGCAGCTACATGCGTTAGAGCAGGACAAACAGGCCCTTGAACAGGAGGTTCAAACCCTGCGTGCACAGGTCACTCAAGACCGCGACCAGCAGCTCGTGCTGGCACACTACGAACGCTACCAACAAGACTTGCACAGCAAGCTGGAGCGCTTTGACGAATCCTTGCAAAAGACCCGCGATGGCGTGGTTGCCCAGGCCGAAAGCCTGCAAGGAGAAGTCGTTCACCTGCGCGATAACAGCAATGTGTTTGCGCAAACCTCGGCCCTGCTGGCCGGCTTTTCCAGTTCGCTGGGGCACATGGCCGGTCAGGGGGTCAGCAGTGTCGACAGCGTGGGCGTTCTGCGCCAACGGGTCGGAGAAATCAGCCGCATCGTCGAGCTGATCAAGGCCGTGTCCGACCAGACCAACCTGCTGGCCCTCAATGCCGCCATTGAAGCGGCGCGCGCGGGCGAACAGGGTCGCGGCTTTGCCGTGGTCGCTGACGAAGTGCGCGCACTGGCCCAACGCACCAATGGCGCCACCCACGAAATCAGCCAATTGGTTGCAAGCATCAACCAGGAGACCGAAGCCGCGAGCACCGCCATTGGCGTGCTGTCGGAGGAAGCCTCGCGGTTGTCAGGCGATGTGTCGCGCTCGGCCCAAACCCTCGACGAGATGATGACCCTCGGCGAACACATGGGGCAGTTGATTGAAGGCATCGCCCTGCGCTCGTTCTGCGAGTCGGTGAAGCTCGATCACTTGCTGTTCAAGTTGATGGTTTATCAACGCCTGTTCAAACAGGACGAGAACCTGAACCTGTCGACCCACACCACCTGCCGCCTCGGCAAATGGTACCTGGCGCCTGAAACCCAGGCGCGCTATGGCGACAACCGCGACTTCCAGCATCTCAACGAGCCGCACCGGATCGTGCATGAAACCGCGCACAAGGCCCTGCACGCGGCTCAGGAAAAAAACTGGAGCCAGGTCTTGCTGGAGATCAACGACATGGAAAGCGCCAGCCTTGACGTCAGCGCCCTGCTCGACAACCTCAGCCACTGACCCTCACCCCTTGATGGCGCGCCACAGTGAGCTGGCCGCCGTCACACCCGCCAACACCACCGCGCCGGCAATAATGCCGGCCACGGCGTTGAGCAAGGTCGGCACGATGACCGACAGCGGGCCTACAAACGGCGCACTGCTCAGGGCCGCGCTCTCAACCCAGTGATGCAACAGCGGCACCCCGTGTACCAAAATCCCGCCACCGACCATGAACATCGCGGCCGTACCAATCACCGTCAGCGCTTTCATCATGTACGGCGCGGCATTCAACACCCCTTGGCCGAAACGGCGCTGAAAGCTCGGCCAGGTGCCTTCACCGGTTTTTTGGGTCAGGTACAAACCGCCGTCGTCCATCTTCACGATGCCGGCCACCACGCCATACACCCCGACCGTCATCACAATGGCAATCCCGGACAACACCACCACTTGCTGCATCAGCGGCGCATCCGCCACGGTGCCCAACGTGATTGCGATAATTTCCGCCGAGAGGATGAAGTCGGTGCGTATCGCGCCCTTGATTTTGTCTTTCTCGAACGCCGCCAGGTCCACCTCGGGGTTGGCCACGGCGTCAGACAAGGCCGCGCGCGCCTGGTGATCGTCGTCCTTGCTGTGCAGGAATTTGTGCGCCAGCTTTTCGAAGCCCTCGAAACACAAATAGGCGCCGCCCACCATCAACAGCGGCGTGACCGCCCACGGCGCAAACGCGCTGATGGCCAACGCGGCGGGCACCAGAATCAGCTTGTTGCGAAACGAGCCCTTGGCCACTGCCCACACCACCGGCAATTCACGTTCGGCCCGCACACCGGAGACCTGTTGCGCGTTCAATGCCAAGTCATCGCCCAGCACCCCGGCGGTCTTTTTGGCGGCCATTTTTGTCATCAGCGCAACGTCATCGAGTACGGCGGCGATGTCGTCGAGCAACATCAGCAAACTGCTGCCTGCCATGGGTGTCGGTTCCTTGTGGATTGAATGACGTCAAGCATAGCGCGTGCCAGCCCCCAGGCGGCAATCTTGAGCCGCTTGCAAGCACGGTGCTACCATGCCCGACCGCCCCAGCAGGCAAGGAAATACGGGTTTATGAGCAGCATCCGCGAACGTAATAAAGAGCTGATTTTGCGCGCCGCCAGCGAAGAGTTCGCTGACAAGGGTTTCGCCGCCAGCAAAACCAGCGACATCGCGGCCAAGGCCGGCGTGCCCAAGCCCAATGTGTATTACTACTTCAAATCCAAAGAGAACCTCTACCGCGAGGTGCTCGAAAGCATCATCGACCCGATTCTGCGGGCCTCGACCCCGTTCAATGCCGACGGCGAACCGAACGAAGTCCTGAGCCATTACATCCGCTCGAAAATCATGATCTCGCGCGACCTGCCGTTTGCTTCCAAGGTGTTCGCCAGCGAAATCATGCACGGCGCGCCGCACCTGAGTGAAAAACAGGTCGAGTTGCTCAATGCCCAGGCCAAACACAACATCGAATGCATCCAGGTATGGATCGACCGGGGCCAGATTGCCCCCATCGACCCGCATCACCTGATGTTCAGCATCTGGGCCGCGACCCAGACCTACGCCGACTTCGACTGGCAGATTTCCGCCATCACCGGCAAAGCCAAACTCGACGACAACGACTACGAGGCGGCGACCCGGACCATCATTCGCCTGGTGCTCAAAGGCTGTACGCCCGACTGACCCCGCACACACCGTAGTCGCTGGCGCAGGCAGCGACTACCCGCTACCGATCAGACCACCACCCCGGCATCGGCCCGCAAGCCTTGTGCTTCGATGGCGCTGATCGCGCATTGTTCATCAATGTCCGAGGTATCGCCGCTGATCCCCATCGCGCCAATTACCTGCCCGCTCGCATCGCGTATCAACACGCCCCCCGGCGCCGGGACAACGTCACTGGTGCCCATGCCATTGAGTGCTGCAAAAAACGCAGGCCGCTGCTGTGCATCCAGCGCCAGCAGGCGCGAACCTTTGCCCAATGCAATGGCGCCCCAGGCTTTGCCGATGGCAATGCTGGGGCGCAGCAGGCTTGCACCGTCTTCACGCTGCAACGCCACCAGATGCCCGCCGCCATCGAGCACCGCCACCGCCAGCGGCGCAGCCGCGATCTGACGCCCGGCCGCAAGGGCCTGGCTGGCCAGGTTTAACGCCAGTTTCAAAGTTAACGCACTCATGGTTGCCGTCCTTCGTCTTGTTATTGGAAAGCCTTTAGGGCGTCTTGGGAGACGTCTCGACAGACTCAATAGAACACAATAAATATTCATCTTGTATACAATTATTTGAGCGCGCATTTCTTCAAATACCGTAAACCTGCCTAATACAGGGCTTCCGGTCTTCCAGCGATTGATTGAACAAAAGCCATTGACCTGCACCGGGGCGGATGAATACACTCAGCCCACAGCCACTTGTATACAATTACAAAACGTAAGAGGCACAAAGCAATGAGCAAAATGAGAGCAATCGAAGCTGCCGTTCTGGTGATGCGTCGCGAAGGTGTCGATACCGCATTCGGTATCCCGGGCGCCGCCATCAATCCGCTGTACTCGGCCCTGCAAAAGGTCGGCGGCATCGATCACGTACTTGCTCGCCACGTGGAAGGCGCCTCGCACATGGCCGAGGGTTACACCCGCACGAAGGCCGGCAACATCGGCGTGTGCATCGGCACCTCAGGCCCTGCGGGCACGGACATGGTCACCGGCCTGTACAGTGCCTCGGCCGATTCGATCCCGATTTTGTGCATCACCGGTCAGGCCCCCCGCGCCCGTATGCACAAAGAAGACTTCCAGGCTGTCGACATCACCAGCATCGTCAAACCCGTGACCAAGTGGGCAACCACCGTGCTGGAACCGGGCCAGGTGCCTTATGCCTTCCAGAAAGCCTTTTACGAAATGCGCTCCGGGCGCCCCGGCCCGGTGCTGATCGACCTGCCGTTTGATGTGCAAATGGCCGAGATCGAGTTCGACATCGACGCCTACGAACCGCTGCCGCTGGCCAAGCCCAGCGCCACCCGCGTTCAGGCCGAAAAGGCCCTGGCCATGCTCGACCAGGCCGAGCGCCCGCTGCTGGTCAGCGGCGGCGGCGTGATCAATGCCGACGCCAGCGACCTGCTGGTGGAATTCGCTGAACTGACCGGCATCCCGGTGATTCCGACCCTGATGGGCTGGGGCACGATTGCCGACGATCACCCGCTGATGGTGGGCATGGTTGGTCTGCAAACCTCGCACCGCTACGGTAACGCCACCCTGCTCAAGTCCGACGTGGTACTGGGCATCGGCAACCGCTGGGCTAACCGCCACACCGGTTCGGTCGAGGTCTACACCGAAGGCCGCCGCTTCATTCACGTGGACATCGAGCCGACGCAAATCGGGCGCGTCTTCACCCCGGACCTGGGCATTGTGTCCGACGCCGGTTCTGCCCTGAAGGTGTTCCTTGAAGTGGCCCGCGAGTGGAAAGCCGCCGGCAAACTGAAAAACCGCAGCGCCTGGCTGCAAGACTGCCAGCAACGCAAAGCCACCCTGCACCGCAAGACCCACTTCGACAACGTACCGGTCAAGCCGCAGCGCGTGTACGAAGAGATGAACCAGGTGTTCGGCAAAGACACGTGCTACGTCAGCACGATCGGTTTGTCGCAGATTGCCGGTGCGCAATTCCTGCACGTGTACAAGCCACGGCACTGGATCAACTGCGGCCAGGCCGGTCCGCTCGGCTGGACCATTCCGGCTGCACTGGGCGTGGTCAAGGCCGATCCGAACCGCAACGTGGTGGCGCTCTCCGGCGACTACGACTTCCAGTTCATGATCGAAGAGCTGGCCGTGGGCGCGCAGTTCAACCTGCCGTACATCCACGTGGTGGTGAACAACTCGTACCTGGGTTTGATCCGTCAGGCACAGCGCGGCTTTGAAATGGATTACTGCGTGCAGCTGTCGTTCGACAACCTCAACGCACCGGAACTCAACGGTTACGGCGTCGACCATGTGGCCGTGGCCGAAGGCCTGGGTTGCAAGGCTCTGCGCGTGTTCGAGCCAAGCCAGATCCAGCCGGCGCTGCGCCAGGCACAAGAAATGATCAAAGAGTTCCGTGTCCCGGTGGTGGTTGAGATTATTCTCGAACGCGTGACCAATATTTCCATGGGCACCGAAATCAACGCTGTGAACGAGTTCGAAGACCTGGCGCTGGTGGGCAACGACGCCCCGACTGCCATCTCGATGCTCGATTAACGTTAAGCCTGCCCCTCTCCCACCGGGAGAGGGGACACACACATTGCAGGAGTCCACCATGCCGCGTTTTGCCGCCAACCTGTCCATGCTGTTCACCGAACAGGATTTTCTTGTCCGTTTTCAAGCGGCTGCCAATGCTGGTTTCCACGGCGTTGAATACCTGTTTCCGTACGACTACAGCTCTGCCGAAATCAAGGCCCAACTCGATGCCAACAAACTGACCCAAGTGCTGTTCAACCTGCCAGCCGGCGACTGGGCCAAGGGCGAGCGCGGGATTGCCTGCCTGCCGGACCGTGTCGAAGAGTTTCGCGCCGGGGTGGATCTGGCCATCGCCTACGCCCAAGTGCTGGGCAACGATCAGATCAACTGCCTGGCGGGCATTCGCCCCCAAGGCATCGACGAGGCGCTGGTTGAGAAAACCTTCGTCAGCAACCTCAAATACGCCGCCGACAAGCTGCAAGCGGTGGGCATCAAGCTGGTGATGGAAGCCATCAACACCCGCGACATCCCCGGTTTCTACCTCAACAACACGCGTCAGGCGCTGGCCATTCAGGAGAAGGTCGGCAGCGCCAACCTGTTCCTGCAATACGACATCTACCACATGCAAATCATGGAAGGTGACCTGGCGCGCACGATGCAAACGCACCTGCCGCAGATCAACCACATCCAGTTGGCCGATAACCCCGGCCGTCACGAACCGGGCACCGGCGAAATCAACTACCGCTTCCTGTTCGAACACCTTGATCGCATCGGCTACCAAGGCTGGGTCGGCTGTGAGTACAAGCCACTGAGCAGCACCGAAGCCGGTCTGGGCTGGCTCAAGACGCATAACGCGGTCTAAGGCCGTCATCAGCGTCCGGGTTTCGAGATCACGGGCTGGCGCGCCACCCTTCGCCGCCTTCAGCCGCGTCTACGGCTGTTTACCCCATAAAAACAAGAGGATTTGTCATGGCTAAAATCGGATTTATCGGCACCGGCATCATGGGTTCTCCCATGGCCAGCAACCTGCAAAAGGCGGGTCACAGCCTGTTCCTGTCGACCCACCACGGCGCGGCCCCTGCCGACCTGGTCGCCGCAGGCGCTATCGCCCTGGCCAGCCCGAAAGAAGTGGCCCAGGAAGCCGAGTTCATCATCGTCATGGTGCCGGACACCCCGCAGGTCGAAGACGTGCTGTTTCGCGAAGACGGGATCGCGGCCGGCCTGAGCCCGAACAAAGTGGTGATCGACATGAGTTCGATCTCGCCTACCGCGACCAAGGCCTTCGCTGAAAAAATCACCGCCAAAGGCGCGTACTACCTCGATGCACCCGTCTCTGGCGGTGAAGTCGGGGCCAAGGCTGGCACCCTGAGCATCATGGTCGGCGGCGAGGAATCCACTTTCCAGCGCGCCCTGCCGCTGCTGCAAAGCATGGGCAAGAACATCACCCTGGTGGGCGGCAATGGCGACGGCCAGACCGCCAAAGTGGCCAACCAGATCATCGTCGCCCTGAACATTCAGGCGGTGGCTGAAGCGCTGGTGTTTGCTGCCAAGAACGGCGCAGATCCGGCCAAGGTCCGTGAGGCACTGATGGGCGGGTTTGCGTCCTCCAAAATCCTCGAAGTCCACGGCGAGCGCATGATCAAAGGCACCTTCGACCCGGGCTTCCGCATCAGCCTGCACCAGAAGGACCTCAACCTGGCCCTGGCGGGCGCCCGCGAGCTGGGCATCAACCTGCCCAACACCGCCAATGCGCAGCAAGTGTTCAGCACCTGCGCCGCCATCGGTGGCAGCAACTGGGACCACTCGGCGCTGATCAAAGGCCTGGAACACATGGCCAACTTCTCGATTCGCGAGCAGTAACCGCACCTGTAGCCGCCGCCCGCCCCGCGCGGCGGCTGCACACCTCATCCCCTTCTCAAGTGTGTCGTCACCATGCACGCCCCCTCATTCAGCCAGCCTTGCCCGGATTGGGCGACGGCCCTGTGCAACGGTTTCAGCCAGATTTTCCTGCAACGTCATCCGCTGTGCGGCGTGCTGTGCCTGCTGGCCATTCTCGTCAGCGCGCCTTCACTCTTGGGGGGCGCACTGCTTGGCGGGGTCAGCGGCCTGTTAACCGCACAACGGCGCGGTTACCCCAAAGCTGAACGCCAGGCCGGGCTTTACAGCTACAACGGCGTGTTGCTGGGGTTGCTGCTGAGCCATCAGTTGCCGTGGTCAGCCATGTTGCCGCTGCTGATCATTGCCAGCGCCGGGCTGAGCACCATGCTGGTCCACCAATGGCTCAAGCGCGCCAGCAACGGCAACACCCTGATGGCTTACACCGCGCCCTTTGTCGGGCTGGGCTGGCTATTGCTCAGTTTCAACCCAGCACCGCCAGCCTCCGCCTGGCCCACCCCCGAACTCAACGGCCTCACGCTGGCGCAAGGGCTGTTGACGGGCATCGGCCAAGTCATGTTGTTGCAATCACCGCTGGCGGGGCTGTTGATCGTCACCGGCCTGTGGCTGAGCAGCCGACGCGCTGCGCTGTGGGCATTGACGGGTGCGCTGGCGGGCGTGGGGTTCAGCCTCTTGCAGCACGACCCGGCCACCGCGCTCAGCGGGCTGGGCGGGTATAACGCGGCACTGGCCGCTTTGGCATTGTGCCAACGCACACGCCACCCCTGGCAGCCACTGGCGGGCATCCTGCTGGCGTTGATGCTCACACCCGGCTTTAGCGCGCTCGGGCTGCCCGCCCTGACGGCGCCCTTCATCCTGAGCAGCTGGTTGGTACTGGCCAGCGTGCGCCTGTTAACACCCTCCAGTGTGCAATCCCGGTTGCGCATTGAGCGCTAATCCCCGAATCTTCTTACCTTTGAGATTCGAGCTTCGTACATGAATAACAACGACTGGCGCCAGCGGCTCTACGTGATGGTCTTTCAGGCCGACACCCCCGCAGGGCGCCGTTTCGACACCACGCTCCTGCTGATCATCCTCTGCAGCCTGGTGGTGGTGATCCTCGACAGTATCGACAGCATCCACCGCGATTACGCCAACCTGCTGGCCTACATCGAGTGGGGCTTCACCTTTGTGTTCGCCGTGGAATACGGCCTGCGCCTGTATTGCTCGCCCAAACCCCTGCGCTACGCCTTCAGCTTTTACGGGCTGGTGGATTTACTGGCCATCGTGCCGGGGATTCTGGCGATCTATTACAGCGATGCGCAGTACCTGCTGATTATTCGCATCATCCGCATGCTGCGAATCTTTCGGGTGCTCAAGCTGGCGCCCTACTTGAGTCAGGCCAACTACCTGCTCTCGGCACTGCGCGGCAGCAAACAAAAGATCATCGTGTTTCTGGTCAGTGTGTCCACGCTGGTGACCGTGTTCGGCACCCTGATGTACGTGGTCGAAGGGCCGGAAAACGGCTTTACCAGCATCCCGGTGAGCATCTACTGGGCCATCGTCACCCTGACCACAGTGGGCTTCGGCGATATCGTGCCGAAGACCCCGTTCGGGCAAATCATCTCGGCCATGGTGATGATCACCGGTTATTCGATCATCGCCGTGCCCACCGGGATCTTCACCGCCGAACTGGCCAACGCCATGCGCGGCGAACAGCTCAAACACAACTGCCCCACGTGCAAAAAAGAACGCCATGAACCTTCGGCGGCTTTTTGTTCTCGCTGTGGCAACGCGCTTTTTACAAAAAATGCATAAGCAAAGGCTTTTTTAATCTTTTATGCACTAAGCGTCAGCGGCTATAGTCGCTGGCAAATTGCCCCATATGCCCCTCCAACAAGGAATGAGCAGTGAAAAACCTTTTTAGCGCCTCTGTCCTCGCCGCCAGCCTGGCCTTTATGGGCGTTGCCCACGCCGCTCCCAAGCCGCTGCTGAACGTGTCGTACGACGTCATGCGCGACTTCTACAAAGACTACAACCCGGCATTCCAGAAACATTGGGAAGCAGAGCACGACGCAAAGCAAACGGTGCAAATGTCGTTCGGCGGCTCCAGCAAACAGGCGCGCTCGGTGATCGACGGGCTGCCCGCGGACGTCATCACCATGAACATGGCCACCGACATCAATGCCCTGGCCGATAACGGCAAACTGGTGCCTGAGAATTGGGTCACCCGCCTGCCGAACAACAGCGCGCCCTTCACCTCGGCCACGGTGTTCATCGTGCGCAAAGGCAACCCGAAAGCCCTGAAAGACTGGCCGGACCTGGTCAAGGATGGCGTGCAAGTGATCGTGCCGAACCCGAAAACCTCGGGCAATGGTCGTTACACGTTCCTGTCCGCTTGGGGCTACGTGCTGAAAAACGGTGGTGACGAAACGAAAGCCAAAGCCTTCCTCGGCAAGATGTTCAAAAATGTGCCCGTTCTGGACACCGGCGGCCGCGCAGCCACCACGACCTTCATGACCAACCAGATCGGCGACGTGCTGGTGACCTTTGAGAACGAAGCGGAAATGATCGCCCGCGAATTTGGTCGCGACCAGTTCGAAGTGGTCTACCCCAGCGTCTCGGCCGAGGCTGAGCCGCCGGTGACCGTGGTCGACAAAGTGGTCGACAAAAAAGGCACGCGTGAGGTGGCTGAAGCCTACTTGAAGTATTTGTGGTCGCCTGAAGGCCAGGAAATCGCCGCCAAAAACTACCTGCGCCCGCGCGACCCGCAGATTCTGGCCAAGTACAGCGACCGCTTCCCGAAAGTTGACTTCCTGTCGGTTGAGAAAACCTTCGGCGACTGGCGCGAGGTGCAAAAAATCTACTTCAATGACGGCGGCGTGTTTGACCAGGTGTACTCGGGCCAATAAACACCCCCGCGTCACCGGTGCAGGCGCTGCCTGCACCCTTGACCTGTACATAAACACAGTAAAAACAGTTGCCCCGATTTCAATCTCTGCCATGCTGTGCACCTTCTGCGCAGCATGAACGAGTGAAACGATGCGGCTGTTTTTGTGTGAAAAACCCTCCCAGGCCAAAGATATTGCGGCCGTGCTCGGTGCCAGCCGTCGCGGTGATGGCTGCTGGGTGGGCCCCAATGCCACCGTCACCTGGTGCATCGGTCATTTGCTCGAAACCGCCCCGCCCGACGCCTACGACGAGCGCTACAAACGCTGGGTCCTGGCCGACCTGCCCATCGTGCCGCAGCAGTGGAAGATGCGCGTCAAACCCAAAACCGCCAGCCAGTACAAGGCCGTCAAACGCCTGCTGGGCGAAGCCCGTGAACTGGTGATCGCCACCGATGCCGACCGCGAAGGCGAAATGATCGCCCGCGAGCTGGTCGAACACTGCCGTTATCGCGGGCCGATCCAGCGCCTGTGGTTGTCGGCACTGGACGACGCCTCGATTCGCAAGGCACTGGCCGCGCTCAAGCCCGGCGCCGACACTTTCAACCTGTACCACGCAGCCTTGGGGCGTTCGCGGGCCGACTGGCTGATCGGCATGAACATGAGCCGCCTGTTTACCCTGCTCGGGCGCAAGTCGGGCTATCAGGGCGTGCTGCCCGTAGGCCGGGTGCAAACCCCGACCTTGCGCCTGGTGGTGGATCGCGACCGCAGCATCAGCGATTTCATCCCTGTGGCCTATTGGGCCATTGATGTGCAACTCAGCCATGACGGGCAAGTGTTTACCGCCCAGTGGCGCGCCGACCCGGACACCTGTGACGACCAGGACCGCTGCCTGAATCAGGCCCACGCGCAGCACGCCGCCACGGCGATGCAAAACGCCCGCCACGCACGGGTCATCACCCTGCGCACCGAGCGCCTGCGCGACGTCGCGCCCCTGCCGTTCGACCTCGGCACGCTGCAGGAAGTGTGTTCCAAGAAATTAGGGCTGGGCGCCCAGGAAACCCTCGACATCGCCCAATCACTGTATGAAACCTACAAAGTCATCACCTACCCGCGCAGCGACTGCGGCTACCTGCCGCAAAGCCAGCACGCCGAAGCCGCCTCAATTCTCGGTGCCTTGCAGCAGGCGGATCCGGCCTTGCAACCGCTGGCAGGCTTTCTGGACCCGCAACGCCGTTCACGGGCGTGGAATGACGCCAAGGTCAGCGCCCACCACGGCATCATCCCCACGGCGGCCGCGAAAAACCTCGAACGCCTGAGCGGCAAGCAGCGGGCCGTCTATACCCTGATTCGCGCGCGTTACCTGGCGCAGTTCCTGCCCAACCATGAATACGACCGCACCCAGGCCGACTTCGACTGTGCGGGGCAGGCCCTGCGCGCGGTGGGCAAGCAGATCATCGAGCCGGGCTGGAAGCGCGCCCTGCCCGAAGCCCTGGCCCCGGCCAAGGGCCGTGAAGCCCCGGCACCGCAGCCGCTACCGCGCCTGCACGAAGGCCTCGACTGTGCGGTGGCGAACGTCCTGCTCAAAGACTTGTGGACCCAGCCGCCCAAGCCGTTCACCGAGGGCGACCTGATCAAGGCCATGAAAAACGTCGCCAAATGGGTCCAGGACCCGCTGCTCAAACAAAAACTCAAAGACACCACCGGCATTGGCACCGAAGCCACCCGCGCCGGGATCATTCAGGGCTTGCTGGACCGCGGTTATCTGAACAAAAACGGCAAGGCGCTGGCGGCCACGCCCGCGGCTTTCAGCCTGATCGACGCCGTGCCCCGCGCCATTGCCGACCCCGGCACCACGGCGATCTGGGAACAAGCGCTGGACATGGTGCAAAGCGGCGACATGACCCTCGACATCTTCGTCGCCAAACAGGCCGCCTGGATGAGCAAGCACATCGAACGTTGCAGCGGCCTGCAAATGACCATTCGCGGCCCGGCCAGCCCGGCCGGGGCCGCCCCCGCGTGGAAGAAAAAACGCAAGGCGCCCGCCAGCAAACCCAGGGCCAAACGCGCGGTTAAAGCAAAAGGGGCCTGAGCGGGCGACAGCGCAGCAAGCCGAGGCCTTACAGCGTCAGATGACCCGAGAGACAAGTCACCGCCGCGCCACCCACCCAAATATCGCCCCTTACGCGTTCGATGGCGACGCGCCCGGCCCGGCCCATGGCCGTGCCCTGACTCACCGTATAACGCGCCGGTGCCAAGCCCTGCGCCATCAGCCATTGCGCCAAACCGGCATTCAGGCTGCCGGTGACCGGGTCTTCCTGCATGCCATCCCCGGCGATGAACGCGCGCACTTCAAAGTGCGCATCATCGCCATCCTTCGCACTGTCCCACGGCGCAATCACCCCCAGCGCCAGGCCCAGCAGTTGCGGGTAGTCGGGCTCCAGCGCCAGCACCTGCGCCCGATCGCGCAGCATCACCGCCACCCACCCCGGCCCGTTGTCGACCCAGCTCGCGCGGACCACCGACTGTGGTTCAATCCGCAAGCCCGCACAGATGCGCTGTATCAGCGCCTCTTCCACAGGCCCGCTGCGCAACAAAGGCGGCGCCTTGAACGCCAGTTGTTCAGCGTCGCGCCGAATCGTGATCAGACCCGCGCCACATTCCTGAATGACTTCCCGGCCTTTTGGCTGCCCCCCGGCTTCTAGCCAGGCATGGCAACTGCCCAACGTCGGGTGCCCGGCAAAGGGTAGTTCGCGCAGGGTGGTAAAGATGCGCAAACGATAATCGGCCTGCGGGTCCTGCGGCCTGAGCACGAACGTGGTTTCACTGAGGTTGGTCCAGCGCGCAAAGTCCGCCATCTGCGCATCGCTCAGGCCATCGGCATTGAGCACCACCGCCACCGGATTGCCCTTGAGCGCCACCCGACTGAACACATCCACTTGTTTGAATTGGAACTGGCTCACACACGTCACTCCTGTCAAAGACCCTGCCCGTCAGGACGGTGCGCGGCACAGGCGCTGGGTCGGGTAGCCCGCAACATAGAATCTCGCGCACGCCGTGACAAGGTATTATCCCTGCCCGTTTTCACACCGGAGCACACCATGACCGCACGGACTTTTCTCATCACCGGCGCCAGTAAAGGAATCGGACGCGCGCTGGCGACTTATCTGTCAGAAGCAGGCCACACCGTCGTTGGCATTGCGCGAAATGCCGACGACCCCACCTTCCCCGGCACGCTGGTGGCGCTGGACCTGGCCGATCGCCAGCGCAGCGCACACGTACTGGGCGAGTTGAGCGAGCGCTTTGCGTTTGACGGGCTGGTCAACAATGTCGGGCTGGTGCGCCCGCAAGCACTGGGCGAGATTGACCTGGATGCGTTCGACGACGTGATGCGGGTCAATCTGCATTCGGCGTTGCAAGCCACCCAAGCCCTGCTGCCCGGCATGCGCCACCGGGGCTGGGGACGCATCGTAAATATTTCCAGCCTGACCGTGCTGGGCATTGCACAGCGCACCGCCTATGCGGCGGCCAAAGCGGCCTTGGTCAGTTTCACCCGCTCTTGGGCGCTGGAACTGGCGCAAACCGGGATCACGGTCAACGCCGTCGCACCCGGGCCGACCGAAACCGAGCTGTTCCGCGCCAACAACCCGCCGGGCTCTGAAGGTGAAGCCCGGTATCTGGCCGGGGTGCCCATGGCGCGTTTGGGCCAGCCGCACGAGATCGCCTCGGCGATTGCGTTCCTGCTGTCCGAACACAGCGCTTACATCACCGGCCAGACGTTGTTCGTGGATGGCGGCGCCTCGGTGGGCAAAGCCGCGTTTTAACGACGCGCAAAAAAACGGCGACCCGCGGGTCGCCATTTAACTTATTTGAACTGCCGGCTCAACCCCGGCGGCACGCCGCTGATGTCGGTCTCTTCCCACGGCCCGTTCGGGCTGACCGAACGGCTCCAACCGTTGTTCCAGCGGTAATACGTACGCTGGCGGTAGAAAGTGTCGGGCTGAGCCTCCAACACATACACCCCCAGACGTGCATCCCAATGGCTGGGCCCGCCCGGTGGCGGCGCAAAGGTGGCCGAGGTCCGCGGCAGCGGTTTTGGCGGCTTGGGAATCGGCATGTCGGGCAACGGTTTGCCAGCAGGCGACGACGGTTGCGGCACGTGCTCAGGCGGGGTCGGTGACGGCTGATCCGAAGGATGATGGACCGCACAGGCGCTCAGGCCTAAGGCGAAACTGAGCAAGGTGATGCGTGCAAGCGGACTCATACGGGTTTCTCTTATCGTGAGTTGCCCCTGCAGACGCGCTTGTCTGGCACTGCCAGCGCGCCTGCAGGGGCGGTGTTGACCGGCTACTTGTCCGGGCTGTCGATGATCAGCTGTTGCAGCGCAGTGGTGCGGCTGGACAGCGGTTGGCTGCGCCCGGCCCATTCGCCTGCTGTCGGTTGGCCAGCACGAGAGACGCGCGCAACCAGTTGGACTTCAGGAAAGTTCGACAGTTTCAATTGCGGCATCATCGCGTCGCGGTCACCCAGCTCGACGGTGATCGGCAGGTCGGCCACCGTCACCCGCTTGACGGCCAATGGCGCCGGCGGCCCGGTCACGGCGCGGGCGAAAATGAACACACTGTCGGTGGGCAACACGCGGGCTTTTACCGCGTCAGCCAGGTCCACGCTGACCTTGATCGACGCCTCGGTCGCGGCCACCGGCGCTGTTTCGACGCGCTCGCCATTGGCCTGCAGTTGCTCGCGGGCCTTCTGAATACCGCCTTCGAGGGCGGCGCGGGACGCATCGCCTTCAGGCAGTTCGTTCATCAGCCGCTGCCAGTAGCCAATGGCCTCCTGATAGCGCTTGGCTTCGAAGGCCGCGATACCCAGCAGGCCGAGGCTGGTGACCTCTTTGGGGTCAGCCTTGAGCGCCTCGTCGGTCAACGCCTGGGTCTTGTCACTCCACTGCTTGTTGTCGGCAAAGTACTGCGCCTGAGCCCACTGCCCCAGCAGCTCGGGCTGACGACCGGCCACCGCGACCGTGCGCTCGAAGACCTTGGCCGCATCGGCCGGACGGTTTTGCGCCATGTAGGCGCGACCCAGGAAATACAAGCCTTCGGCGGATTCGGGCTGAGCCACGGCGGCGCGCTCCAGGCGGGCCACCATCTCATCGAGGGATTGCGGCGGCTGGGCGAATTCGCGGGTCAGTTCGACTTTGTCGCTGGCGCCATAGTGCAAGTACAGCGCCACACCCAGCACCGGCACCATGAACGCAGCCAGCAGAGGCACCACTTTGCCCAGGCTCGAAACCCGCGCTGGCGCCGCGCCTTCAGTGTCGGCCAGCAGTTCACGCGCCGCTTCGGCGCGTCCGGCCTCCAGTTGCGCATCGGTCAACACGCCTTCATCGCGCTGCGCCTGCAACTCGGCCACACGCTCCTGGTACAGCGCGACGTTGAGCGCCGTGCGGTCTTCTTCACGCTGAGCGCGCCGGGCGCGCAGCACAGGGATCAAGATAAAGCTGAGGGCGATCAGTAGCAGCAAACCGGCTGCAAGCCAGAAATCAATCATCTTTGGTTTTATCCAGCAAAGTGTCGAGGCGCTGACGCTCCTCGGCAGAAAGGGTGTCCGTGCGGGTGGCGCGCTGCGTGCGACGGCGGCCCACGATCACGCCGATGACCACAAACCCGCCCACCAGCAAGACCAGCGGCCCGAACCACAGGATCGCGGTCTTGCCGGTCAGCGCCGGTTTGTAACGCACGAATTCGCCGTATCGGTCGACCATGAAGTCGATGATTTGCTGGTTGTCCTTGCCCTCGCCCAGCATGCGGAAAATCTCGCGCCGCAGGTCGGTGGCAATCGGTGCGTTGGAATCGGCAATGTCCTGATTCTGGCACTTGGGGCAACGCAGCTCTTTGGTCAGTTCACGAAAACGGTCACGCTCGGCGTCGTTCTTGAACTCGTAGGTGTCGATGGCCGCCTGGGCCACGCCGGTCAGGGTCAGGCCAAACACCAGGGCGGTTAACCAGCGCTTCATGGTTGGGCCTCGTCGACCAGCGCCTGGTATTTGCCCGCCAGTTGTTCGCGCCACACAGTTTCGTCGATCACGCCGACGAACTTGTGCCGAATGATGCCCTGGCTGTCGATCAGGAAAGTTTCCGGCGCGCCGTACACGCCCAGGTTCAGGCCCAGCGAACCGGCTTCGTCGTTAATGTCCAGTTGATACGGGTTGTGGAATTCCTTGAGCCACTTTTGCGCATCGGCGTTGACGTCCTTGTAGTTGACCCCATGGATCACCACGCCCTGCGCGGCCAGTTTGGTCAGCACCGGGTGCTCGACGCGGCACGAAATGCACCACGTGGCCCACACGTTGACCAGCGCCGGCTTGCCCTTGAGGTCGGCCTCGGTCAGGGTGGTGCCACCGTCAACCGAGGGCAGGCTGAACGCCGGGAACGGCTTGCCGATCATGGCCGACGGCAGCTCGGTGGGGTCCAGGTACAGCCCTTTGTACAGAAAGCCCGCCATGGCCAAAAAGATGGCCAGCGGAATCAGCATCAACCAGCGTCTCATGCGGTGGCTCCTGTCATGCCCAGCGCTTCACGCACGCGGCTTTTCACCTTGACCCGATAACGACGGTCCAGCGCCGCCAGCAACCCGCCAAACCCGGTGAGCAAGCCGCCCAGCCAGATCCAGCGCACAAACGGTTTGACGTGCACCCGCACGGCCCAGGCGCCATCACCCAGCGGCTCGCCCAGCGCCACGTACAGATCGCGCGTAAACCCGGCGTCGATACCGGCCTCGGTCATCATCGACGACTGCACGGTGTACAGGCGTTTTTCCGGGTGCAATACGCTGATTTCCTTACCGTTGCGCACCACGCGCACGGTGCCTTTGTCCGACGTGAAGTTGGGGCCCTGATAATGCTGGGCACCTTCAAAAATGAAGTGATAGCCGCCCAGTTCCATGGACTCGCCCGGCGCCAGGCGCAGGTCACGCTCGGCACTGTTCTGGCTCGACAACACCACGCCGAGCGCGCACACGGCGATGCCCAGGTGCGCAATCTGCATGCCCCAGTAGCTGCGGGTCAGGCTGCGCAGGCCTTTGAACAGCCCTTTGTGACGGGTTTTGTCGCCAATGTCGCGCACCCCGGCCAACAGCACCCACGAGGCCAACATAAAGGTGGTCATGACGGCCCAGTTGAAATCGCCATAGGCCACACCGGCAATCGCCGACAACGCGGCGCTGCCCAGCAACACCGGGGTCAGCATGCCCAGCAGCCACTTGACCGGCGTGTCTTTCCAGCGCACCAGCACGCCCACCGCCATCACCACCATCAACACAGCCATCAACGGGATGAACAGCGCATCAAAATACGGCGGGCCCACGGACATCTTGGCGCCGGTCAGGGCATCGAGCACCATCGGGTACAAGGTGCCCAACAGAATCATCGACGCAGCCACCACCAGAATCAGGTTATTGCCCAGCAGCAGCGTTTCACGCGACCACAGGTTAAAGCCCACCTGGCTCTTGACCACTGGCGCCCGCAAGGCAAACAGCGTCAGCGAGCCACCCACCACGAACAGCAGGAAAATCAGGATGAACACGCCACGCTCAGGGTCCGAGGCGAACGCGTGAACCGAGGTCAGCACGCCCGAACGCACCAGGAAGGTGCCCAGCAGGCTCAACGAGAAAGCCGCAATGGCCAGCAACACGGTCCAGCTTTTGAACACGCCGCGTTTTTCGGTCACGGCCAACGAGTGAATCAGCGCCGTGCCCACCAGCCAAGGCATGAAGGACGCGTTTTCCACCGGGTCCCAGAACCACCAGCCGCCCCAGCCAAGCTCGTAATAAGCCCACCACGAACCCAGCGTGATGCCGATGCCCAGGAATGCCCACGCCACAATGGTCCACGGCCGCGACCAGCGCGCCCAGGCCGCATCAAGCCGCCCGCCCAGCAACGCCGCAATGGCGAAGGCGAAGGCCACCGAAAAGCCCACGTAGCCCATGTACAGCATCGGCGGGTGCACGATCAGGCCGATGTCTTGCAACAGCGGGTTGAGGTCATTGCCGTTGGCCGGCATTTGCGGCAGCAGGCGGGTGAACGGGTTGGAAGTCAGGATCAGGAACAGCAAAAAGCCGACGCTGATCATGCCCATGATCGACAGCACCCGCGCCAGCATCACCTGCGGCAACTGGCGCGAGAAGATCGACACGGCGAAGGTCCAGCCACCGAGAATCATTGCCCACAACAGCAACGAACCCTCGTGGGCACCCCACACCGCGCTGAACTTGTAGTACCACGGCAGCGCGCTGTTGGAGTTGCTGGCCACGTAAGCGACCGAGAAATCATCGGCCATGAACGACCAGGTCAGGCAGCCAAAGGCAAACAGCAAAAAGGCGAACTGACCCCAGGCCGCCGGCTGCGCCAGGCTCATCCACAATTTGTCGCCCCGCCATGCCCCGAGCAACGGCACGATGGCCTGCACGATGGCAATGCACAGCGCCAGAATCATGGCCAACTGGCCCAATTCCGGAATAAACAGTCCGAACGTCATCACTTAACCTCGTTGGCCGCTGCAGGCGCGGATTGACCGCTTTCGTTCAACGCCTTGGTCACTTCAGGCGGCATGTATTTTTCATCGTGTTTGGCCAGTACTTCATCGGCCACCACCACACCCTGGGCATTGAGCTTGCCCAGCGCCACGATGCCCTGCCCTTCGCGGAACAGGTCCGGCAGGATGCCGCGGTATTGAATGGTCACCGACTTATTGAAATCGGTGACCACGAATTCGACGTCCAGCGAGTCGCCGGAGCGTTTCAGCGAGCCGTCCTGCACCATGCCGCCTGCGCGAATGCGCGTGTCCAGCGGGGCTTCGCCGTTGGCAATCTGGGTCGGGGTGTAGAACAGGTTGATGTTCTGCTGCAAGGCGCTCAAGGCCAGGGCCACCGCAGCGCCGACACCGACCAGAATCGCCAGAATGATGATCAAACGTTTTTTACGCAGCGGATTCACTTCGCGTTCTCCCGGCGCAAACGACGCGCCTCTTGTTGCAAATAACGCCGACGCGCCAGGATCGGCAACGCCACGTTCAACACCAGTACCGCCAGGCAAATGCCATAGGACGTCCAGACATACACACCGTGATGGCCCATGGCGATGAAGTCGCCAACAGAAGCAAAACTCATCGTGAACCCTCCAGCGCTTTCAACACTTCATCCTTGGCCCAACGGGTGCGGGCTTCGCGCTTGAGCACCTCCAGGCGCATGCGCAGCAGGACCACGGCGCCAAAGAAGCAATAAAACCCCACCACTGTCAGCAGCAGTGGCAGCCACATTTCCACGGGCATCGCCGGTTTTTCGGTCAGGGTGAAGGTCGCGCCCTGATGCAGGGTGTTCCACCACTCCACCGAGTATTTGATGATCGGGATATTGATCACACCGACAATTGCCAGCACGGCGCAGGCCTTGGCCGCGCTGTCGCGATTGGTGATGGCATTGCCCAGGGCAATCAGGCCGAAATACAGAAACAGCAGGATCAGCATCGAGGTCAGGCGTGCATCCCACACCCACCACGAGCCCCACGTCGGCTTGCCCCAGACGGCGCCGGTCACCAGCGCCACCGCGGTCATCCACGCCCCCACCGGGGCGGCGGCCTGCAACGCGACGTCGGCAATCTTCATCTTCCACACCAGCCCCACCACGCCGCAGACCGCCAGCATCACGTAGCAGGACTGGGCCAGCATCGCGGCGGGCACGTGGATGTAGATGATGCGAAAGCTGTTGCCTTGCTGGTAGTCCGGTGGCGCGAAGGCCAGCCCCCAGACAACCCCGCCCAAGATCAGCAGCACGGCGGCGATGCTCAACCAGGGCAGCAGGCGGCCGCTGATGGCATAAAACCATTTGGGCGAGCCGAGTTTGTGAAACCAAGTCCAGTTCATCACGCTGTTTCCATCACGGTGCCGGTCACGACAGGTTGAGTGCCATGCCAGCCAGGGTCTTTACTGGCCAATTAATGGCCAGACCTCATTATTCGCCGACGCTGATTTTCAGGCCGGCCGCTATCGCAAACGGTGTCAGGGTTACTGCCAGGGCCGTCAGGCTGCCCAGCCACAGCAAGTAACCGGTCGCGGGCATCCCCTGGAGTGCCGCCTGCAAGGCGCCACTGCCCAGAATCAGCACCGGGATATAGAGGGGCAGGATCAACAAGGCGAGCAACAGGCCGCCGCGCTTGAGACCCACCGTCAGTGCAGCGCCGACGGCACCGAGCAAACTCAGTACCGGCGTGCCAAGCAACAACGACATCAGCAATACCGGCAGACACGCCACCGGCAACCCCAGCATCAAGGCCAGCACGGGTGACAGGATCACCAGCGCCAGCCCGGAAAACGCCCAGTGTGCCAGTACTTTGGCCAACACCAGTAGAGCAAGGGGGTGCGACGAAAGGACCCACTGTTCCAGCGATCCGTCTTCGAAATCACTGCGGAAAAGCCCGTCCAGCGAGAGCAGGACCGCTAAAAGGGCCGCCACCCAGAGCAGCCCCGGAGACAAGGTTTGCAACAATTGAGTCTCGGGGCCGACCGCCAACGGGAACATCGCAATCACGATGGCGAAGAACACCAGCGGGTTGGCCAGCTCGGCCGGACGACGGAATAACAAACGCGCTTCACGCGCCACCAGCACGGCAAACACACTCATACGGCCCAACGCCCCAAATCAATGTCGCGATACCCGGCAGGCAGGCGGGTCAGGGTGTGGTGCGTGGTCAGCACCACCATGCCGCCCTGCTCACAATGTCGGGCCAGGTGCTCTTCAAGCTGGGCGACGCCTTGCTTGTCGAGCGCGGTAAAGGGTTCGTCGAGGATCCACAGCGGCGGGCTGTCGAGGTGCAGGCGCGCCAGGGCGACGCGGCGTTGTTGACCGGCCGACAACGTGTGGCACGGCACGTCCTCGAAGCCTTTGAGGCCCACGGCAGCCAGCGCGGCCCAGATGGCCTCGCGCGAGGCCGGGCGATGCAAGGCACACAGCCAGCTGAGGTTCTCTTCGGCCGTCAGCAGGTCTTTGATCCCGGCGGCATGCCCGATCCACAGCAGGTTGCTGGCCAGCTCGGTGCGCTGGCCGCTCAAGGGCTGGCCATTGAGGCGAATTTCACCCGCCGTCGGTTGCATCAATCCGGCCAACAAACGCAGCAGGCTGGTTTTGCCGCTGCCGTTGGGGCCGCTGATTTGCAACATGTCACCGCTGGCCAGACGCAATTCGAGGTCTTCGAACAACATCCGCCAGTCACGCTCACAGGCGAGCGCTACGGCTTCTAGAAGAGGGCTGGTCACGTAATTGAGGCCTTCACGGTTCAAGTCGGCTCAGGCGCGGCCGTTAAAGTGATGCAGGATAAATGCATTTGCGGCCTGTTTCAGAGAGCTGGGTCAAACAATTTTGAAGTTTTGCTGCCCTCTGAACGACGGGGCGGCATTATACATGCCATGTCCTACTCTAAAGAGGGCAATTTCGACAGGTTGTAACGATGAAAGGCGACATGAATATTCCTCCGCTCCCACCCGCCGTCACAAACGGTGCACGCGCAGGCGTGGTCGGCGGCGAGCTGCTGAAATTGTTGCAACCCCTCGATGGCTTGATTGGCCCCGGTCAGAGCGCCAAGGCCGAAGTGCTGTCGCTCAAGCAGGACGACCTCGCGTTTCAACTGCTGCTCAAACTGACGCTGGCGGGCGGGCGCCAAACCCACGTGCAAGCCAACAGCCCGTTCCCATTGCCGCAAGGCACGCAACTGGCCGTCACCCAACCGACCTCCGGCAGCCTGGCCATCAGCGTGCAGCAGGCACTGAGCAGCAGTGTCGCCACCCTCACCCGCCTCGACACCGGGCAACTGCCCGTCGGCACCTTGCTGCAAGGCAAAGTGCTGACCACCCAGCTCGTGCCGCAACCCACGGGCCAACCGGCGCTCTACCGCTCCCTGGTGACCCTGCTCAACACCGCGCTGAGCGGCACCACCCTGGCACTGGACAGCCCGCAGCCCTTGCGCATCGGTAGTCTGCTTACAGCGCAGGTACAAGGTGAGCAAAGCCTGCAGTTCGTCCCCTTGAGCGGGCGACAGGATCAACTGGCGATTGCGCAACAACTGGTCACACAACAACGCGCGCAGGGCTCGCTCGAAGGACTGCTGAACGCCTTGCGAGCGCTGCCGCCGGACGCCACGTTGCCGGCCGACCTGCGAGCGTCCATCGACAAACTGCTGGCGGGCCTGCCCACCCCCGCGCAGTTGAGCACCCCCAAAGGCGTGAGCGATGCCCTGCTCAACAGCGGTGCGTTTCTGGAGGCCAAGCTATTGGGTGGCCAAGCACAGCACCTGGCCCCCGACCTCAAAGCCACGTTGCTGCGCCTGATTGCCCAGATCACGCCGGGCGTGGCGGCCAGTAGCGCTTTCAACCCCGGCGTGGCCGCCAGCGCTCAGGCGCAAGCCATGCCCACGTTCGTGCGCAACGCCCTGGGCATGCTCGGTCAGGTCAGCGCCAAGCCCCAACCGGGCGGCTTCCCGCTGCCCGGCCGCACCCTGCAAAGCGCAGAGGGCGAAGACAACCTCGAAAGCCTGTTAAAACTGGCCGCGGCGGCCATTTCCCGCCTGCAAAGCCATCAGCTGTCCAGCCTGGAACAAAGCGGTCGCACGCCCGACGGCGGCGTGCTGACCACCTGGCAGCTGGAAATCCCCCTGCGCAACGCCCACGACATCGTGCCGTTGCAAGTGAAATTCCAACGCGAAGACCCGCCTGAACAGGCACCCGAAGAAAAGCGCGAGACCCGTGAAGTCAAAGACCCGCTGTGGCGCGTGGAACTCGCCTTCGACCTGGCTCCGCTCGGGCCGCTGCACGTGCAGGCGCAACTGTTGCGCGGCACCCTGTCAGGGCAGCTCTGGGCGCAACACGCCTTCACCGCCGACCTGATCGACAGTCAGCTCGGCCTCTTGCGCCAGCGCCTGAACGACGCCGGCCTGAGCGTGACCGACCTCGACTGCCATCAGGGCACACCGCCCCAGGGCAACCACAAGCCGCTGGAACAACGCTGGGTGGACGAAACCGCATGAGCACACCCAACCCGCCGCGTCAGGCCATTGCCCTCAAATACGACGGCAAACAGGCCCCGACCCTCACTGCCAAGGGCGACGACGAACTGGCCGAAGCCATCCTCACCCTCGCCCGCGAGTATGACGTCCCGATTTACGAGAATGCCGAACTGGTGAAACTGCTGGCGCGCATGGAGCTGGGGGACAGCATCCCGCAAGAGCTGTACCGCACGCTGGCCGAAATCATCGCTTTTGCCTGGCAACTCAAAGGCAAATTCCCGGCAGACTTCGACCCTAATCCGCAACCGCAAGAGCGGGATGTGACCCCCAGGTAAGCCCACAGGACGCCAGCCATGAACATGCCGTCATCCCCTGAGGAAACCTTGATTCTGGTGGATGCGCAGGACCGCGCGATCGGCACCGGCCTGAAAATGCCCGTGCATCGAGAGGGGCTGTTGCACCGTGCTTTTTCTATCTTTGTGTTCAACGCCAGGGGCGAACTGATGCTGCAACAACGGGCCAGCGGCAAATACCACTCCGGCGGTTTATGGACCAACACCTGCTGCGGTCATCCGCGGCCCGGCGAGTCAACCCTGAGTGCAGCGCGACGTCGCTTGCAGGAAGAGATGGGGTTTACCTGTTCGTTGTACGCAGCCGGTACGTTGACCTACCGGGCACAGGTCTCCAACGACTTGATCGAGCATGAATTCGACCACCTGTATGTGGGTCGCTTTGACAGCCCACCGCACCCCGACCCCGCTGAAGCGCAGGACTGGAAATGGATCGATACCTCAGTGCTGGCCGCGCAACTGACCCACCAGCCGCACGCCTTTACGGCGTGGTTCCACGCCATTCTTGAACAACCCGGTGCACACCTGGACACGCTGAAGGCGCGCGCACTGGCGGGGCTGCCTGACAACAACACCCCCTGAGGGCCTGCCCCGGCCAGGGTCAAGCCACACGGGTGCTTATTAGCCTTTGTGCATTTTGCTCATCAACTCGGCTTCGGCCTGGGTCAGGCCGCAGGACTCGGTCAGTTCGTCGATGCTGGCGCCCATGCCCACCAGGCGCGCCGCCTGGGAAAACGACAGGCTGGTCGGGTCGCGCTGTTCCAGCTGGGTCAGCTTCTCGGGCAACGGTGCCACCACTGCGCGCAATTCATGCAAGTCTTCACCCATTTGCACGCTGCCATTCTGGTAGGTGTCCAGCCGCCGCCCCAGCTCCTTGATGCGCTGATCGCGCAGCGCATCCCCCGCAGCCTGTTGCGCCGCGATCAGGCGCTGGCTGCGAACGTAGGACACGAACATCCACACCGTCAGCCCCCACAACAGGCCCAGGACTATTACCGCCACCTCAAGCATCAATCAGATGTTCTCCAGGTCCGACCATTCTTCTTCGCTCATCATTTTGTCCAGCTCAACCAAAATCAACAGTTCGTTGTTTTTGTTGCACACGCCCTGGATAAACTTGGCGGACTCTTCGTTGCCAACGTTCGGCGCCGTTTCGATTTCAGACTGGCGCAGGTAAACCACTTCCGCCACGCTGTCGACCAGAATCCCGACCACTTGCTTGTCGGCTTCAATGATGACAATGCGCGTGTTGTCCGTGATGTCGGCGTTCATCAGGCCGAAACGCTGGCGGGTGTCGATGACCGTCACCACGTTGCCGCGCAGGTTGATGATGCCCAACACGTAGGAAGGCGCACCCGGCACAGGTGCGATTTCGGTGTAGCGCAACACTTCCTGCACCTGCATCACGTTGATGCCGTAGGACTCGTTGTCCAGCTTGAAGGTAACCCATTGCAGGATCGGATCTTCGGACGACGCCTTTGCACTTGACTGATTCATACCCCAAACCCCTGACTAAATACCGCTTAAGCGGCGAGTGTGCTGTCTGACCGCGCCATGGGCCCGGTCGTTATGTTGTGTTACGTCTGTGGCACGGACGCCGCCTTGCTCATGTGCTTGACCGCACCACTGGCGATCAGCTCGGCCAGTTCGGCCACATCCAGCAGCGCGCACATGTGTTCGATCACGGTGCCCGCCAGCCATGGCCGCTGGCCACGCTGCGTGCGCCATTTGATTTCATTGGGGTCCAGGCGCAACGAACGGCTGACCTGATGCACCGCCAGCCCCCATTCGTAGCCCTGAACCGATATCACGTACTGCAAGCCTTCGCGGAAATCGTCGCGGTAGCGGTCGGGCATCACCCAGCGCGCCGTATCGAGCACTTTGAGGTTGCCACTCTGGCTCGGCAGAATGCCGAGAAACCAGTCCGGCTGGCCAAACAATGGCGTCAACTCACGCCCGGCCAGCGAATAAATCGAACCCAGGCACACCAGCGGCACGGCCAGGGTCAGCCCGGCCACATCGAACAACAGGCACTCGAAGGGCTCGGCGGCCCAGGCCGGGCGCCCGTCGCTGTACACCGGCGCCTGACCGCCCGGCGTAGCGGGCAGGTGCACCTGCACCAACGGCTGGGCTACGGCGTCGGGCGTGTCGGCCACACTCACCGCCTCGGCGGGCACGACGTCCGGCGCACGCAACGGCACCACCACCGCAGGCACCACCACCGCATCGCGCACCTGCTCTTCGAGCACGGCGGCGGCAAAGTCATCGAGTTCAACCGGTTCGGCCACGGGCAACGGCGCGATCGGCTCTGGCTCGGGCTCGACCCACAACAGCTCTTGCGTGGCCTCTTGCAACAAACCGTCGAGGTACGACTGCAACGCCAATTGCGGACGCGTAGGAATCATTACAGGTTGCTTCATAACGTGACCCACATCCCGTACTCGCTCGCGTGGCCTTTGAAGGTTATCGGCCGTATTACTTTGTTACTTGAATGCATGCGCACCTCAGGCCACCTGCGGCGACAGCTGGCGGCTGAGCACGTGCTTGAGCAAGGCGCGATAGGCCACCACGCCCCGGCTCTTGGGATCGAATTGCGACGGCGCAAGGCCCGCCCGGCTGGCATCGCGCAAGCGCGTGTCCACAGGGATGTAGCCTTGCCAGATGGTGTCGGGGTACAAATCGCGCAACACCCGCAACGTGCTCATGGACGCCTGGGTGCGGCGGTCGAACAAGGTCGGGACGATGCTGAACGGCAGCTCTTGCTTGCGCGAGCGGTTAATCATCGCCAGCGTGTTGACCATGCGCTCCAGGCCCTTGACCGCCAAATGCTCGGTCTGCACCGGGATCACCAACTGCTGGCTGGCCGCCAGCGCATTGACCATCAACACGCCCAACAACGGCGGGCTGTCGATGATCGCGTAATCGTAGTCTTGCCACAGCTGCGCCAGCGCGCGGGCGATCACCAGACCGAGGCCGCTCTGGCCGGGCGACTGACGCTCCAGCGTGGCCAGCGCCGTGCTCGACGGCAGCAGGGAAATATGGTCATTGCTGGTGGGCAGCAACAGTTGCCCCGGCAAGCCTTCAGGCACCTGCCCCTTGTGCAGGAACAGGTCGTAGTTGCTGTGCTCAAGGGCATCGGGGTCATAACCGAAGTAGCTGGTCATCGAGCCGTGGGGGTCCAGATCGACCACCACCACGCGCTTGCCCGCCTCGGCCAGCAAACCGGCCAGTGCAATGGATGTGGTGGTCTTACCGACGCCACCTTTTTGATTGGCTACTGCCCAGACTCTCATTAGCGTGTTCCTCCCGGCGGCGAAACGCCCTGGCCGAGAATTGGCATTCAGTTAAAGGGCCGGCGACGGAGAATTGACGGCATTCCCGCGAACCGGCGGCGTTGATACCGGCGGTGCAGTTTGTGTGCCAGCCCGCTTCAAGGCCGCATCGGGCGTTGCATGCGCGGTTCCGGTGCCGGTCAGGCTACGGCGCACATCCAGGTTGCGCGAGACCACCAGCACCACCCGCCGGTTCAGCGCACGGCCTTCGGGGGTGGCGTTATTGGCCACCGGCTGAAACTCGCCATAGCCCACCGACGCCATGCGGGCCGGGTTGACCCCTTGCATGGCCAGCATGCGCACGATGCTCGACGAACGGGCCGACGACAGTTCCCAGTTGGTGGGGTACTGCGCCGTACGGATCGGCAAGTCGTCGGTGAAGCCTTCGACGTGAATCGGGTTATCGAACGGTTTGAGGATCGCCGCCACCTTGTCGATGATGCTGAACGCCACGTCGCTGGGCATCGCATCGCCGCTGCCAAACAGCAGGCTGGAGTTGAGTTCGATCTCGACCCACAGCTCATTGCCGCGCACGGTCAACTGGTTGGACGCAATCAGGTCGCCAAACGCCTGGGTGATGTCGTCGGCGATGGTTTTCAGCGGATCGCGGGTGATCTGCCCCAGCCCGGCGTCCGTCTGGTCGCTGTCTTTGACCAGGGGCTTGGCCGGCTGGATGGTCAACGGCCGCTCTTCACCAATGGGGATGGGCTTGAGCGTGCGTTCGGCGTCGTTAAACACCCCCACCAGCGCCTGGGAGATGATTTTGTACTTGCCTTCGTTGATCGATGAGATCGAGTACATGACCACAAAAAACGCGAACAACAAGGTGATGAAGTCCGCGTAGGACACCAGCCAGCGCTCGTGATTGACGTGTTCTTCAGGCTGCCGACGGCGACGGGACATAGCGCAAACTCTCCATTAGTCCATGAAGCCCTGAAGCTTCAACTCAATGGAACGCGGGTTCTCACCTTCGGCGATCGACAGGATGCCTTCGAGCAACATTTCGCGGTAACGCGACTGGCGCATGGCAATCGACTTCAGCTTGCTGGCAATGGGCAACAGAATCAGGTTGGCACTGGCCACGCCATAGATGGTGGCGACAAAGGCCACCGCGATGCCGCTGCCCAACTGGCTCGGGTCGGCCAGGTTGCCCATCACGTGGATCAAGCCCATCACCGCACCGATGATGCCGATGGTCGGCGCATAGCCGCCCATGCTTTCGAACACTTTCGCGGCTTCGATATCGCGGCTTTCCTGGGTCATGAAATCGACTTCCAGAATGCTGCGGATCGCTTCGGGCTCGGCGCCGTCCACCAGCAACTGCAAGCCTTTGCGCGAATAATCGTCGGGTTCGGCATCTGCCACGCCTTCCAGGCCCAGCAGGCCTTCCTTGCGCGCGGTGAGGCTCCAGTTGACGACGCGATCCACGCCGCCCGCCAGGTCAATGCGCGGCGGAAAGAAGATCCACACCACGGTGTGCATGGCGCGCTTGAACGCGCTCAATGGCGACTGCAACAACGCGGCGCCGATGGTGCCACCCAGCACGATAAGGGCCGCCGGGCCATTGGCCAGCGCGCCCAGGTGACCGCCTTCGAGGTAATTACCGCCGATGATGGCCACGAAGGCCATGATGATGCCGATCAGGCTCAGTACATCCATCAGTGACACGCCTCGACCAAGTGCTTGCCGATGTCATCCAGGCTGTACACCGCGTCCGCCAGGTTGGCTTTGACGATGGCCATGGGCATGCCGTAGATCACACAACTGGCCTCGTCCTGCGCCCAGACGTTGCTGCCGCCCTGCTTGAGCAGGCGCGCGCCTTCGCGGCCATCGGCGCCCATGCCGGTCAACACCACCGCCAGCACTTTGTCGCCGTAGGACTTGGCCGCTGAACCGAAGGTGATGTCCACACACGGTTTGTAGTTCAGACGCTCATCGCCCGGCAGGATACGTACCGCGCCACGCCCGTCGATCATCATTTGCTTGCCCCCCGGCGCCAGCAGCGCCAGGCCCGGACGCAGGATGTCGCCGTCTTCGGCTTCTTTCACACTGATGCGGCACAGCTTGTCCAACCGCTCGGCAAACGCCTTGGTGAACGCCGCAGGCATGTGCTGCACCAGCACGATGGGCGCCGGGAAATTGGCTGGCAACTGGGTCAATACCCGCTGCAAGGCCACCGGCCCACCCGTGGAGGTTCCAATCGCCACCAGTTTGTAGGCTTTGCGCTTGGGCGCTGGCGAGTTCGCGGTGGCCGCCGGGGCGGGCGCACTGCGGCTGGCAATCGGCGTGGTGCGGGTCGGTGCCGGGGTGGCAGGCGTGCCCGCTGGCGCAAAACCGCTGACCGACGGGCGTGGCGCGGGCGTCGGGGTGTGCGGCTGGGGTGCGCTGTAACTGGAAAAACGGCGGTTACTGCGCGAGATGGTGTGCACTTTCTCGCACAGCAGTTGCTTGACCTTATCGGGGTTGCGCGAAATGTCTTCGAAGTTTTTCGGCAGGAAATCCACGGCCCCGGCGTCCAGTGCATCCAGCGTGACGCGGGCACCTTCGTGGGTCAGGGAAGAGAACATCAACACCGGGGTCGGACACTTTTGCATGATGTGACGCACGGCGGTAATGCCGTCCATCATCGGCATCTCGTAGTCCATGGTGATCACGTCCGGCTTGAGCGCCAGCGCCTGATCAATCGCCTCTTTGCCATTGGTGGCGGTGCCGATCACTTGAATCGTCGGGTCAGCGGACAGAATCTCCGAGACACGGCGGCGGAAAAAACCAGAATCATCCACCACCAGGACCTTGACTACCATAAACACTCCGTTAGGCGGCGCGGGACGCAACCGCCCCGCTCCACCAGAATCAAATACGCCGTGCGGCGTAGCGTTTGAGCATGCTCGGCACATCCAGAATCAAGGCAATACGGCCATCACCGGTAATGGTGGCGCCCGACATGCCCGGCGTGCCCTGGAGCATTTTGCCCAACGGTTTGATGACCACTTCTTCCTGACCGACCAACTGATCGACCACGAAACCGATGCGCTGCGTGCCCACCGACAGAATCACCACATGCCCTTCACGCTGCTCTTCGTGGGCAGCCGAAGCCACCAGCCAGCGCTTGAGGTAGAACAACGGCAGCGCCTTGTCGCGTACGATCACCACTTCCTGGCCGTCCACCACATTGGTGCGCGACAGGTCGAGGTGGAAAATCTCGTTCACGTTGACCAGCGGGAAGGCGAACGCCTGATTGCCCAGCATCACCATCAGGGTCGGCATGATCGCCAGGGTCAGCGGCACCTTGATCACAATCTTCGAGCCCTGGCCCAGGGTCGAATAGATGTTCAGCGAGCCGTTGAGCTGGGCGATTTTGGTTTTCACCACGTCCATGCCCACGCCACGGCCCGACACGTCGGAAATCTCGGTTTTGGTCGAGAAGCCCGGCGCAAAAATCAGGTTGTAACAGTCGGACTCGCTCAGGCGATCGGCGGCGTCCTTGTCCATCAGGCCTTTCTTCACGGCAATGCCGCGCAGAATATTGGCGTCCATGCCTTTGCCGTCATCGGAGATGGACAGCAGGATGTGGTCGCCTTCCTGTTCGGCCGAGAGGATCACCTTGCCGCAACGGGACTTGCCTGCCGCTTCGCGTTCTTCCGGGGTTTCACAACCGTGGTCGACCGCGTTGCGCACCAAGTGGACCAGCGGGTCGGCCAGGGCCTCGACCAGGTTCTTGTCCAGGTCGGTTTCTTCGCCCACCAGCTCAAGGGTGATTTCTTTCTTGAGCTGACGCGCCAGATCGCGAACCAGTCGCGGGAAACGGCCGAACACTTTCTTGATCGGCTGCATCCGGGTCTTCATCACCGCGGTTTGCAGGTCGGCGGTCACCACGTCGAGGTTGGACACCGCCTTGGACATGGCTTCGTCATTGCTGTTGAGGCCCAGGCGCACCAGACGGTTACGCACCAGCACCAGCTCGCCGACCATGTTCATGATGTCGTCCAGGCGCGCCGTGTCGACCCGCACCGTGGTTTCTGCTTCCGAAGCCGCCGGTTTGTCCGGGTGGGCCGCTGCAGCGCGGGCCGGAGCGACCGGGCGCGCTGCCGGTTCAGGCTTGCTTGCCACGGCCGCCGCCGCTGCAGGCGCGGGCTTGGCCGCAGCCGGCTGGGCAGGGACTTCCGTGAACTTGCCCTTACCGTGCAACTCGTCGAGCAACGATTCAAATTCGTGGTCGGAGATGTGGTCCGGGTTGGCCGGTGCCGCATCAGCCGGCGCGACAGCCGCAGGGGCCGCTGGTGCCGCAGGGGCAGAGGCATCCAGTGCATCGGCACTGAACGACCCTTTACCGTGCAACTGATCGAGCAAGGCTTCGAATTCGTCGTCGGTGATTTCGTTGCTGGCGGGCGCGGCCGGTTCCGCCGGTTGAGCGGCGGGCGTCGCAGCCACGGCGTCCGGCGCAAACTGGCCTTTGCCGTGCAATTGGTCCAGCAGGGACTCAAACTCGGCGTCAGAAATTTCGTCGCTGCCCGGGGCGGATGCCGCCGCCTGCTCAGGCGTGGCCACAGGCGTCGCCGCCCCGCCCGCCGCCGCTTGCGCTTTGACTGCATTGAGCGAGTCCAGCAACAGCTCGAATTCGTTATCGGTGATGTCACCGCTGTCTGCGGCCACCGGTTCTGGCGCAGGCGCCACGGCCACGGGCTCCGGGGCGGCGGGTGCCGCTGCGGGCTCGGCCAGGCGCGCCAGGGCAGCCAGCAACTCCGGCGTCGCGGCGGTGATCGGTGCGCGCTCGCGCACTTCACTGAACATGCCGTTGACCGCGTCCAGCGCTTCCAGGATCACGTCCATCAGCTCCGAATCGACGTGTCGCTCACCCTTGCGCAAGATGTCGAACACGTTCTCGGCGATGTGACAGCACTCCACCAGCTCGTTGAGCTGGAGGAAGCCGGCGCCCCCTTTTACAGTGTGAAAACCGCGAAAAATTGCATTGAGCAGGTCGGCATCATCCGGTCGGCTTTCCAGCTCGACCAGTTGTTCGGACAACTGCTCTAGAATTTCGCCGGCTTCAACCAGGAAATCCTGAAGGATTTCTTCATCGGCGCCGAAGCTCATGTACGTGCTCCTTAGAATCCAAGACTTGAAAGCAAATCGTCTACATCGTCCTGACCGGACACGACGTCATCACGCTTATCGGCATGAATCTGCGGACCTTCACCCTGCGCCAGGTTTTTTTGCGGATTATTTTCTGCCCGCAGTGCTTCGCGGTCATGCTCGATCCCTGCGAAACGGTCAACCTGACTGGCCATCAACACCAGTTTGAGCAGATTGCTTTCAACTTCAGTCACCAGCTGCGTGACCCGCTTGATCACCTGACCGGTGAGGTCCTGGTAATCCTGAGCCAGCAAAATGTCATTCAGGTTGGCGGCGACCACGTGGCTTTCTTCTTCGCTACGCGTCAGAAAACCGTCAACCCGACGCGCCAGATCCCGAAACTCCTCGGCACTGAGCTCGCGACGCATGAAGCGTCCCCACTCTGCGCTCAAGGTTTTGGCTTCAGCGCCCAGGCCATTGACCACGGGCGTGCTGTTCTCCACCAGGTCCATGGTGCGGTTGGCCGCCGCTTCCGTTAAGCGCACAACATACGACAACCGTTCCGTGGCATCCGTGATCTGCGACACTTCTTCGGCTTGCGGCATGTGCGGGTCAATGTGGAAGTTGACGATTGCACTGTGCAGCTCGCGCGTCAGCTTGCCGACTTCGCGGTACAGGCCCCGGTCGCGGGTCTGGTTCAATTCGTGAATCAGCTGCACGGCGTCGCCAAACTGGCCTTTTTCAAGGCTGTCGACCAACTCGCGAGCATGTTTTTTCAAGGTCGATTCAAAATCGCCCTGGCTAGCCTCTTTATGCTCCATAACGCCCCCGTGGCGAGTCGATCAACCGATGCGTTCGAAGATTTTTTCGATCTTCTCTTTGAGTGCCAGCGCAGTGAACGGCTTGACGACATAGCCGTTAACACCGGCTTGCGCCGCTTCGATGATTTGCTCGCGCTTGGCTTCGGCCGTCACCATCAGCACGGGCATGTGCTTGAGTTTTTCATCCGCGCGCACGTGGCGCAGCAGATCGATGCCGGTCATGCCCGGCATGTTCCAGTCAGTCACCAGAAAGTCGATATGACCTTGATTGAGGATCGGTATCGCCGTGGTGCCATCATCGGCCTCAACGGTGTTGGTGAACCCCAGGTCACGCAGCAGGTTTTTAATGATCCGCCGCATCGTCGAAAAATCATCAACGATGAGGATTTTCATATTCTTGTCCAATTCGACCTCCAAGCAGTCTTAAAACGCGTCCAGCACCTGGGCGCGCCATTCAATCAATTCAGTAAACCTTAACCCTGTAGCCGCCACCGCCGACTGCGACGCGGATGCAGCGACCGTCTGTGACAGAAGGTCTTGCGGCCTTATCGCAGCCTGCGGCAGCGGCTACAGGGGGTAAATCGTGTGGACGGCGGCGTCTCAGCGCGCTCGCCATTCCGCCAGGCGCCCGCGCAAACGCGCGGCACACTGGCTGTGCAACTGGCTGACACGCGACTCGCTCACGCCCAGCACCTCACCGATTTCCTTGAGGTTGAGTTCTTCGTCGTAGTACAGCGCCAGCACCAGCCGCTCGCGTTCCGGCAAGTTGGCGATGGCCTCGGCCAACGCGCCCTGGAAACGTTCGTCTTCCAGGTCGCGCGACGGCTCAAGGTGAGCACTGGCGCCGTCCTCGTGCAGCCCTTCATGCTCGCCGTCCTGCAACAGGTCGTCGAAGCTGAACAGGCGGCTGCCCAGGGTGTCATTCAAAATGGCGTAATAATCATCAAGGCTTAAATTGAGTTCGGCCGCAACTTCGTGATCTTTAGCGTCACAGCCTGTTTTTGCTTCAATTGCCCGAATTGCATCGCTGACCATGCGCGTATTGCGGTGGACCGAGCGTGGAGCCCAGTCGCCCTTTCGCACTTCATCAAGCATCGCGCCACGGATACGAATACCCGCGTAAGTTTCGAAACTTGCACCTTTGCTGGCGTCGTATTTGGTCGACACTTCGAGCAGGCCGATCATCCCGGCCTGAATCAAGTCTTCAACCTGCACACTGGCCGGCAGACGCGCCAGCAGGTGGTACGCAATGCGTTTGACCAAAGGGGCGTAGCGTTCGATCAGCTCGTACTGGCTGTCGCGCGATGACTTGCTGTACATGCGATAGCCGCTTGCTGTCATGGAGACGTACCTACATTGGTTTGCTGCACCAGACGCTCAACAAAGAACTCCAGGTGCCCACGGGGATTGGCAGGCAATGGCCAGGTGTCAACTTTCTGTGCAATGGCCTTGAACGCCAGCGAGCATTTGGAGCGCGGGAACGCTTCGTACACAGCGCGCTGCTTTTGCACTGCCTTGCGCACACATTCGTCGTACGGCACGGCGCCTACGTATTGCAGGGCGACGTCTAGAAAGCGGTCGGTGACTTTGGTCAGCTTGGCGAACAGGTTGCGCCCTTCCTGCGGGCTCTGGGCCATGTTGGCCAACACCCGGAAGCGGTTCATGCCGTAATCGCGGTTCAGCAACTTGATCAACGCATACGCATCGGTGATCGAGGTCGGTTCGTCGCACACCACCAGCAGCACTTCCTGCGCGGCGCGCACAAAGCTGACCACCGATTCGCCAATCCCGGCGGCGGTGTCGATCACCAGCACGTCCAGGTTGTCACCGATCTCGCTGAAGGCCTGAATCAGCCCCGCATGCTGGGCCGGGCTCAGGTGAACCATGCTTTGGGTGCCCGACGCCGCGGGCACGATGCGAATCCCGCCGGGGCCAGGCAGCAGCACATCGCGCAGCTCGCAACGGCCCTCGACCACATCGGCCAGGGTGTATTTGGGGGTCAGCCCCAGCAGTACGTCGACGTTCGCCAACCCCAGGTCAGCGTCCAGTAACATCACTCGTCTGCCCAGCTCGGCAAGAGCCAGCGACAAGTTGACTGAAACGTTAGTTTTACCGACGCCACCCTTGCCGCCGGTCACTGCGATCACCTGTACGGGATGCATGCTGCCCATGATCTTTCTTTACCTTGTCTTACTTAGACGCGGCTACAGAGGCTGGCTGCGGGTTCCTCAACGGGAACAGGATGTGCAGACCATCAATGTAGGTACATTCCAACGTAATCATCACTGCCTCAGCCGACCCGTTTGGAAGGGCTGTGGTAGATATCAGCGAACATGTCGGCCATGGCCTCTTCGCTGGGTTCTTCCTGCATTTGCACACTCACCGCACGGCTCACCAACTGGTGACGACGCGGCAGATGGAGATCGTCCGGGATACGCGGACCGTCCGTGAGATAGGCCACTGGCAGCTCGTGGCTGATGGCCAGACTCAACACTTCACCAAGGCTCGCCGTCTCATCCAGTTTGGTCAGGATGCAACCGGCCAGCCCGCAACGTTTATAACTGTGGTACGCCGCCGCCAGCACTTGTTTCTGGCTGGTGGTGG
Organism: Pseudomonas sp. BS-2016; assembly: GCF_001806145.1. Lineage (NCBI taxonomy): Bacteria > Pseudomonadati > Pseudomonadota > Gammaproteobacteria > Pseudomonadales > Pseudomonadaceae > Pseudomonas > Pseudomonas sp. BS-2016. The sequence goes on from NZ_MLCT01000034.1 coordinate 76,172, forward strand.
CCAATACCAAATAGTTTTTGGACTTGATGCCGCGCCCCGCCAGGCTTTCGAGCTGCAGGCGCAACGCCGGGTCACTGGCTTGCAGGCCCGCCGTGTCCACCAGCACCACACGCTTGCGCACCAGCGGCTCCAGGGTTTGCCCCAGCGACTGGCCGGGCGCCACGTGCGTGACGGGCACATTGAGGATGCGGCCCAGGGTTTTGAGCTGCTCCTGCGCGCCAATCCGGTAACTGTCCATGCTCACCAGCGCAATGTTTTGCGCGCCGTACTTGAGCACATAACGCGCCGCAAGCTTGGCCAGGGTGGTGGTCTTGCCCATGCCTGCCGGGCCGACCATGGCAATCACGCCGCCGTCTTCAAGCGGTTCGACTTCAGGGGTGGCGATCATGCGGGCCAAATGGGCCAACAGCATGCGCCAGGCCTGACGCGGCTCTTCAATCTCGGTCACTTGCTCCAGCAAGTCGCGGGCCAGCGGGCCGGACAAGCCGATGCGCTGCAAACGGCGCCACAGATTGGCTTGTGCCGGTTTGCTGCCTTGCAACTGATTCCAGGCCAACGAACCCAACTGCACTTCGAGCAACTCGCGCAAGCCATTGAGTTCAAAGCGCATGGTGTCGAAGGCGCGTTGGTCCATGCTCGGCGCGGCCGGGGCTGCGGGACGTGGCGGCTCGTCGAACGTCGGCTCGATCAGTGGCTCGGCGGCGGTCAGGGGCAAACCGGCAAACAATTGCCGACTGACATCCGACTCGCCCTCAGCGCGCATGCTCAACTCGGCCTGGGCCGACACAATGCGCGACTGGGTCTTGCGCAGCTCTTCTTCGAGTTCGACATTCGGCACACGGGGCGCCAGCGCGGACAACTTGTAGTCCAGCGCAGCGGTCAACTCAACACCGCCAGCAATGCGGCGGTTACCAATAATGGCGGCATCAGCCCCCAGCTCATCACGAACCAGTTTCATGGCCTGACGCATATCGGCGGCGAAAAAACGCTTCACTTGCATAAACCAAACCTCAGCCGTTCGGGCCTACTGTCGCAACGATGGTGACTTGCTTGTTGTCAGGGATTTCCTGGTACGCCAGCACATGCAGGTTCGGCACGGCCAAACGGCCAAACCGCGACAGCATCGCGCGGACCGGACCGGCCACCAGCAGGATCACCGGATTGCCTTGCATCTCTTGGCGTTGTGCGGCGTCGATCAACGAACGCTGCAGTTTTTCAGCCATGCTCGGCTCCAGCAGAACGCCCTCTTCCTGACCTTGCCCTGCCTTCTGCAGACTATTGAGCAATATTTGTTCCAACCTTGGCTCCAGCGTGATAACTGGCAGCTCAGACTCAACGCCTACAATGCTTTGGACGATGGCGCGGGACAAACCAACCCGCACGGCGGCCACCAAAGCGGCGGTATCTTGACTCTTGTGCGCATTGTTCGCGACGGCTTCGGCAATACTGCGAATGTCGCGCACCGGCACCTGTTCGGCCAACAGCGCCTGCAACACTTTGAGCAACTGCGACAGGCTCAGCACACCCGGCACCAGCTCTTCAGCCAGTTTAGGCGAGGCTTTGGCCAGCAACTGCATCAACTGCTGCACTTCTTCATGACCAATCAGCTCATGAGAGTGTTTGTAGAGGATCTGGTTCAAATGCGTGGCCACCACGGTGCTGGCGTCCACCACGGTGTAGCCCAGCGATTGCGCCTGACTGCGCTGGCTGACTTCGATCCACACCGCTTCGAGGCCAAAGGCCGGGTCCTTGGCGGTAATGCCGTTCAACGTGCCGAACACCTGACCGGGGTTGATCGCCAGTTCGCGGTCGGGGTAGATCTCGGCCTCGGCCAGAATCACCCCCATCAGGGTCAAGCGGTAGGCGCTGGGCGCCAGGTCGAGGTTGTCGCGGATATGCACAGTCGGCATCAGAAAGCCCAGATCCTGGGACAGCTTCTTGCGCACGCCCTTGATCCGCGCCAGCAATTGGCCACCCTGGTTGCGGTCCACCAGCGGGATCAAGCGGTAGCCCACTTCCAGGCCGATCATGTCGATGGGGGTTACGTCATCCCAGCCCAGCTCTTTGGTGTCTTGCGCACGGGCAGGCGACGGCAGCAGTTCCTGCTGGCGCTGAACTTCCTGCAGGGCCTGAACCTTGACGGCGTTTTGTTTTTTCCACATCAAATACGCCACGCCACCGGAGACGGCGGCCAGGCTCAGGAACGCGAAGTGCGGCATGCCGGGCACGGCGCCCATCACGGCCATCAACCCGGCGGACACCGCCAGCGCTTTGGGCGAGGCGAACATCTGGCGGCTGATCTGCTTGCCCATCTCTTCGGAGCCCGACGCACGGGTCACCATGATCGCGGCGGCCGTGGACAGCAACAGCGAAGGCAGCTGCGCCACCAAACCGTCACCGATGGTCAGCAGCGCATAGACTTTACCGGCATCAGCGAAGGTCATGCCGTGCTGGAACATGCCCACCGCCATGCCACCGATCAGGTTGATAAACAGGATCAACAGACCGGCGATGGCGTCACCGCGCACGAACTTGCTGGCACCGTCCATCGAGCCGTAGAACTCGGCTTCCTGAGCGACTTCCTGACGGCGGGATTTGGCCTGGTTCTGATCGATCAACCCGGCGTTCAGGTCGGCGTCGATGGCCATTTGCTTACCGGGCATGGCGTCGAGGGTGAAACGCGCGCTCACCTCGGAAATACGCCCGGCGCCCTTGGTCACCACCACGAAGTTGATGATCATCAAAATCGCGAACACCACGATACCGACCACGTAGTTGCCGCCGATCACCACCTCGCCGAACGCCTGGATCACCTTACCGGCCGCGCCGTGACCTTCTTGGCCGTGGAGCATCACCACCCGCGTCGAGGCCACGTTGAGCGCCAGGCGCATCAGTGTCGCCACCAGCAGGATGGTCGGGAACACGGCGAAATCCAGTGGGCGCAAGGCGTACACACACACCAGCAGCACCACAATCGACAGCGCAATGTTGAAGGTAAAGAACACGTCCAGCAGGAACGCCGGGATGGGCAACATCATCATGGCCAGCATCACCAGCAACAACAACGGCACGCCCAACTGCCCCTGACCCAGACCGGTCAGACCGTTGCGTGCGGTGTTGATTAACTGAGAGCGATCCAATGACATTGCGGGAAACCTTTAGCAAACTTTTGACGCCATGTGCGCCGTGGAGCCTGCCTTTGCAAGAAGCCTTCCAACTTTGGCAAATGGCCACCTGCCAGTGAAAAAACCTTGGCTTCAGGGGCAAACACCCTCTCCCGTCAGGAGAGGGATGGGGTCAGAGGCACCCTGTCAGGCGGGCCTGAGGCGCCAGCCCAGCACATCGAGCAGATCGCAGCCATCGCGCAGCAACAGCATGGCGGTGGTGGCCAGGTGCTTGAGGTCGACCTGATCGGCGTGTTCCAGATCACGGCTCGCAAAGGTTTCCATCAGTTGCGTGACCGCCAGCACACGGGCTGCGGCGTTGGCGTGCAAGACGTCCAGCGGGGCGTTACGGTCAATCAGCAAGGCGGGGATGGTGCAATCGATGGCAGTCAGCGGGATGTAGGGAGCGTTCGGCATGAGGAAAGTCCAATGGTTAGATGCATAAGCCACCTTTCGTCGCCAAACAAAGGGGTGGCAGCTGTGCGCGGGTTGGCGAACCGGTTAACCATAGAAACCCGGCAGACTCGAAAGTCTCCCACGCACAACCGCCATAAAGTCCTACAGGGCACGGATTGTACGCGCAAAGACTCATGACGCTTCTGCATCTACGGTTAAGTTCCGAGTCGCCAAACCCGGTCGCCATGTGGGCGAGCGCGGACTATAAGCGCCGGCACCGACACCCGGCAAGCAGCAACCCTGTCTGAAGAGGCTGATAAGGCTGCGGGCCGACGACCCTCTTGCACACGTCATACGCGCGCCCACACGCCGGGTTCAGTTCCAGCGCCATTCCCCCAAGTCGATGACCAGGCACGCACTGCTGCTGGCCCCGAACACCACATCAATCTTGCGGTTGGGCTGATAGCGCTCCGACCCGCGCCCGCCAATCAAAATATCCCCGCAGCGCCCGTCCCGCGTGTGCGGCCGATCCTTCCACACCGGCACACTGTCGAGCTTCAACTGGCGCACCAGGTTGCACAGGATAAAACTGCGCGCACAGATCCCGTTGATCCCTTCCGAGCTCAATGACTTGCGTAAAAATCGCAAAATCGTCTCGCGCTCTTTCTCGCACCGCTCCAGCACGGCGGCGTAATACGCCTCGTGGCCACAGCCCTGCGGCACCGTCGGCAGCGAAATCACCGCCAGCAGGTTGGCGCCCTCGGTACTGAACCCCACCACATGTTGATCGAGCGCCTGATCCAGCCAAAAAATCGCAAACGTACCCTCCAGCGCAGGGAACGCCGGAAACAACCCCTCCAGCTCAGCCATGGCCAGACCATGGGCATCACTCAGGGCATAGGTTTTGACCGACGCATCAGGGATCAGGGTTAACTCGATGGGCATCGCGCATCTCCATTGCCAGTTAAAAACGCCACGGCGCGCTCTTTCCACAGTTAAGCAGGTTTGGGCAAACCCACTACTGGCAACATTGACAGGGTGGCTACCTGATAGAACTGCCAGTACCCGTGACGCCTGCTCGCGCTCACCATCAAGCATCCCTCCACGCGCGCGAGACCGCCCATGAAAAAAGTACTGCTGTGCCGCTATGACTACGACCCGCTTGATCGGCTGACGGGCTTGCTCCCCCACCCCCAGGCGCCACGCCAACGCTTTTATCGGCAAAACCGGCTCGCCACGGACATCCAAGGCGACGTGCAGCACACCATCGCGCGGCACGGCGACCAGTTGCTAGCGCTACAGCGCCGTGATGCAACGTCATCCGCCAGCACCCTGCTCGCCACCGACCCGCAGCACTCCGTGCTGTATACGGTGGGTGCTACAGAACAACGGACAATGGCCTATTCGCCTTATGGTCACCATCCAACCGCAGGCGCCAATCAGCAGCTCTTGGGGTTTAACGGCGAGTGCGCAGACCCAGTGACCGGGCATTACTTATTGGGCAATGGCTATCGGGCGTTTAACCCCGTATTGATGCGCTTTAATAGCCCGGACAGTTGGAGCCCATTCTCTGCGAGTGGAATGAACACCTACACCTACTGCAGGAACAGACCCATAAACAGTAATGACCCCAGTGGTCATATCACTGTATTTATAAATGGAAAACTGTCGGAATTTATAACAGGAAAACTACAGAACTGGCTGAGCCGCACCCGAAAGAACTTATTGAATAACACCATTGACTTCCCACGCTTCAAAAACAACCTCGCTCGGTTCAATCAAGATTACTTTCCAGCCACAATAAAACCGGGGATAAGCCGAGCCGACGCGTACAGCGCTAGAACTAAAATATATAAATACACTGCGCGCGCAAACGAAAGACGCTTCCAGAATGAATATTTTCTAGCGGACTATCATCGAACTGCACAGGGAACTTCAACACTACTCAGCCAGGCTGCTTATGTTGTCAAATCAAACCGACTGCCTACCCACACCCTCCCCCAAGAACTCATAGATTATGTAGACGATCTATTACCTCCACCGCAGCACGCCATGTTCCACACGCTTAAAAACCCTCTTTACGGCACCGCCGGCAATCCTTCAGCTTACCGAGTGGAAAGAAATATGCCTGAGACTTATCTGGACTACATAAAAGAATTAAGAGCTAGCAACAACGCTAACTACTACAAATACACGAACAAAGCTAATGCGATCATAGCCAGTCATTTTATGCTTAGACGTGCCTGAATATAACAAAGACATTTCACTCATCCCGCCGCAAATCCGGCGGGATGGGCAGGTCGCTGAGCGGGTCAGGCCGCTTGCCCTTGCCCGCCTGATGCTGGCGGATCTGGTAGACGTACGCCAGCACTTGGGCCACGGCCAGGTACAAGCCGGCAGGGATTTCCTGGTCCAGTTCGGTGGAGTAGTAGATCGAACGCGCCAACGCCGGGGATTCGAGCAGCAGGATGTCGTGCTTGGCGCCGATTTCCCGGATTTTCAGCGCCAGAAAGTCGCTGCCTTTGGCCAGCAGCATCGGCGCCGCGCCTTTCTCGGGGTCGTATTTGAGGGCGACGGCGAAGTGGGTCGGGTTGGTGATGATGACATCCGCATCCGGGATGGCGCTCATCATGCGCCGCTGGCTCATGTCGCGCTGGGTCTGGCGGATGCGCTGTTTGACTTCCGGGCGCCCTTCCTGATCCTTGTGTTCGTCGCGCACTTCCTGCTTGGTCATCAGCAGTTTTTTGTGGCTTTCCCACAGCTGCACGGGCACGTCCACGGCGGCAATCAGGATCAACCCGCAGGCCATCCACAACGCACTCCAGGCCACCACTTGCAGGCTGTGAATCACCGCCGATTCCAGCGGTTCGTGGGCGATGCGCTGTAAGTCGTCGATGTCGGCCTGGAGCACCATCAACGCCACGATCAGGATGATGAAGAATTTGGCCAGCGCCTTGAGCAGTTCGACCAGCGCCTTGGCCGAGAACATGCGCTTGAGCCCCGCCGCCGGGTTCATGCGGCTGAACTTGGGCGCCAGGCTGCCCGCCGCGAACAGCCAGCCACCCAGTGCAATCGGCCCGATCAGGGCGGCAATCAGCAAGGTGATGAGCACGGGTTGGAGCGCGATCAGCGCGATTTTGCCCGAGTGCAGCAAGTAGGCGCCCATGGAATCGGGGTTGAGCAGCGCTTCGCGGCTGATGCTGAAGTTGTAGCGCATGATTTCCATCATGTCCTGCGCCAGCGCACCGCCAAAGATGATCAGGCCGATGGACCCGGCGAGCATGATGGCCAGCGTATTCAGTTCTTTAGAGCGTGCGATCTCGCCCTTTTCCCTGGAGTCTTTTTTTCGTTTCTCCGTGGGGTCTTCTGTTTTATCGGCGCCACTCTCGCTTTCGGCCATGGCTATTTCGCCTGTGCCAGATCACGTAAGAACTGCAGGGCCTCAGTGGCCAGCGGTTGGTACTGATTGAGGATGTCCGCCAGGCTGATCCACAGGATCACCATGCCCAGCACCAGGGTCAGCGGAAAGCCGATGGCGAAGATGTTCAGTTGCGGCGCCGCCCGGGTCATGACGCCGAAGGCAATGTTGACCACCAGCAGCGCGGTAATGGCCGGCAGCACCAGCATCAGGGCCGCGCCCAACACCCAGCCCAGTTTGCCCACCACTTCCCAAAAATGAAGGGTCAATAAACCGCCACCGACCGGCAAAGTGGTAAAGCTTTCGGTGAGCACTTCGAACACCACCAGGTGCCCGTTCATGGACAGGAACAGCAAGGTCACCAGCATGGTGAAAAACTGCCCGATCACCGCCACGTTAACCCCGTTGGCCGGGTCGACCATGGAGGCGAAGCCCATGCCCATCTGGATCGCGACGATTTGCCCGGCCACCACGAACGCCTGGAAAAACAGCTGCAGTGAAAACCCGAGCAACGCGCCGATGATGATTTGCTCGGCAATCAGCATCAACCCGCTCAGGTCCAGCGGGTTGACGGTGGGCAGCGGCGGCAGGCTGGGCACAATGGCCAGGGTAATGGCGATCGACAAAAACAGCTTGATGCGCTTGGGCACCAGGGTCGTGCCGATGATCGGCATGGTGGTCAACAGCGCGCCGACCCGGAACAGCGGCAGCATAAAGCTGGCGACCCAGGTACTGATCTGCGCGTCCGTCAGGGCCAGCAGCGACATTTAGCCGATCAACTGCGGAATGCTGCCGTACAACGACAGGATGTATTCCATGAACGTCTGCACCAGCCACGGCCCGGCCACGATCAGGGTCACGAGCATCACCAGCAAACGCGGGAGGAAGCTCAGGGTCTGTTCGTTGATTTGGGTGGCCGCCTGGAACATGGCGACCATCAGGCCCACCAGCAGGCTGGGCACCACCAGCACGGCCACCATCATGGTGGTCAGCCACAACGCACTGCGAAACAGGTCAACCGCGACTTCTGGGGTCATTGCGCATTACTCCCGGGCATGGCGTCACACCCCGCCAAAACTGCTGGCCAGCGTGCCGATAATCAGCGCCCAGCCATCGACCAGCACGAACAGCATGATTTTGAACGGCAACGAAATAATCAGCGGCGACAGCATCATCATGCCCATGGCCATCAGCACACTGGCCACTACCAGGTCGATGATCAGGAACGGAATGAAGATCATGAAGCCGATTTGAAACGCGGTTTTCAGTTCCGAGGTGACAAACGCCGGCACCAGAATGGTCAGCGGCGCGGCATCCGGGGTGGCGATGTCGGTCCGCTTGGACAGGCGCACGAACAGCTCAAGGTCGCTGCTGCGGGTTTGCGCCAGCATGAAATCCTTGATCGGGCCTTCGGCCTTGAGGATCGCGTCCTGCGCCGAGAGCTTTTCGGCAAGGTACGGCTGCAAGGCGTTTTGGTTAATTTTGTCGAACACCGGCGCCATGATGAACATCGTCAGAAACAACGCCATGCCCGTGAGGATCTGGTTGGACGGGGTTTGTTGCAGCCCCAGCGCCTGACGCAGGATCGAAAACACAATGATGATCCGCGTGAAACTGGTCATCAGCATGACGAACGCCGGGATAAAACTCAGCGCCGTCATGATCAGCAGGATTTGCAGGCTGACCGAGTACTCTTGCTGGCCGTCGGCGCCCGTGCCCAGGGTGATGGCCGGAATCGACAACGGATCGGCACCGAACGCCAACGGCGCGGCCAGCGCCAACAACAGCGCAACGACTAAACGCATTACGGCTTGTCCTTCTGGTTGCCCATCAGTTCGAGCAGGCGCTTGGCAAACTCCGGCGTGGCAGGCTGGGGGGTAGTCGGCAAGGTCACCGGCTCCTTGAGCACATGCAGCGGCGTGATCCGGCCGGGCGTCAGGCCCAGCAGGATTTGCTCATTGCCCACTTGCACCAGCACCAGACGATCACGCGCGCCCAGCGCACGCGAGCTGATCAGTTCAATCACCTGCCCCTGGCGTGGCCCGGCGTGCTGAACCCGGCGCAACAGCCAGGTCAGGCCGAAAATCAGCCCCAGCACCAGCAGCAGGCCCAGCACCAGTTGGGTCAATTGACCGCCGATGCCACTGCCGACCACCGGCGCAGCCGCCGTGGTGGCCGTGACCACCGGTTCCGCCGCCAGTACGCTGAACGGGAACGCCAGTAAACCGCCGAGTAACCGCTTCATTCAGCGCAGCTTCTTGATGCGTTCGCTTGGGCTGATGACGTCCGTCAGGCGAATGCCGAACTTTTCGTTCACCACCACCACTTCGCCGTGCGCAATCAGCGTGCCGTTGACCAGCACGTCCAGCGGCTCACCGGCCAGACGGTCCAGTTCAATTACCGAGCCCTGGTTGAGTTGCAGCAGGTTACGGATGTTGATGTCGGTGCTGCCCACTTCCATAGAGATGGACACCGGAATATCCAGAATCACGTCCAGGTTGGGGCCGTCCAGCGTGACCGGCTCGTTGTTGCGCGGCACGCTGCCGAATTCTTCCATCGGCACGCGGTTGGACGACGGGGCCTTGGCCGCATCGGCCGCCAGCAAGGCGTCAATGTCGTGTTGGCCCACATCGCCGGTTTCTTCCAGTGCAGCCGCCCATTCATCGGCCAGCGCCTGGTCTTCGGCGGAAGTTATTTCGTGTTCGTCAGCCATCATTTGTCCTCGGCGGGCAGTCAATCAGTTACACAGCGAATTCTTGAAACCGGCGCTTAGCGCCGGTCGATGGGCTCAACCACTTGCAGGGCGAGATTGCCCTTGTGCGAGCCCAGTTTGACCTTGAACGACGGCACGCCATTGGCACGCATGACCAGCTCGTCCTGCAACTCGATGGGGATCACGTCGCCGGGCTGCATGTGCAGAATGTCCCGCAGCCGCAACTGGCGACGGGCCACCGTGGCACTGAGCGGCACGCTGACGTCGAGTACGTCTTCACGCAGCGCTTTGCTCCAGCGTTCGTCCTGATCGTCGAGGTCGGACTGGAAACCGGCGTCGAGCATCTCGCGCACCGGCTCGATCATCGAATACGGCATGGTCACGTGCAGGTCGCCGCCACCGCCGTCCAGCTCGATGTGGAAGGTGGAGACCACAATCGCCTCGCTCGGGCCGACGATGTTGGCCATGGCCGGGTTCACTTCCGAGTTGATGTACTCGAAATTGACTTCCATGATCGCCTGCCAGGCTTCTTTCAAGTCGATGAAAGCCTGCTCCAGCACCATGCGCACCACGCGCAACTCGGTGGGCGTGAATTCACGGCCCTCGATCTTGGCGTGACGCCCGTCGCCGCCGAAGAAGTTGTCCACCAGCTTGAACACCAACTTGGCGTCCAGGATGAACAGCGCCGTGCCACGCAGCGGCTTGATCTTGACCAGGTTCAAACTGGTGGGCACGTACAGCGAATGCACGTACTCACCGAACTTCATCACCTGCACCCCGCCCACGGCCACGTCGGCCGAGCGGCGCAGCATGTTGAACATACTGATGCGGGTGTAGCGCGCGAAACGCTCGTTGATCATTTCGAGGGTCGGCATGCGCCCGCGAACAATACGGTCCTGACTGGTCAGGTCGTAACTTTTGACACTGCCGGGTTCGGCAGCCATTTCGGTCTGTACCAGACCGTCATCGACGCCATGCAACAGCGCATCGATCTCATCCTGGGACAGCAGGTCTTGCACGGCCATGTCGTGATCCTACTGCAATACGAAGTTAGTAAAGAGCACCTGATCGACCACCACTTTGCCGAGCTCTTTTTGCGCAACGGCTTGCACACTGGCAGTGGCTTTTTGACGCAACATTTCCTGGCCGACCGGCGTGGCGATGCTGTCGAAGGTTTCCCCGGAGAACAACATGACCAGATTGTTGCGGATCACTGGCATGTGAACCTTGAGCGCGTCCAGATCGGCCTGGTTTCGGGCTTGCAGGGTCATGCTCACTTGCATGTAGCGCTGGCGGCCATTGGCGTTGTAATTGAGCACAAACGCAGGCGCCATCGGCTCGTAGATCGCCGGGACTTTAGCGTTCGGGTCAACCACCACCTCGGGCTTGCTTTGGGCGCTGTGCATGAAATACCAGGTGGCGCCCACGGACAGGCCAATCGCCAGCAGCAACGCCACGACGATCAGGATAATCAGCTTGAGTTTGCCTTTCTGGGCGGGGTCTTTCACTGCGTCGCTCTTCGCCATGCCAATAATCCGTCACTATTCGGTTTTCACAGGTGCATGGCTAGGCAAGAGCAAGTGTTATGCCAGAAGTGAGTGTCGGGCGGGCATTGTTTGGCTTGAGCGGGGTTGGGGCGCGATGGCACGGCGATAACCGCGCGGTGCGCGGCAGCGACTGCACCGTTAAGGGGAGCCGCTGCGCAAGGCTGCTAGCCAGTTATCAGGCGTAATAATCCACCGCACTGGAGCCCAGGATCACACTCGGCGCTGCGGCGTCAACGGCCGCCACGGACAGGTCGTCCTCCACAGCGCCGTCCGCCCGCCCACCGTTGCCTGTGCCATTGGCGCGGTGCTGGCCTTGTTGCTCCTGCCCCTGGCCCTGCCAATTGCGCGATTGATCCGACACGTTGACGTCCACTTGCCCCATGCCCTGCTGGGCGAACATCTCACGCAGACGGTGCATCTGCCCTTCCAGCGCTTCACGCACACCGGCGTGGCCGCTCATGAAGTTCACTTGCGCCGGTTGGTCGGCCGCGATGTTGACGCGGATGTCCAGTCGCCCCAGTTCGGCGGGTTCCAGCTGAATGTCCGCCGACTTGAGGTTGGCGCTGGACAGGTACATCACCCGGTTGACCACTTCTTCAGACCAGCCGTTCTGGTGCATGGCCAAGGGCTGGTTGACCGGCAAGGCATTGGCGGTTTTAGGCACCGCTGCTTGGGTCAAGGCCGCCAGACGATTGGCGAAGTCGTCGACACGGGTGTCGCTGGAGGCGCTTTTCAAGTCTTTAAGGCCATCGTCCACCAACCCCTTGAAGGCCTTTTCGCCGCCCTCGCCGGTGGTTTGGGAGTCGGTTTTCGGCTCGATCAGCAGGGCCATGCCGCTGGCCTGCCCCTGGGTTTGAGCAGCCGGTGCAGCGGTATCAGCAGAAGTGCTTTTGGTCGGTGCCTGACTGCTGGCGGACACGTGCCCGCCCTGCTCCATGGCCAGGCGTACCGCCGGCAGGTCGTCGAGGGGATCAGCCTCGGGGTCGAAGGTGTCATCGGCCACTGGCTGAGGTTGAACCGCAGCCGCCGTGGCCGCCGCAGCCAGTTGCGGCGCCTGCACCTCGGGTTGTGGCGCAACAGCGTCAACCGGTACGTCCGCCACCGGTGGTGTCAGCGGGGTGGTCGGGGCCACGGGCGTCAGCGTGGACGGATCGGTGGAAGCCACGTCATCGGACGCCGACGTCGTGCTGGCATCCTGGTCATCACGGGCATTGTCGGCGCGCTTGCCGCCAGGCAAGGGTTTGCCGCTATCGGCAACGTTCGCCGGTTTGCCAGCGCTTTTGTCGTTGCGCACATCAGGCCTGACTGGCGCATCCGCCCCCTTGTCGCGCGACGGCTTGGCGGCTTTATCGGCGGCATTGGACGCGGTGTCTTGCGACGCCTTGGCGTACACCTTCGAGAACGGCGCCCCCCCGGTTTTGTTGGGCTCAACAGCAGGCTGGGACGCATTCGCCGCGGCGGCTTTGGACGCAGCGGCGGCAGGTGTCTGAAGAAGCGGGTTGGCGGCAAGCGGCATGTAAGGTCTCCACTGTACGGGCTGGCGTAGGTACAGGTCAGAGATTCAGAGCAAGGTTCGGGCCAGCTTTGCGCCCATCAGTGGGAAACCACGTGTGCCGCCCCGCAGCGCTTGCGTTCGGCGCTGTACAGTCGGCGCACGGTTTGGTATTCACGGTCGATTTTCAGCACCAGCGCTTCGATGCCGTCCACCGGCATTTTTTGCACCCCGGCTTCGAGTTCGGCGCACAAGCGCGCCAAACGAATGGCACCCATGTTGCTGCTGCTGCCTTTGAAGCTGTGGGCAACCGCCATCAGCTCGGTAGGACCGCGCGCCAGATGCAATTGCTGCAGACGTTCGTCCGAGTCCGCGATAAAGGTGTCCAGCAGGTCGGCAAACCCGCCCTCCATCACGTCACGCAATGCGCTCACAACAGTCGGGTCCATGTGTAGATCAGACACTTGTTCACTCCTTGATCAAGAATGGGGCGGATTATGCCAGAGCCTCCCACGAAAACTCCACGTACGCGCTGCGACCATCGTCTGACCAGCGCGCCGCAGGACACAGTTGACGCACCAGGCTCACGCCGCGCCCCGACAGGCGCCCTTTGTCCAGGGGACGCGCCAATACGTTGTGGACATCGAATCCTTTTCCGCTGTCTTCAACTTGTATCACTAAACGTCCACCGTTGAGCATAGGCTCAACCCGCAGGTGCAGCCGGACAAATCCTCCTTTAAGGGCTGCCAGCCGCTCTTCCCGGCGCTGGTAATACTGCGCGAACCCGGCGGCGTTGCGCTTGATCCGCGAGTCGAGCCCCAACACGCCATGCTCCAGGGCATTGGCGTACAGCTCGGCCAGCACCGCGTGGATCACCGCCCCCTGCGTGCGCAGCCCATGAACTTCCATCAACAACTGCAACAGGTAGGGCAACGGGTTGAACTGTTGTAGGGATTGGGCGCGAAACTCAAAGCTGGCCGACCAGTCCAGCGGGCTGCAACGCCCGCTGTCGGAGTAGAGAATCGGCGGCAGGTCCCAGGATTGCGGCAACTGCGAAGTGATTTGCACCAGGCTCACGTCATCGCGCTTTTGCCCCTGGAAATCGCGCAGCGCCTGCACCACCTCATCAATCAGGTGTGCCGGGTCCCGATTACGGGCAAACACACGCTCCAGCCCTTGCACGCCAAACAGTTGTTCATCGTGGCCTGCGGTATCGATGACCCCGTCCGAGAGCAAAAACAGCTGATCGCCCGGCGCTATGGGCAGCACCTCGGTGGCGTCGTCAAAGGCGTCGCTGGTGAGCACCCCCAGCGGCAAGTGCCGGGACGGCAACGGCGTGCGCTTGCCGCTGGCCTGGGCATGCAAGTAGCCATCCGGCATGCCGCCATTCCACAGTTCGACGATGCGCCGCTGGGCACTCACGCACGCCAGCGTGGCGCAGCAAAACATGTCCACGGGCAGGATGCGTTTGAGCTTGGCGTTCATCTCACGCAGGATTTCCGCCAGGCCATAGCCTTTGGCCGTCATGCTGTAGAACACCTCCGCCAGCGGCATGGCGCCGATGGCGGCGGGCAACCCATGGCCGGTGAAGTCGCCCAGCAACACGTGGGTATCGCCGGTGGGGGTGTAGGCCGCCAGTAATAAATCGCCGTCGAACAAGGCATAAGGCGACTGCAAATACTGAATATTCGACGCCTTCAAACACCCCGAGTGCGCCACCCGGTCAAACACGGCCTTGGCCACTCGCTGCTCATTGAGCAGGTAGGTGTTGTGCCGGGCGATCAGGTTGCGTTGCTGCAACACCGTGTCCTGCAGGCGTCGCAAGCGGTCCATGACGGTGATCTTGGCGGCCAGCACCTGCGGGTTATAGGGCTTGATCAGCACATCATCGCCCCCGGCTTCCATCGCACGGGTCAAGGCGTCGGCGTGTTCGAGCGAGGTGAGGAAAATGATTGGCACCAGCGTCTCGCCAGCCAGCGCCTTGATCTGCCGCGTGGCTTCAAAGCCGTCCATGACCGGCATCAGCGCGTCCATCAGCACCAGTTGCGGGCGCTGCTCGGCAAACAGCGCCACCGCTTCGGCGCCATCGGCGGCCAGCAACACGCGATGCCCCTGCTTGCTGACAATGCGCGAGAGCAACAAGCGGTCGACCGCACTGTCTTCAGCGATCAGCAGGGTGAGCGGCTGGATGTCTGCGTGTGACCCGTTCAACTGATATCAAACAGCTTGTCGAAGTTGGAAGTGGCGAAGATTTTGCGCACGTCGGCATTGCAATTGACGATCCGCACATCCGACTCATCGCCCCCGGCGTAGTCACGCAACAGCAACAGCATGCCCAGGGCAGAACTGTCGACGTAAGTGGTGTCCTTGAGGTCAACCACAAACTGATCAGGCTTGGAGTCCTGCTGTTCGTAGGCGTGCCTGAAATCTTGATGCTGGACGAAATCAAAACGCCCCTTGATCGCTAACGTCAGTTTTTTATCATCCTCCGTCAATGTTGAAGTGACAGCCATGGGCACGCATCCTTATCTGAGGTCGGGTGCCAAGAACTATAGACGGCGATGACGATTTCACCTCCCGTGGCGGGAATCCGGCGGACTTATAACGTGTCGCGGCGTTGCAGGCGCTGGGACAGCTCGTCCATCAGCTTTTGTTCGCGCTTGTCTTCCAGCTGCCGCGCTTCGTCGGCGTAGCGTTGCACCAGTTTGCGCAACCCTTCGACCCGAGCGTAGGCCTGCTGCCAGGTTTCGCGGGCTTTATTGAGGTTGTTTTCGTGCCAGACCAGACTCTGCCGTTGCTGTGAGACGGCGGTTTCAAGCTGGTTGAGAAAGTACTGGTAACTGCGCAGCCATTGCCCCGACACGCCCTGGCTGCCACGGTCGACCCATTGCGACTGGTACTCGGCGCGGAAGTTTTCCAGGTCGCCCAACTTGCTGTTGGCCAGGTTCACTTGCCCCTGAAAATGCCCGAGGCGCTGCGCCGCGGCTTTTTCGGCGCTTTCGGCCATGTCCACCACTGGCGCCAGACGCGCCGCTCTTCCCCCGCTGGCCATCAGGGATTAGCCGCCCGGTGCCGGGGCAAAAATCGACCCCAGATGGCCACTGCTTTCGCCCAGGCTGATGTTGTCGTTCAGCCCTTGGCGCAGGTACGCCACCATCGCCGGTTGCAGGGCAATTGCGGTATCGGTTTCGCGGTCACCGCCCGGTACGTAGGCGCCGACGCTGATCAAGTCCCGCGCCTGCTGGAAGCGCGACCACAACTGCTTGAATTGCTGCGCGCGGCGCATGTGCTCTTCGTTGACCACCGAGGGCATGACCCGGCTGATGGACGCTTCGATGTCGATGGCCGGGTAATGGCCTTCTTCGGCCAGTCGCCGGGACAGCACGATGTGGCCGTCCAGCACGCCCCGCGCCGAGTCGGCAATCGGGTCTTGCTGGTCGTCCCCCTCGGACAGCACGGTATAGAACGCGGTGATCGACCCGCCGCCCGCTTCGGCGTTACCCGCCCGCTCCACCAGTTTTGGCAGCTTGGCGAACACCGAAGGCGGATACCCCTTGGTCGCAGGCGGCTCGCCGATCGCCAGGGCGATTTCCCGCTGCGCCTGGGCGAAACGGGTCAGCGAGTCCATCAGCAACAGGACGTTTTTGCCTTTGTCACGAAAGTATTCGGCAATCCGCGTGCAATACATGGCTGCGCGCATGCGCATCAAGGGCGCGTCATCCGCTGGCGAGGCCACCACCACCGAGCGCTTGAGGCCTTCTTCGCCGAGGATGTGTTCGATGAACTCCTTCACCTCACGGCCCCGTTCACCGATCAGCCCCACCACCACGATGTCGGCCTCGGTAAAGCGGGTCATCATGCCCAGCAGCACACTCTTGCCCACGCCTGTACCGGCAAACAGGCCCAGACGCTGGCCGCGACCGACCGTCAATAAACCGTTGATGCTGCGGATGCCCACGTCCAGCGGCACGCTGATCGGGTTGCGCTTGAGCGGGTTGATGGTCGGGCCATCCATCGGCACCCAGTCTTCGGCTTTCATCCCGCCTTTGCCGTCCAGTGCCCGCCCGGCGCCATCGAGCACGCGGCCGAGCATGCTCATGCCCATGGGCAAGCGCCCGGTGTCTGCCAACGGCACCACACGGGCGCCCGGCGCAATACCGGCGACACTGCCCACCGGCATGAGGAAGATTTTGCTGCCCGAAAACCCCATCACTTCGGCTTCGACTTCCACCGGGTGAAAGCTGTCGTCGTTGATGACCAGGCAACGGCTGCCCATGGCCGCGCGCAAACCTTCGGCTTCAAGCGTCAGGCCGACCATGCGCAGCAGGCGGCCCTCGACAATGGGCTGGCCGGGCAAGGTGATGGCAGGCGAATAGGTGCTCAGGCGTTTGGCAAAACTGGTGCGTTTAAGGTGCATCCGGTGCGTCCAGGTCGACGTCAATGTCCGGCGCAGACGGGTGCAGCGCCTGTTCGTGCAATTGGTCAAACAACTGGCTCATGGCCTGCTTGATGCGGGTTTCGATGCTGGCGTCGATCCGGCTGTGTTCGGTTTCGACCCGGCAACCGCCCGGCTGCAAGGTGTCGTCTTCGAGGATCCGCCACGTGGCGTCATGCCGCTCGCGCAGGGCTTTGACCTGGGCAAAATCCTGCGGGTTGATGAACAGGCGAATGTTTTCAGCGCCCATTGGCAACAACTTGAGGCTCTCGCGCAGCACCTGCTCGATCTGGCTGGAGTCGGTTTTCAGTTCGCGCTGGATCACCAGCCGCGTCATGTGTTCGACCAGCCCCACCATGGCTTTTTCGAGCTGCTCGTCCTGCTCGGCCAGCGGCGCAAACAGGCTGCTCATCAGGCGTTCAAGGCTGCCGACCTTGGCGCTCAAGGCCACTTCCGCCTCTTGGCGCACCTTGAGCTGCGTGCTGTGAAAGCCTTCTTTTTCGCCGGTGGCGAAGCCTTCGTTGTAGGCCTCCTGACGGATGCTTTCGAGCTCTTCGAGGGTCAGTGGCTGGACTTCCTCCAGCGGCACTTCTTCGCTCTCGACCGGCAGTTCTTCGACCGGCTCGGGCTCGGGTTCCGGCGCTTCGCGAAACGGGTCAAAGCTGGGCAAGGACCACACGTCAAAACCGCCGACATCGCGGGCGCGGATCACATCACTGGGCGACTCGCCCTTGGCATTGCTCACTTAGATCATCTCTTCGCCGCCCTTCCCGCCGAGAACGATTTCTCCGGCTTCGGCCATACGGCGAGCAATGGTGAGGATTTCTTTCTGTGCGGTTTCGACGTCGCTGACACGCACCGGGCCTTTGGCTTCGAGGTCGTCGCGCAGCAGTTCGGAGGCACGCTTGGACATGTTCTTGAAGATTTTTTCCTGAACGTTGTCGTCCGAGCCCTTGAGCGCCAGTACCAGCACGTCCGAAGACACTTCGCGCAACAGTGCCTGAATGCCGCGGTCGTCGACGTCGGCCAGGTTGTTGAACACAAACATGAGGTCTTCGATCTGACCGGACAGGTCTTCGTCGATTTCGCGGATCGAGTCCATCAACTGGCCCTCGGTCGAGCTGTCGAGGAAGTTCATGATGTCGGCCGCACGCTTGATACCGCCCAATGTTGTACGGGCAGCATTGGAGTTGCCGGAGAATTGCTTCTCGAGAATCTGGTTCAGCTCTTTGAGCGCGGCCGGTTGTACGGTGTTGAGCGACGAGACGCGCAGGATGATGTCCAGGCGCGCCTTGTGGTCAAAATGCCCCAGCACTTCACCGGCCTGGTCGGGGTCCAGGTACGCCACCACGATGGCCTGGATTTGCGGGTGCTCGAAACGGATCACGTCCGCCACCGCACGCGGCTCCATCCATTTGAGGCTGTCCAGACCGCTGGTGTTGCCGCCCAGCAGGATGCGGTCGATCAGGCCGTTGGCCTTGTCTTCGCCCAGCGCCGAGGTGAGCATTTTGCGGATGTAGCTGTCAGAGCCAACGCCGAGGCTGGTCTGGTCGCCGACGATCTCGACGAACTCACTCATGACCTGCTCAACCTGCTCACGGTGTACGTTGCGCATTTGCGCCATCGCCACACCCACGCGCTGCACTTCTTTAGGCCCCATGTGCCGCAGCACCTGGGCCGCGTCGGTTTCCCCCAGGGACAGCAGCAGGATCGCGGCCTTGTCGACCCGGGTCAGCTTGAGGTTGGTGGCGGCTCGGTTGTCACTCATCAGCGTTGATCCACTCTTTCACGACCTGAGCCACACGGCCCGGGTCTTCTGCTACCAGACTTTTGATTGCGTTCAACTGAGCGTCATAGCCTTCGCTCGGGCTCGGCAACAGAATGCTTTGTGGACCGCCGAGGCTGACCCGGTCGTTGGCCAGCTCGCCGTCCAGGCCGCCGATGCCGCCCAGACCGCCCAGCTCGGCATCGCTGCCCAACGCCATTTGTTTGTTGCGGCCGTGACCGGTGATGTTGTTGAGCACCGGGCGCAATACGCCGAACACCAGCACCAGAATGAACAACACACCCAGCACTTGCTTGACGATGTCCCAGAACCACGGCTGCGAGTAGAACGGGATATCGGCAATCACTTCGCCACGTTCGGCGGAGAACGGCACGTTGATCACGCTCACGCTGTCGCCACGGCTGGCGTCAAAGCCCACCGCGTCTTGCACCAGACGCGTGAAGCGCGCCAATTGATCGGTGCTCCACGGCTCGCGGGTGACTTCACCGTTGGCCGGGTCGACCTTGACCTGATCGTCCACCACCACGGCAACCGACAGGCGATTGACACGGCCCTGTTGCTGCTTGGTGTGGCTGATGGAGCGGTCCAGCTCAAAGTTTTTGGTCGATTGCGAACGTTTGTCGGCCGGGTATGGCGCCAACATGGGCTGGCCGGTGGCCGGGTCCATGATCTGCTGACCGTTGGCGTCCAGCAGCGGCTGGCCTGGCTGCACCATGCCAGCGGCGGCGGTGGCCTGACCGGTTTGCTGCGGCGCCGACGCCGGGGCCGGTGGCTGATTGCTCAGCGCGCCCGGCACACCTTGCGGGCCATTGCTGGCGGTGCGTTGTTCGTTGGTGGACTGCTCGCTGCGCAACGCCGGCTGGTCCGGGTTGAACTGTTCGGAGGTCGATTCAACGGCGCTGAAATCCACGTCCGCGGACACTTCGGCCTTGTAGCGATCATTGCCCAAGACCGGCTGCAGGATGTTGTGCACGCGCTGGGTGAGCATGCTTTCCATGCGGCGGCTGTAATCAAACTGCTTGCCAGCCATGGTCAGCTCGGAGTTTTCCGCCTGATCCGACAGCAGGTTGCCCTTCTGGTCGACCACGGTGATCTGCGATTTGGTCAATTCCGGGACGCTGGTGGCCACCAGGTTGATAATGGCCAGCACCTGACCCGGCTCCAGCGAACGGCCCGAGTACAGCTCTACCAGTACCGAGGCGCTGGGCTTGCGCTCATCGCGCACGAACACCGAGCTTTTCGGGATCGCCAGGTGCACGCGGGCGCCCTTGACGTTGTTCAGGCTGGAAATGGTGCGTGCCAGCTCGCCTTCGAGGCCGCGGCGATAGCGCGTGGCTTCCATGAACTGGCTGGTGCCCAGCCCTTGGTCCTTGTCCAGAATCTCGAAACCGATGTTGCTGTCGGTCGGTGAGACACCGGCAGCGGCCAGCTTGAGGCGGGCACGGGCGACGTCATCGGCCTTGACCAGCAACGCACCGGATGTGGGCTCGACGGTGTAGGGAATATCGGCGGTGGCCAGGGTCTCCATGACCTGCTTGGCATCCATACCGGCCAGGCTGCCGTACAGCGGCCGGTAATCGGGCTGTTGCGACCACAGCACCACGGCAAAACCAATCGCCACGCTCGCGGCCAGGCCGACCATCAGGCCGACCTGACGCAGCATGGTCATCTCGGAAAGGTTTTCCAGAAAAGACAGCCCGAACAGCGGCGGTTTGCCTTCTGTAGAGCCCGCCTTGGCCGGGACGTTATCAGCGACTGCTTCTGCCATGACCTAATACGTCCTTAAACCGGCATCTGCATGATGTCTTGGTACGCCTGAACCAGCTTGTTGCGCACTTGGGTCAATGCCTGAAAAGAAACACTGGCTTTCTGCGATGCAATCATCACGTCCGTCAGGTCAACGCCGCTCTTGCCGATTTCAAAGGCGTTCGACAACTGGGTCGACGCCTGCTGGGTTTCGCTGACCTTGTTGATCGCGTTGCCGAGCATATCGGAGAAGCTGGGGGCGCCCAGTTCGGCAGGCGCTTGCACCGCCGATTTCGGCTGGGCCATGGCGTCCATTTGCATGGCCCGCATGTCCAACATCATTCGATTAAATTCAATACCTTGGCTCATGGACTACTCTCTCCGACGGCCCGCAATTTTTTGACACTCACACAGCATCTACTGAGGTGTTAGCAACAAGGGTGCCAGTTATTTATTGATCTGGAACAAATCGCGTTACAAAAGGTCGCAGGCAGATGAGCGGCGCGTGGTCGCACCGAAGGGGCACGACCCTGCGCGGTGATGAGCGTCTGCGTTCAAGGGGTGGCGAACAGGTACGCCTCGACATCCATACCGGCATCGCGCATTTGCGCCAATTTGTAGCGCAGGGTGCGCGGGCTGATGCCCAAACGCTCGGCGGCCTCTTTGCGGCGACCGCGCTCGGCGCGCAAGGTGTCGATTATCATCTGGAACTCGCGACGGCGCAGGTCATCGCCCAAGGCCCCCGCCGATTCCCCGGTCAGTTCGCTGGAGGTTTGAGCAGGCGCCGGCAATCTGGCGCTGCTTGAAGAGGACAGCGGCGCACAGGCCACCGACCCGGACAGACAAAAATCCGCCGCTTCGATCAGCCCGCCGTGTTGCAGGATCAGGGCGCGCTGAATTGCGTTGTCCAGCTCACGCACATTGCCCGGCCAGCCGTAGCCGGTCAGGCACGCTTGCGCATCCGCTGAAAAGCGCACGGCGGTGTGTTTCATTTTGTTGATGTGCTCGGCCAGCAGGCGCTCTGCCAGCGGCAGAATATCGGCGGTGCGCTCGCGCAACGGGCGCCAGGCCAGCGGAAACACCGACAGCCGGTAGAACAGATCTTCCCGGAACCGCCCCGCCGCCACTTCGCCCGCCAGATCGCGGTTGGTGGTGGCCACGACCCGAATATCCAGGGCAATCGGCTTGCGCCCGCCGACCCGCTCGACTTCGCGCTCCTGCAACACGCGCAACAGTTTGGCCTGAAGGCCCAACGGCATCTCTGAGATTTCGTCCAGCAGCAGCGTGCCGCCGTCCGCCTGCTCGAACTTGCCCGCCTGCGCCGCAATCGCCCCGGTGAACGAGCCTTTTTCGTGGCCGAACAGCGTCGCTTCCAGCATGTTGTCCGGAATCGCCGCACAGTTGATCGCGACAAAGGGCTGAGTCGCCCGATGAGAGTGCTGATGAATGTAACGCGCCAGGACTTCTTTACCGGTGCCGGACTCGCCCGAGATCAGCACCGTGGAATCGCTGCGGGCCACGCGGGCCGCCAGCTCCAGCAGTTGCACACTGGCCGGTTCGATGGCCACCGGGCCTTGCGCGTCAGCTGCGCTCACACTGCCGAGCGCATGGCGTGCCACCAGCTCCAGCAGCGCCTTGGGTTCAAACGGCTTGACCAGGTAATCCGCCGCGCCTTGACGCATGGCGTCCACCGCGCGCTCCACCGCGCCGTGGGCGGTCATCAACAACACCGGCAGTTGGGGTTGCCGCGCCCGCAACAGGGCGAGCAATTGGTGACCGTCCATGCCCGGCATGTTGACGTCGCTGACCACCAGACTGAACGCTTCGGCCGAGACCGCCTCCAGCGCTTCTTCAGCAGACCCCACGGCGCGAAACCGATGCCCGGCCAGCAGCAAAGTGTCGGATAACGCTTCACGCAGCGCACGATCGTCTTCCACCAGCAGCACATTGATGCGCATTGCCATCAGCTCGCCTCCCCCGCGCACGCCGTCGCCTGCAGGCTGAGCAACGGCAAGCTGAGCAGCGCGCAGGTGCCACGCCCACGCCGCGAGTGCAGCTGCAGTTGGCCCTGATGCGCACGCACCACGGCCTTGACTACGGCCAGCCCCAGACCGGTGCCGGTGGCTTTGGTGGTGAAAAACGGCTCGCCCAAACGCTCCAGCACCTGCGGCTCGATGCCGCTGCCGCTGTCGCTCACGCACAAGCGCAAGGTGTTGCCCCGTGCGTACACGTGCACTTTAAGGCGCACCTGCGCCGTGCCGGCTTGCAGGGCGTTTTCGATCAGATTGAGCAGCGCACCGACCAACGTGTCGCGATTGCACAGCAGCTCGCCATCATGGATATCGCACTGCCAGCGCATGGCAATGCCTTCGACGTGGGGTTGCGCGGCGGCCTGCAGTGCCTGCATCAGCGCTTTGGGGGCAATGCGGTCGGTGAGGGGCAGTTCTCCGCGGGCAAACACCAGCATGTCCCGCACCTGATGCTCCAACTCATGCAAGCGCTCTTTAAGGCGCCCGGCAAAGCGCTGCTGGGTCTCGACCGGCAACTGTTGTTCAGTCAAATGACTGGCGTAGATCAACGCCGCCGACAAGGGCGTGCGGATCTGGTGCGCCAGCGACGCCACCATGCGACCCAGGGAAGACAGGCGCTCATGGCGGGCCAGCTGATCTTGCAAGCGCCGGGTTTCTGTCAGGTCGTTGAGCAGCACCAGTTGACCCGGCTCGGCATCCAGCGAGCGGGTGGAAATCGACAGGCGTCGACCGTCAATCAGGGAAATTTCATGGCCGTCGTCTTCACGGGGCGCGAAGCAGCGCGTGATCACATGCCGCCACAGTTCGCCTTCGAGCGGCAGCCCCAGCAGCTCGCAGGCGGCCGGGTTGGCCTCGCGCACACGGCCGCGGTCGTCGATCACGATCACGCCGCCCGGCAGCAGGTCCAGCAGGTTTTGCAGGCGATTGGCCAGCCGCTCTTTTTCCGCCAGTTCGGCCATGCGCTGGGCGCTGACCACCGCCAGCTCGCCCTTGAGCTCGGTCACCCGGGCTTCCAGCAGGCTGTAGGAATCGGTCAATTGAGTCGACATCTGACTGAACAGCGAGAACGCCTGCTCAAGCCCTTCCCGGCTGGCCTGTTCAACCGGGTTCAAGGGCTGAACGGCGAGAGACATGGCGTGCCCTGCGAGATCAGGGACGGAGGACTGCGGGGCGGACTGAGGCATGGGACTTTCTCGCGTGGCTGACCGTCATTAAACGGTTCGTTAGCAGAGACTTAGCAATACCCGTGCCTAAAAAAAATTGCTTGAAAATCAACAGGTTAAAAAACAGGCGTCAATCATCCGCCTGTTCTTCACCTTCACGACGGCTCATGCCGTACTTGCGCATCTTTTCCACCAAGGTGGTTCGACGAATGCGCAGCCGCTCTGCGGCACGGGCCACGATGCCGTTGGCGTCGTCCAGCGCTTGCTGAATCAGGCCCTGCTCCAGACCACCGAGGTAGTCTTTGAGGTCCAGCCCTTCGGGCGGCAGCATGGCCGTGGCAGTGAAATCCGGCGTGGCATTGTTGATGGCCACGCGCTCTTCCATGTCGCTGCGCAGGCTGTCGACCAATTGCTCGTCTTCGTCGTCCACGTAGCGGAATTTCTTCGGCAGCTCGGCCACGCCGATCACCCCATAGGGATGCATGATGGCCATGCGCTCCACGAGGTTGGCCAGTTCACGCACGTTGCCCGGCCAGCCGTGGCGGCACAAAGACATGATGGCGGCTGAATTGAAGCGGATGGAACCGCGTTTTTCGTGCTCCATGCGCGAAATCAGTTCGTTCATCAGCAACGGGATGTCTTCGACGCGCTCGCGCAACGGCGCCATTTCAATCGGGAAGACGTTGAGGCGGTAGTACAAGTCTTCGCGGAAGGCGCCGACTTCAATCATGCTTTCGAGGTTTTTGTGGGTCGCGGCAATGATGCGCACGTCGGCGCACTGGGTTTTGTTACTGCCCACACGTTCAAAGGTGCGCTCCTGCAACACGCGCAGCAGCTTGACCTGCATAGGCAGCGGCATGTCGCCGATTTCATCCAGGAACAGCGTGCCGCCGTTGGCCAGTTCAAAACGCCCGGCGCGGCTGGTGATGGCGCCGGTGAATGCGCCCTTCTCATGGCCGAACAGTTCACTTTCGAGCAACTCGGCGGGTATCGCCCCGCAGTTAACAGGCACAAAGGGCGCGTCACGGCGCTTGGAGTGGTAATGCAGGTTGCGCGCGACCACTTCCTTACCGGTCCCGGACTCGCCCAAGATCAACACACTGGCGTCGGTGTCGGCCACTTGCTGCATCATCTGGCGCACGTGCTGGATCGCTCGGCTGGTGCCAACCAGGCTGCGGAACAAATTCGGTTCACGGTGCCGACCGCGCTCACGGGCCTGGTCGTACATCTCGCGGTAGACCTGGGCACGGTGCAGCGAATCGAGCAACTTGCTGTAGCTGGGGGGCATTTCAAGGCTGGACAGCACGCGGCGGCGCTGGTCTTCGGGCAGGTCGACCGAAGAAATATCACCCAAAAGTAAAATGGGAAGGAACTCATCCCACACGGCGAGTGTCTTAAGCAAGCTCGAAGCCCCGCCCGGACTGCTCACGTCGCCTACAAGCACGCAGAGTACTTCGCGGCTGGACGCCAAGGAACCGACAGCCTGCTGCCAATCGCTACTCGCGGCGGATAAATTTTCTTCGCCCAGAAAATTTAAAATCACCGCCAGGTCGCGGCGACGGACGCTATCGTCATCGATTAGCAGAATCTTGGTTTCACGCCACATGCAATAGCAACTTCCCTAGTCAACTCAATGCCCTGATTGAGGGGCAAGGTAGACGCCTTGACCCGTTTGGATATTTAAGACGACTGAAATCAGAAAACAGCACTAGTTAAGTCAAAAAATTGTATGCAGTCAATTTTATGGCGCTACAAACACGCTTAACCACAAAATTTTTAGGTCTTAACCGAACAGATGGTAAACCTTTGAAGCACTTTTTGCTTGATTGATCTGCGCCATCTGGTCAACCACGAGCTGCCGCTCCCCTGTGGCGGCCTCCAGCAGCATGCGATACACCACCAGCAAGCCCTCAAGGTTCTCGCGCAGCACGGCTTCGTCCACCGGCTTTTCGGCCAGCACGCTCTCGACACAATCCCGACAAGCGGTATCCAGCTCGCCGATGGCTTCCCAGTTGCGCTCAGCCAGGGCATCGATCAGCGCATCACGGGTTTGTTGAATTCGTTGCAATTGGCTCATGACGCACTCCTCGGGACCGGCAGGCTTATTCTGGCGCGATTGCATCCCAACCACTTTTGACAGTGATCAGCAGGCGGGCGACTTCGTCGATCAGTTCTGGCTCGTTTTTGGCATTAGCCAAGGTCAATTGCTTGGTCATGTACTCGTACAGACTGTCCAACTGACGCAACGCTTCTTTGTCATCGGTATTTTCTTCACGCAGGCCCGCACGCAAGCCCGTGATGATGTCGATGGTCTTGGTGATCAGCAAAGCCTTCTGAGGAATATCCCCCCGAGCCATGGCACCTTTGGCTTGTGCCATACGCTCCAGAGCACCTTCCATCAGCATCTGAATCAACCGGTGCGGGCTGGCCTCGGAGATTTGAGCGTGGGAATTGACCTTCTGGTACTGACGAAGGGCGCGCATCGGGTTCATGTTTCTACCTCGTAACAGGTGACCGGCAAAAATAGGTGGACTTACTAACCTGTGTCGACCGGGCCGGCCAAAACTTTAACCGGCCCGGCCCACCCGGCTTTAATTCGACTTGGGATTATTCAGCGCGTTAAGCGTGGTCATGATGCTGGAGCTACTGGCATTGAGCTGCGCTACCAGGGTGTCCATGGCGTTGTACTTGGCCGACAACGAGGTTTGCAGGCTATCGATGCGACGGTCCAGCTCGGCTTGCTGGGTGGTCAGGTCGGTCAGCTTGTTGTTCAGGTCGGTGGAACGCTGCGCCAGTGTGCCGGTTGTACCGACATAGGACGCGGTCGATTTGGTCATGCGTGAAATCAGACCCGCGTCGCCCGTGAACACTTTGGCAATATTGGTTGCGCCACTCTGCGTGGCGACCGCCTTGGTCCACGCCTTGTCATCCAGAGTCAACAGGCCCGTTTTAGAGTCGGTGCTGATACCCATTTGCGACAAGCCGCCGCCACTGCTGTTGAGCAGCTCATTGCGCAAGCTGGAGACCAACTGACGCATGGAAGCATCACCGGTCAGGGCGCCCGATTTCGTAGTTGCCGCATCGCCGGTCGCCGTGACTTTCGTTTGAGTATTGATCGCAGTCATCAGCGTGTTGTACGCCGAGACAAAGCTTTGAACCGAGGTTTTCAATGTGTCGGTGTTGGCACCCACGGTAATCGTTGTGGCAGCCTTATCCCCCACCAACAGCTCCAGCGTCACACCGCTGATGGCAGAATCGACTTTGTTGCTCTTTGATTCCATCGCCAAACCGTCGATGGTGAACTTGGCGTTCTGCGGATGAATCAGAGTGGTTGCCCCCTTGGACAAGTCCGAGTCGCCGCTCAAGGTGATATCAGTACCCTCGCCCATCGTCGAGGACGTCAGCACCAGTCGCGAACCCGACGCATCTGTCAGGACGTTGGCACTGATCCCTTTAGATCCCAGCTGCGTGTTGATGGCTTCACGCATTTCTTTAAGGGTTGCGCCGCCGGGCACGTTGACGTTGTAGTCAACGCCTGACTGAGAGATGGTCAGCGTGGTGGCTTCGTCGGTCGTGTTGACGATTGACGAGGCGCCATCGGTGTACACCGGACTGCTCACCTTGGAGGCAGTGGCCAACTGCTCTACCACGAGATCGTATTTGCCGGTCGACGCGGTGGCGTCAATCGTCACCTTGGACTTCTTGTCGTCCGAGCTCGAACCCGCCATACCGCTAAAGCTGGAGGGATCCTTGAGCTTGTCGATGGCCGTGCGATAAGCCTCCAGCGCACTTTTCACCGTCCCTAACGACGACAACTGGATAGTCGTGTTGGTTTGTTGGGCAGTGATTTGCGCCTGCTTGGGTGCCTTTTCGGCAGCGACCAAGGCCTTAACGATGGATTGCGTATCAACCCCCGAACCGACGCCGCTTATCGTTGAACTGGCCATCTTTTATCTCCTTTTCGTTGGCTGCCGGTTTATTGGCTAACTGCGCCTTCTCGGCAGACAACAACAAAATTCATGCCACCTCAGGCATTTGTCTGAAATAACAAACTACCGGCATCGCTCAGGCTTTGAGCCAGCTTCAATGCGGTTTCTGAGGGGAGTTGACGTATCACTTCACCACTGTGCGTGGCGATTACCTTGACCACGACCACACCGGTGGAGTCATCAATCGAAAAATCCAGCTGTCGCTGGGTGGACTGCACAAACTCGCGAATGTCGTTGACGGCCTTTTCCAGGTCTTCGCGCTTGGGCGCTGGCGCAGGGGTCATTGCGTCTTGAACCGTGGACGGCGCGGCAGGAGCCGGCGTCGATGGCGTGGCAGCCTGTTGTGCAACAGTGGCGGCGTAAGCCGCGTTCAGCTTGACGCTCATGTCCATGTCATCACCTCAACACTGAAAAAACGAAAGGGCACGTAAACGCGCCCTTCCGTTATTGACCAAGCGCCGTGATTACTGAAGCAGTTTCAGTACGGAGGATGGCAATTGGTTAGCCTGAGACAGGATCGCAGTGGAAGCCTGTTGCAGGGTTTGCTGCTTGGTCAGCTCAGCCGTTTCAGCGGCGAAGTCGGCGTCTTCTACGCGGCCTTTGGCAGCAGCGGAGTTCTGCGCGATGCTTTGCAGGTTGGACACGGTGCTGGCGAAACGGTTTTGTACAGCACCCAGCTGCGAACGCTGGCTGTCGATCTGCTGCATGGCGCCGTCCAGAGCCTGGATTGCTTGCTGGGCAGAAGCTGCAGACAGAACGCTCAGATCGGCAACAGTGGTTTCCATGGTGGTGGCAGATTTAGTGCCAGCCGTAGAAACATCTTTCAGACCCAGTGCAGCCAAGCCAGTGCCCGCGCTACCGTCTTTGACAGTGATGTCTTTGTCGGCAAACAGCTTCAGGGTGCCGTCAGCATTCTTGCTGGCCGTTACACCGGTGCTGGCGCTGTTGATCGAAGCAACGATCGCGTCAGAGGTGTCACCTTTTTTGAACTTGACCTCAACGCCATTCAGTTCGATCGAAGTGTCAGCAGTCAGCTTGGCTTGCGAAGTACCGGCAGACAGACCCAACTGCGACAGCGAGCCGCTTTCGGTGTTAGCCAGCTTGATGTCTTTACCGTCACCCGAGGTCAGAGTTACACGACCATCCTTGAAGGAAGCAGTAGCGCCGGTACCGGCTTCAGCAGCCAACTTATCAATAACAGTTTTAATGCTGTCAGCAGCACCCCACTTGACTTCAGTGCCGTTAACACTGACACCACCATCCGAGCCCATAAGAGTTGCATCAGTAACCGCAACAGCCTTGACAGGGGTAGCAGCTGGCGCAGCGGTCAGGCCAGTCTCAGCCAGAGCACCTGCAGGAGCGCCGTCTTCGATAGTGAAGTCAGACTTAGAGGTCAGAGTCATTTTGCCAGTTGCGGCATCAACAGAGGCAGTAACACCTGTTGTACCCGAAACCTTGTTGATATCAGCGGCAGTAGCAACACCACTGGTAGCCGCATCAGCACCACCCGTCAGAGTGATTTCAGTGCCATTGATGGAAATCTTCCCACCAGCGGTCACCGCTGCAGGTGGAGTAGCCGACGTGGTCGCTTTCATACCACCGATGTTCGAGCCTACAGCAGTAGCGCTCAGGCCCGACATGGCCGTGCCGTCAACCGACGCTTCGCTGTAAGTACCTTTCAGGCCAGTGGCGCTGATGTCGGTCATGCCGAACGAGATGGTCTGGTTGGCGTCAGCACCGATCTGGAAAGCCACGTTGCTGAACGAGCCGTCCAGCAGGTTACGACCACCGAAGGTAGTGGTGTTGGCGGTACGGGTCAGCTCGCCCACTTTAGCGGTGAATTCTTGCTGCAGGGACACACGGTCAGCGTCGCTTTTATCACCGTTCGCCGCTTGCAGAGCCAGCTCGCGCAGACGTTGCAGGGTGTTGGTGGACTCTTGCATTGCGCCTTCGGCGGTCTGGGCAATCGATACGCCGTTGTTGGCGTTGGCGATGGCTACGTTCAGACCTTTTACCTGGTTGCCCAGACGGTTGGCGATTTGCATGCCGGCCGCGTCGTCTTTGGCGCTGTTGATTTTCAGGCCGGAAGACAGACGGTTCATCGAGGTGCTAAGAGCGTCGGAAGCCTTGTTGAGGTTCTTCTGAACACCCAGCGACGTGATGTTGGTATTTACTGATAAAGCCATGACGAATTCCTCGTGGGTTGAATACTGCGGCTTCCGGCCCTGGCAACCGCCGGGTGTGGCCTAGAGAACCTTCGTAATAGTTATCGTCGTGAAAGCAGGTTGCTTGAGGGCTTTTTTGAAATTTTTTACTGGCCGGGTGCCATCCCTTGTATTTCAGGGGGTTAGCCTGTCGCCAAAACGCTATCAGGCACCGCCCGCAGAACGTAAAACGCCCATGGCTTTATCGGCCACGGGCGTTGGGGTACCGCGTGAAACGTTTCAGGGGCGATAGATGATCGCCGAGCCCCACGACAAGCCCACGCCGAAACCACTCAGCGCTACGCGCTTCCAGGTAGTGTCCATGGCGTGTTTTTCCAGCAGCAGCGGAATGCTCGACGACACGGTATTGCCGGTCTCGACCATGTCCTTGATGAACTTCTCGGGCTCACCTTCAAAACGCCGCGCCACGGCATCCACAATAGCCGCACTGCCCTGGTGGATACAGAACGCGTCGATGTCTTGAGCCTTGAGCTCCGATTCATCGAGCAACTCGTGCAGGTGCGCCGGCACTTTGAGCAACGCGAAGTTGAACACCTGACGCCCGTTCATGAAGAACACGCCATCGGTGACTTTCAGGTGCGGCGCGCCCGAACCGTCGGTGCCGAACTTGGCCTTGCCCAGCTGCCAGAGCGCGTCTTCGCCCATCCACGTGGCCGTGGCGGCGTCACCGAACAGCATGGTGGTGTTGCGGTCTTCAGGGTCGACGATTTTGGAGTACGGGTCGGCGGTGATCAGCAGGCCGTTTTTCAGGCCGGTGGCTTCCATGAAGCCCTTCATCGCGTAGAGGCCGTACACATAGCCTGAGCAGCCGAGGGAAATATCAAATGCCGCGACGTGGGTCGGCAGGCCGAGCTTGTCCTGCACGATGGCGGCGGTGTGGGGCAAGCCTTCTTCATCACCGTTTTGGGTGATGAC
The DNA here is from genome assembly GCF_001806145.1 of Pseudomonas sp. BS-2016. Lineage (NCBI taxonomy): Bacteria > Pseudomonadati > Pseudomonadota > Gammaproteobacteria > Pseudomonadales > Pseudomonadaceae > Pseudomonas > Pseudomonas sp. BS-2016. The sequence goes on from NZ_MLCT01000034.1 coordinate 107,191, forward strand.
GATCAGCGCGTCGATGGACTCGCGCTTGAGATGGGGGTTATTGGCGAACAGCGCATTGGCCGCTTCGACACACAGATCCGAGGTTTCCTGGTCAGCATCTTTGCGCGGCAGGAATGCCGAACCAATCTTGCCCAGAATAAATTCTTCGTCCTTGGAGAACTTCGCACCCTGGGCATAGTTGTCTACGCCGTTTGCAGGCACGTAACTGGCGATGCTTTTAATGCCAATCATGGTGGCTTCCCAATACTGAATAGCTGGAGATCACCCGCTCTGGAATCGAGGGGCGTTAACAATAAAAGGGCTTCGCCGCGCAAGAAATGCAGCGAATGTGGATGCCTGAAAATACCCAAAACAGCCTGTGAAAGGCCCGGCATCCGCCCGTACGTTTCACACGATACAGTGAAGATGCGCGTTATGACTCATAGGTCACTCTATTTTGTGTGGTTTATACAAAACGTTTCAACGCGACGTTCAGATAAGCACGCGCACGCCGAGGCCGCCACAGGGGCCAGCCGTCAGGGGAAAGAGAGGATTTACAGCGCGCGGAGCGTGACAGACCACTCATTGAGTGGGCTGTCACGGTACACAAGGCGGGATCAGATCTTGTTGAACAGGCTCAACTGAGAGATTTTCACGAAGGCCAGCTGCGAGGCTTCGAGCATGGCTTTCTGGAACGCCAGATCGATGGATGCAGTTGCCATATCTGTGTTGCCAATGGCGGCGATGGTCGACTTGTTGGCCATGGCCATGCTGTCGTTTTCCGCCGTCTGGGTGTCTACCGCTTTCAACCGCGCACCGATGGAACCACGCGCTGTATCCACGCCTGCGCTGGCGTTCTTCAGGTTGCCGATGGCCGAGTTGATGGCATCACGCTGTTTCTGCTGCGCAAGCACATCGCCATCGCTTGGAGTCGCCAGTGCCTGGCGCAACTGGCTGATGGTGTCGAGCGCACTCTGGCTCTGGTGATTATTGGCGCTGACCACAAACTGATCACCTGCCGCGCGCGCACCGGTGAAATCGAAGGTCACGCCCATGGCCGTCAGCGAATCGCCTGTCATGGTGCCCTTGGCAATCGACTTGCTGTTGGCCGTCAACGGCTGCGCGTAAATCTCATATTCGGTATCGCTGGTGAACTTGATCACCGCGCCGCTGGCCGGAAAGCTGTCGCCATAGACCTTGGCATCGTCCACCGTGCTGCCGGTGATTTGTGCGGTCGAGGTATTGCCCGGCGAGCGCGAAGCATTGAACGAGTCAGGCTTGGCTTCCAGGGTGAAAATATGGCCCTTGACCGCATCGTCCTGATCCGCTGCCGCGATGTCCTTGAGGTTCAGGTTGATATCAAAATCCACCCCCCGCAGGCTGATGCTATGAGCGCCTTCCTTGGTGGCGTCGAACACGCCGTTGCCCGGCACCTCGGAGGTGATGTCGTTGCCCGAGCCGTCGCGCACCACGTATTGCGTGCTGCTGAGGAACTCCACCTGATAAGGCTGGCCCTGGGAAAAATCCTTGTTGAACACAGGACTTGAGGTGATCAGGCCACCCGACACCGAGACCGTGCCATCCACAGCCGTCGCGGGTTTGGTGGTGAGTTCAGCCTGCGTGCGACCGGTATTGATAGCACCATCAAAGATGCTTTTGGCCGTGTCACTGCCCGCGAGGGTCAGCGTGTCAGACACCTTCAGGTTCAACTGTGTGTCATCGCCCTGATAGGTGTAAGTGCCGTCATTGTTACGGGTATACGGCGGCGTATCGGTCTTGGAGCCGGAGAACATGTAGTTGCCCGATGCATCCTTGCTGTTGAGCAAACTGAACACTTGCTCTTCAATGTTGCCCAATTCGTTGGCAATCGACAGCCGGTCAGCATCACTGACCACCCCGCCGCCCGCTTGCAGGGCCAGCTCACTGGCTTTTTGCAGGGCATTGTTGATCGTGTCCAGCACCGATTCCTGATTGGCGAGCGACGATTTAATGCTGTTCATGTTGGTGGTGTATTGCGCCAGCATGTCTTGCTGCTGCTGCAATTGCAGCAAGCGCCCGGCCCCGACCGGATCATCGGCGGCGGTCTGGATGCGCACGCCGGAATCGATCTGTTCCTGGGTCTTGATTACCGAAGAATAGTTGCTCTGGTACTTGGAAGACGTGGTCTCGAAGAACTGGGCAGTAGAAATACGCATCGTCGATGACTCCCTTAAATACTGTTGATCAGCGTCGTGAAGGTATCTTGCGCGACCTTGATGATCTGCGACGATGCCGTGTAGTACTGCTGAAACTTGACCAGGTTGGACGCTTCTTCGTCCAGGTTGACTTGCGATACCGAGCTGCGGCTGGCAGCTGCGTAAGACAGCGCGGCATTGGTGGCTGTGCCGTCAACCTGAGCCTGACTGGCCTTGCCGCCCACCTTGGACACCAATTGGCTGTACGAGGTGGCCATGCTTACGCCACCCCCGCCGCTGTTCACGCCCACGGTCGGTTTGGTTTGCAGGTCGAGCAGTTTGTTGGCGTTGGTGTTGTCTGCCTTGCCGTCCTTGTTGAACTTGATGTCGAAGCTGTCGCCCTTGCCCGGCGAGCCACTGATGGTGGTCTCGAAGCCGACGGTTTTGGTCGAGCCGTCCGGGTTGGTCACCGGCAGACCGGCGGCGTCCAGTACCGGCACATTGATCGTGACCTTGTTGTCCTGACCCGGCACGATCGTGCCCTTGCCGATTTCTTCGCCTTTCTCGTTCAGCACGCGATAGCCCTGAACCCCGTTGACCGCTTCGTCAAACGCCAGGCGTACGGGCATCGCGCCTTCAATTTCGCTTTGCGCCAGCCCTAGGTCCGCGCCGCCGTAGATGTTCAGCGCCTGAGACAGGTCCAGACCACTGACCACGCCAGTGCCACTGTTGGAGCCACCCTTGCTCGCCACCAGCGGGCCGGCCAGCGCCAACGTGCTGGAATCGGTCATTTGCACGCCCATGTTGGTCGCGCCACTGCGGGTCGGGCTGACTTTGAAACTGTCGCCCTTGTCCAGCCCGCCGCCATTGAGCTTGAGGGTAAAACCGTCGATTTCCGGGGCCGGTTTTTGGTCCAGTTTGTAGGACCCCATGACCGTGCCGTCGGAGCGCTTCACCGTGTAGTCGTTGTTGCTGCTGAATGTCACCTGATAGTCGTAGGTGGTCAGCGCGCCGCTGTTGGTGATGGTGACATCCAGGTTGCCCGAACCCGCGCTGTTGCCGCTCGACGCCAGGCTGCGCTCACTGATGGCTTTGGCACTGTTGATGTTGTTGAACAGCGACGAGCCGAACTCGCCGTTGGCATCCAGGCCCTGCCCCAACTGTTGGTTGATCGCGTCGGCAACCACCAGCGCGGTGCGCCCCAGCTCATTGATCGCAGGGGCCAGCACATCGTCACGGTAACGAATCAGGCCGCCGATCTTGCCCCCGCTGATCACCGAGGTGACGTCAGAGGTGGAAGACGGGTAGTTGATCTGAATCGTGTACTGGCTCTTGTCGGTTTTACCCGGCACAGCCGACAGCGTATTGGAGGTGTTGCCCAGCACCAGGGATTGACCGGTGCCGAGGGTGACGTCGTACACGTTGTCGTGTTCTTGCACCGTCACGCCGACCAGCTCATTAAGCGAACGCACGGCTTCGTTGCGCGCATCCATCAGGTCGTTCGGGGTATTGCCCCCGGTCGTCGCCTGGGCAATCTGCTTGTTCAATGACGCAATGGTCGCTGTGTGCTGATTGACCATGGAGGTCAGGGTTTCCAGCTGGCTGTTCACGCCTTCGTTTTGCTGGTTGAGCTGGCTGGCAATGGAGTTGAACCGGTTGCTCAGGGTCTTGGCGTTGCCCAGCAGCAGGTCCCGTGACGAGGCATCGCCCGGCGCCGCTGCAGCGCTTTGCAGCGAGGCGAAGAAGCTGCTCAGCGCCGCAGAAACGCCCGTGCTTTTATCCGACAGCAATTTGTCGATCGGGCCGATCTGGTCAAGATAGGCTTGGGCGTCGCCATTGAGCGACGTGGTGGTTTGCAACTGGGCGTCGAGGTAGGCGTTGTAGACGCGACGCACGTCCGCCAGCGTGGTGCCGGTGCCGATAAAGACCCCGCCCACTTGCTGCGAGCCAGCCGTGCCCTGCACGATTTGCTGGCGCGAATAGCCCGCCGCGTTAGCGTTGGCAATGTTATTGCCGACCGTGGCCAATGCCCCTTGGCTGGCGTTCAGCCCCGACATCCCGATGTTGATCAAACTCGCCATGGTTCAAACCTTATAAATGCGCGAAGGAACCTGTTGAGGCATAGCTCTGGTAGGTCTTCATTTGTTTGGCTATCTGCGAAATCTTGCTGGCGTAATTCGGGTCGGTTGCGTAACCGGCCTTCTGCAGCTCGCGTACAAATTGTTCTGGTTTATCGGCAGCGTTCAGCACTTCTTTATAACGATTGTTGCTCTGCAACAACGTGACCAGGTCGTGGAAGCTGTCCTGGTAGGAGTCGTAGGAACGGAACGCCGCTGTTTCCTTGACCATCTGCCCGCCCTTGAACTCACTGGTGATGGCGCGCGCCTGAGCGCCCTGCCAACTGCCGGTGGCCTTGATGCCGAACAGGTTGTGGCTGCTGGTGCCATCTTGTTGACGCATGACCGATTTGCCCCAACCGGTTTCCAGTGCCGCTTGCGCCACCAGATATAGCGGGTCGACGCCGATACGGTCGGCCGCTTGCTGGGCCATTGGCAACATAGTGGCAACGAACGCATCCGGCGATTCAAAGGCTTTTTTCGCGGGCGCCAAAGGTGGCTGGGCCACAGCGCGGCCATACACCTGCATCCGGCCCTGGGCACCTGCGGCACTGACCATCGGCTGGCGACTGCCCTTGAGCACGGCGTCCATCGACGCGCTGGTGCGATCCGGCACGGGCGCCGTATTGATCGTGGCGCGCGCCGGATCTGCCGACGGCACAATGCCTGCCAGCAACCGGTCCGTCAGTTTGGTAGGCAAGGCCAGACGCCGCTGATTGAGCAGCGCCATGTCATTTTGATGACCGCCCTGCCCTGCACCCGGTGCCAGCGCCACCCGCGCCGCCCACAACGGCCGCTGGCCATTGGAACGTACAAACGGGCTGTCGGCCGGGGTCACCGCGGCGGTTGGGGTGGCGACTTTGGCCTCAGGGGTCAGTGCGGTGGCCGCCGGGGTATCGCCCGGCACCGCCGATTTGTTTTTCGACATCTGACGCATCAACACGTCAGCCAGGCCAATGCCGCCCCCCTGACGCGACAAGGTCACGGACAACTGCTGGTCGTACATTTCCTGATATTGCTTGGCCGCCGGGGTGTTGAGCGGATTGTCCTTGCCCAGCACTTCGTTGGCCGAGCGCATCGACTTGAGCATTTCATTCAGGAACAGCGACTCGAATTCCTGCGCAACCTTGCGCATGTTGCCGTCGCTTTCGCGGTCGCCCACTTTCAAGTTGTTCAGACGGTTCAGGTCGGTGAACGCACCCGAATCACTGCCGCTGACTACGCCACTCTTACGCATATCCATGACGCAGGCCTCAGATCACAATCAGGTCGGCTTGCAGCGCGCCGGCCTGTTTAAGGGCTTCAAGGATCGCCATCAAGTCACCCGGCGCTGCCCCCACCTGATTCACGGCACGCACGATTTCATCCAGCGTGGTACCCGGACCGAATTTGAACATCGGCTTGGCTTCCTGCTGTGCATTGACCCGCGAACGCGGCACCACGGCCGTCTGGCCGTTGGACAGCGGGCCGGGCTGGCTGACAATCGGGTCTTCGGTAATGGTCACGGTCAAGCTGCCGTGGGTCACGGCCGCTGGCGATACCTTGACGTTCTGGCCGATCACGATGGTGCCGGTACGCGAGTTGATGATGACCTTGGCCACCGCTTGGCCGGGGTCCACTTCCAGGTTTTCCAGAATCGACAGGTAGTCGACACGCTGGCTAGGGTCCAGGGGCGCGGTGACGCGAATCGAGCCGCCGTCGATGGCTTGCGCGACGCCAGGGCCGAGCAGGTCGTTAATTTTGTCCACCACGCGCTTGGCGGTGGTGAAGTCGGAGCGGTTGAGGTTCAGCGTCAGGCTGTTGCCCTGGTTGAAACCGCTTGGCACGGCACGTTCAACCGACGCACCGCCCGGAATCCGACCCGCCGAGGGTACGTTAACCGTGATTTTCGAACCGTCGCGACCTTCAGCGTCAAAACCGCCCACCACCAGGTTGCCCTGGGCGATGGCATACACGTTGCCATCGATACCTTTCAGAGGGGTCAGCAACAGGGTGCCGCCGCGCAGGCTTTTGGAGTTACCGATGGAGGAAACGGTGATATCAACCAACTGACCCGGCTTGGCAAACGCTGGCAAGTCCGCACTGATCGACACCGCTGCAACGTTTTTCAACTGCACGTTGCCCGAACCCGGCGGCACTTTGATGCCGAATTGCGAGAGCATGTTATTAAACGTTTGCAGGGTGAACGGCGTTTGCGTGGTCTGGTCGCCCGTGCCGTTAAGCCCGACCACCAGGCCGTAACCGATCAATTGGTTGGACCGCACGCCAGAAATGCTGGCGATGTCCTTCAACCGCTCGGCGTGCGCGCCAAGGGCTGTGGACAGTAGCAGTACAGCTGCCAGCAGATGCTTGAGGTTGAACATGGTTCGGGCCATCACTTGAATAAAAACACTGATAAAAGGTCCGCTTAGAACGGGAACAGCGGGCTCAGGAAGAAACGATCAAACCAGCCCGGCTGACTCGCATCGGCAAACGAGCCGGTGCCCGAATACGTGATGCGCGCATCGGCCACACGGGTCGACGACACGGTGTTGTCCGTGGCGATGTCATCGGCCCGCACCAGACCGGCAATACGCACCAGCTCGTCACCGGTGTTGAGGGTCATCCACTTCTCGCCACGCACGGCAATGATGCCGTTGGGCAGTACGTCAGCCACGGTCACCGTGATCGAACCGGTCAGGCTGTTGCCCTGCCCGGCCTTGCTGTCGCCCTTGCTCGCCCGGCTGCCGCTGTACCCGGCGTTCAGGCTCAGGTCACCGCTGCCCAGCGGGTTATTGGTGGTCAGGCCACTGCCGAACAACGAGCTCAGGCCGATACTGGTGTTGCTGTTCTTGCCGATCTGCGAGTTGGCGTTTTTGCTCGCCTGGGTCTTCTCGTTCAGGGTGATGGTGATGATGTCACCCACCCGGTACGCCTTGCGGTCGCTGTACAGGTTCTGCTCAAAGCCCGCCTGGTAGATCGAGCCGTTATTGGCCGCCGCCGGTAGCGGCGTGCGCGGCAACACTGGCGCATAGTACGGGTCGTTGGCCCGTGGTGGCGGGCTGACGCACCCGGCCAGCAACGTGATACCGCCCAATGCCAGAACAGAAAACAAGCGTTTCATGACCTCTCCCGCGAGTGCAGGCGACCTTCAGGCCGCCTTGTCTACGTGATTACAGATTTTGCGTAACGAACGACAACATTTGGTCGGCGGTGGAGATGACTTTGGAGTTCATCTCGTAGGCACGCTGGGTGGTGATCATGTTGACCATTTCTTCCACGGTGCTGACGTTGGAGGTCTCAAGCATGCTTTGCATGGTCAGACCAAAACCGTTCAGGCCCGGCGTACCGATCTGCGGCGCGCCGCTGGAAGCGGTTTCCAGGAACAAGTTGCCGCCCTGCGCCTGCAAACCGGCTGGGTTGATGAAGTCAGCGGTTTGCAGGTTGCCGATCACTTGCGCGGCCGGGTTGCCGGCGATGGTCACCGACACGGTGCCGTCCTGGCCGACCGTGAAGGTCTGCGCATCAGGCGGCACCACAATCGCCGGTTCCAGCGCGAAACCGTTGGCTGTCACGATCTGGCCGTTGGAGTCGAGGTGGAAAGTACCGTCACGGGTGTAGGACGTAGTGCCGTCCGGCTGCATGATCTGGAAAAAACCACGGCCATTGATGGCCAGGTCGAGCGGCTGCTCGGTGGTTTGCAGGCTACCGGCCTGAAAGTTCTTCTGGGTGCCCACGATGCGCACACCGGTACCCACTTGCAGGCCCGAAGGCAGCTCGCTGTCCTGGGTCGATTGCGCGCCGGGCTGGCGTTTGATCTGGTAAAGCAAGTCCTGGAACTCGGCACGATCACGCTTGAAGCCCGTGGTCGATACGTTGGCCAAGTTGTTGGAAATGGTGGTCAGGTTGGTGTCTTGTGCAGCCAAACCCGTTTTAGCAACCCAGAGTGCCGGAAGCATGCAGTTCTCCTCGCGCGCCGGTTTTTCGGCGCCGCGTTAAATAATTAGCTGATGGACAGGACGCGCGTCATGGCCTGATCGTCTTCTTTGGCGGTGTTCATCATCTTGATGTGCAGCTCGAACTGCTTGGCCAGGGCCAGCACCGAGGTCATTTCATCCACCGCGTTCACGTTGCTGGCTTCCAGGAAGCCCGAGACCACGCGCACGTTGGCATCGGCCACCGCAGGCTGGCCGTCTTTGGTGTGGATCAAACCGTCGAGGCCCTTGGTCATGTTTTTCAGGTCGGGCTGCACCATCTTGATCCGGTCGACTTCAGCCATCACCCGCGGGCCTTCGCCCATGGCGCGGATGCTGATGGTGCCGTCTTCACCGACTTCAATCTGTTGCTGCGGCGGCACGGCAATCGGCCCGCCATTGCCCATGATCGGCATGCCGTTGCCTGCTCGCAGAATGCCCAGGGCATCGACGTTCATGCTCGCCGTGCGCACGTAGGCTTCGCTGCCATCAGGCGCCTGCACGGCCAGCCAGCCATTGCCCTGCACGGCCACGTCCAGGTCGCGACCGGTTTCAACCAGTGCGCCGGGGGTGAAGTCCGTGGCCGGGCGTTCCGACAGTGCAAAGGCACGCGCCGGAAAGCTGTCACCGAACACCGGCATCGAACGCGCCTGTTCCAGGTCACGCTGAAAACCGTTGGTTGAGATGTTCGCCAGATTGTTGGCATGCGCCTTCTGCGCCAGTGCGTTCTGGCTGGCGCCGGTCATTGCCACATAAAGGTACTTGTCCACAGTCTTTCCTCTGCCTGACGGACGCTTGCCGCCCACCGCTGTACTGCAGAGCACTAAGCAATTTGCGCACCAACTTTTTTTTGACGGCGAAAAAGCCCGGTTTGACGGGGCCTGAGAGTAAAAGGCAGGAAAGTGAAGACGACGATAAGACGTAAAAACGGCGCAAGGGTGCCGCTTGCGGCAAGGCGTCGCCCATGCGACCCCTTGCCGATGGTGACGTGACGCGCCCGGCTCAGTCTTTGCCGGGCTTGAGGATGTCGTATTCGCGCAGTTTATTGGCGATGGTGGTGTGCGAAACACCGAGCCGCTTGCCCAGCAAACGGCTGCTCGGGTGTTCGCAGTACAAACGCTCCAGCACGGTTTTCTCGAAACGCCCGACAATCTGGTCCAGGCCGCCCTCCATCGAGAACTCGCCAAGCGGCTGACGCACGCCGTAATCCGGCAAGCGAATATGCTCAGCCTTGACCACGCCGCCTTCACACAACGAGACAGCCTGAAACAGTACGTTTTCCAATTGGCGCACATTGCCCGGCCAGTGGTAATGACGCAGGCGATCCATCGCGGCGGGCGCCAGACGCGGCAGCGCGCAGCCAATCTGACGGCTGGCCTGATCCAGAAAATGCTCGACCAGCGGCTCAAGCCCGTCCAGGCATTCGCGCAAGGGCGGGATGTGCAGCGACAGCACGTTCAGGCGGTGATAAAGGTCCTGACGAAATTCGCCCTTGGCACACAGTTCGGACAAATCCACCTGCGTGGCGCACATCACCCGCACATCAAGGTAGACCTCTTCATCACTGCCCACGCGCCGGAAGCAGCCGTCCTGCAAGAAACGCAGGAGTTTGACCTGCAAACGCGGGCTCATTTCCCCCACACCATCGAGAAACAACGTACCGCCAGCGGTCAGTTCCAGCAGTCCGAGCTTGCCTTCAGCCCGTGCGCCCTCAAAAGCGCCGGGGCCATACCCGAACAACTCGGTTTCGGCCATGGACTCCGGCAAACCGGCGCAGTTGAGCGCCATCAACGGCGATTGCCCGCGCGGGCTGGCGAGATGGCAGGCCCGGGCCAGCAGCTCTTTGCCTGTGCCGGTTTCGCCTTCTATTAATAGAGGGGCGTCCAGCGGCGCCATGCGCCGCGCCTCGCGCACCACCGCGGCCATTACTTTGGAGCTTTGGAAAATACTGTCAAAGCCGCGCAACTCTTGTTTGCGCACGTTGTAGATCTGTTCACCCACGCGATCAGCCCGGTGCAGGGTGAGAACGGCACCGGCCATGGCCTCGCTGTCATCGCTTTCCAGTTGCAGGGGCGCAATGTCCGCCAGAAATACATGCCCCTTGATCTTGACCCGCAACCCGTTGATCCGCGATTTGTTGGCGCGCACCAGTTCCGGCAGGTCGAAGTCTTCGGCATAGCGCGACAACGCAATACCCGGCACTTCATCCACGCGCACCCCGAGCAACTGAGCCGCCGCGCGGTTGGCCGCCACGATGGAACCGCCCATGTCGATGGACAACACCGGAAACTCAAGCGCGCCGAGCAACGCGTTGAGCTCCATGTGCCGACGCTCGCTGGGCATCAGCCCGACGCGCTTGACGCCAAATACACCGGCGATGGTCTCAAACTTGGGGCGCAGCGCCTGAAATTGCAGGTTGATCAGGTTCGGGCAATACAGGTAGATCGCATTGCCCTGATCGCCACCCACCTCACCGCGCTTGACGTTGATGCCGTAGGCAACCAATAGGTTGAGGATGTCACGCAGGATGCCAATGCGGTTTTGGCAGTGAACTTTGATACGCATGGACGCAGGCTCAAAAAGGTGGGCGGTTGAGTCCCATAACAGTAGGCTTTTTCACCGTTCGACGATTTCAACGTCACGTTTATGTGACAGTTTGAGGGTCGGCAAGCACAAGAACCTCGGCGCGGCACTCAACTCGTAACGAATACTTTACGAATGCCGGGCATCATCCCAGCATTCATGGCTTTGCGCCAGTGCAACAAGGGCGGGGTTTGGGGTATCACTAGGTCATCGCCACACACCGAATAATAAAAACGATTTCCTTGCGGAGAGCCCCATGAAGCAAACGAAATACGTCGCCCGCGAGCCTGATGCCGATGGCTTTATCGACTACACACCTGCCGAGCACGGCGTGTGGAACACGCTGATCACCCGCCAACTGAAGCTGCTCGAAGGCCGTGCCTGCCCTGAGTACATGGAAGGCATCGAAAAGCTGGGTCTGCCCCACGACCGCATTCCGCAACTGAGCGAAATCAACCACGTGCTGGGCGAAACCACGGGCTGGCAAGTCGCCCGTGTACCGGCCCTGATTCCGTTCCAGACCTTCTTCGAATTGCTGGCCAATAAACAGTTTCCGGTGGCGACGTTTATTCGCACCCCCGAAGAACTGGATTACCTGCAAGAGCCGGACATTTTTCACGAGATTTTCGGCCACTGCCCACTGCTGACCAACCCGTGGTTTGCAGAATTCACCCACACCTACGGCAAGCTTGGCCTGCAAGCCACCAAGGAACAGCGCGTGTATTTGGCCCGCCTGTACTGGATGACCATTGAGTTTGGCCTGGTCGACACCCCCGACGGCAAACGCATCTACGGCGGCGGGATTCTGTCATCGCCCAAAGAAACGGTTTACAGCCTGTCTTCAGAACCGGAACATCAAGCCTTCGACCCGCTGGAAGCCATGCGCACGCCTTACCGCATCGACATCCTGCAGCCCCTGTATTTTGTGCTGCCGGATTTGAAGCGACTGTTCGACCTGGCCCACGAAGACATCATGGGCATGGTTGAAAAAGGCATGGCACTGGGCCTGCATGCGCCCAAGTTCCCGCCTAAACCCAAGGCCGCGTGACGCACGCCTTTACGACTTCTCTTTGTACACATAAGAAAAACTGACTTCAGGAACACACCATGAACGCACTGAACCAAGCCCACTGCGAAGCCTGCCGCGCCGATGCCCCACAGGTCAGCGACGAAGAACTGCCGGTACTGATCAAACAGATCCCGGACTGGAACATCGAAGTTCGCGACGGCGTGATGCAGCTGGAAAAGGTCTTTCTGTTCAAAAACTTCAAGTTCGCCCTGGCGTTCACCAATGCCGTCGGCGAGATCTCCGAAGCTGAAGGCCATCACCCGGGCCTGCTGACGGAATGGGGCAAAGTGACCGTGACCTGGTGGAGCCACAGCATCAAGGGCCTGCACCGCAATGACTTCATCATGGCCGCGCGCACTGACGAAGTGGCCAGCACCGCCGAAGGTCGCAAGTGAGGCACTTCGCGGCCATTGGCCGGGTGCCGGGCGACCCGATTCTGGGCCTGATGGACGCCTACAATCAGGACACCAACCCGGACAAGTTCGACTTGGGCGTGGGCGTGTACAAGGACGCCAACGGCCTGACGCCGATTTTGCAGTCGGTCAAGCAGGCAGAACAGCGCCTGGTGGACCAGCAGCAGACCAAAACCTACATCGGCGGGCATGGCGACAGCCGTTTTGGCCAACTGATCAGCGAACTGGTGCTGGGTGCCGATTCGCCCCTGTTAAGCGCCAAACGTGCGGGCGCCACCCAAACCCCGGGTGGCACCGGCGCGTTGCGCTTGAGTGCTGACTTCATTGCACAGTGCTTGCCGGGGCGCGGCATCTGGCTGAGCGACCCGACCTGGCCGATCCACGAAACCATCTTTGCCGCGGCTGGGCTGAAGATCAGCCACTACCCGTATGTGGGCAGTGACAACACGCTGAACGTGGCCGCCATGCTGGCGGCGCTGGAACAGGCGCCCAAAGGTGACGTGGTGCTGTTGCACGCCTGTTGCCACAACCCCACCGGCTTCGATCTGTCGCAAGACGATTGGCATCAGGTACTGGACGTCGTGAAGCGGCGTGAGTTGTTGCCGCTGATCGACTTCGCGTATCAAGGCTTCGGTGACGGTCTGGAGCAGGACGCGTGGTCCACACGCCTGTTTGCTCGCGAACTGCCTGAATTGCTGATCACCAGCTCCTGCTCGAAAAACTTCGGCCTGTACCGCGAACGTGTGGGCGCGCTGATCGTCTGCGCCAGTGACGCCGAGAAACTGACGGACATCCGCAGTCAATTGGCCTATTTGGCGCGCAACCTGTGGTCCAACCCACCGGACCATGGCGCTGCGGTGGTGGCGACCATTTTGGGTGATGAGCAACTCAAGCACCTGTGGGCCAGCGAAGTCGAGGCCATGCGCAGCCGTATCGCGCAACTGCGCAGCGGCTTGGTGGAGGCACTGACGCCGTTTGGCCTCGCCGAGCACTTTGCTCATATCACTCAACAGCGCGGGATGTTTTCCTACACTGGATTGAGTGCCGATCAAGTGCAATTGCTGCGCGAGAAGCACAGTGTGTACATGGTCGGGTCCGGCCGCGCCAACATGGCCGGGGTCGACGGCACGCGCCTGGGCCTGCTGGCCAAAGCCATCGCGCAGGTCTGCACGCACTGAGGCCGTGAATCTGCCGGGACGGCCGCGTCCGTTCCGGCAGATGCACGACAACAGCACGATGAAAAGTTCGCCACACACCCCCGCCAGACACAAAAAAAGACAAATTGTCACACCCGGTCATGTATCCTGCCCTAGCTTTTTAAAAGCGCGGATGTACCCAGCGATTTAAAAACACACCTTGCGAGGAGCGCGACGATGCACGAAATCCCAAACCTCCCCTTCCCAAGCCTGCATGAAACTCAGCAGCCAACCCCGCAACACACCAGTGGCGAAAACCCCGCACTGGACGAGGCCCCTGAAAGCCTCAAGGCCGACAGCGAAGACTGACGGTTCGCACTCAGGCGGTGCGAAAAGCTTTCGGCTTTTCATACCGCCTGACACAATCGCCCCACCTTTTTACTCCCCCGGATTACAGCGTGACTGACTCTTTCGACGACACCCAGGCCAGCGTTCTGATCGGCACCGCCGAGCAAATGATCGTGCTGTGGGATCGCCTCACACCGGAAAAACAAGCCACCCTGCTCCAGCGGTTCGGCACCCGGGAAAACGCCCTGGCCGCCCTGATCGCAACCCGCCTGGTTGCACCGCTCTAACCCCGCAGGACCTGCCCCATGACCGAACAACGTCCACTGGCGATCACCCTGCAGGTGGTGTCCATCGTTCTGTTTACCTTTATTGGCTATCTGAACATCGGCATCCCGCTGGCGGTTTTGCCCGGTTACGTGCACAACCACTTGGGTTACGGCACGGTCATCGCCGGGCTGGTGATCAGCGTGCAGTACCTGGCCACACTGCTCAGCCGCCCTTACGCCAGCCGCATCATCGACAACCTGGGCAGCAAACGTGCGGTCATGTATGGCCTGGCCGGGTGCGGGCTGAGCGGCGTTTTTATGCTGGTGTCCAGCTGGCTGTCGGCCATGCCTGCACTGAGCCTTGCCAGCCTGTTGATCGGGCGACTGGTATTGGGCAGCGCTGAAAGCCTGGTGGGTTCGGGCTCCATCGGCTGGGGCATTGGCCGCGTCGGTGCGCAGAACACCGCCAAGGTGATTTCCTGGAACGGCATCGCCAGCTATGGCGCAATCGCCGTCGGCGCACCCTTGGGGGTGATGATGGTCGACCACTGGGGCATGTGGAGCATGGGCGCCAGCATCATCGCCCTGGCCGCGCTGGGGCTGCTGCTGGCGTGGCCCAAACTGGCCGCGCCGATTGTCAGTGGCGTGCGCCTGCCGTTCCTGCATGTGCTGGGCCGGGTGCTGCCCCATGGCACCGGACTGGCACTGGGCTCCATCGGCTTTGGCACCATCGCCACGTTCATCACCCTGTATTACGCGGCCCAACACTGGGAAAACGCGGTTCTGTGCCTGAGCCTGTTCGGCGCCAGCTTTATCGGCGCGCGACTGCTGTTCGGCAACATGATCAATCGCCTGGGCGGCTTTCGAGTAGCGATCGCCTGCCTGAGCGTCGAAACCGTGGGCTTGCTGCTGCTGTGGCTGGCGCCAAATCCGCAACTGGCACTGGCTGGCGCGGCGCTGAGCGGGTTTGGCTTTTCGCTGGTGTTCCCGGCCTTGGGCGTCGAAGCAGTGAACCTGGTGCCTGCTTCCAGTCGCGGTGCGGCCGTCGGGGCCTATTCGCTGTTCATCGACTTGTCACTGGGCATTACCGGACCGCTGGTGGGCGCGGTAGCGGCCGGTTTCGGGTTTGCGTCCATCTTCCTGTTTGCCGCGCTGGCAGCGTTCAGCGGGCTGATGCTGAGCCTGTATTTGTACCGGCAGGCACGCAGTCGCTGACGCGCAGCACCTAGAAATCCACTTTGCCGCGCCCCGCCTTTAGGTTGCCGCGCTTGCTCTTGGACTCCAGCCGACGGGTTTTTGACCCCAACGTCGGCTTGGTCGGGCGACGCTTTTTCTCAACCTTGGTCGCACTGACGATCAGCTCAAGCAACCGCTCAAGGGCATCGGCGCGGTTTTGCTCTTGGGTGCGGTATTGCTGCGCCTTGATAATCAACACGCCATCGCCGGTAATCCGGCTGTCACGCAGCGCCAGCAACCGCTCTTTGTAGAACGGCGGCAAGGACGAGTTGGGGATGTCGAAGCGCAGGTGCATGGCGCTTGAAACTTTGTTGACGTTTTGCCCGCCCGCCCCTTGGGCGCGGATGGCCGTGAGTTCAATCTCGGCGTCGGGGATGTGGACGTTGTTGGAGATGACCAGCATTAAAAAGGGTCCTTGATCAGGGCGTGCAGGATACCCCACAAACGACAAACCCGGCGCAATGGCCGGGTTTGTCATGACCAACCGCTCAGCTTATTTGGCTGAACTGTAAGCGGCTGCCGAGGCGTGTACCTCGCGCTTGCTCTTGATCAGGTAGCAGACCCACATGAAGATCACCCACACCGGGATCGCGTAAACCGACACGCGGATGCCGGGAATCATCAGCATGATGACCAGGATGAACGCCACGAACGCCAGGCATACATAGTTGCCATAGGGGTACCACAGGGCCTTGAACAACGGGGTTTGCGCCGTTTTGTTCATGTGCTGGCGGAACTTGACGTGGGAGAAGCTGATCATCGCCCAGTTAATCACCAGGGTGGCAACCACCAGCGACATCAGCAGTTCCAGGGCGTCGTGGGGCATCAGGTAGTTGAGCAGCACCGCGATAACCGTGACCGCCGCCGACGCCAGAATCGAGTTCACCGGCACGCCACGCTTGTCGATTTTGGACAGTACTTTTGGCGCGTCACCTTGCTGGGCCATACCCAATAGCATGCGGCTGTTGCAGTACGTGCCGCTGTTGTACACCGACAACGCTGCGGTCAAGACCACAAAGTTGAGGATGTGTGCCGCGGTGTTGCTGCCCAGCATCGAGAACACTTGCACAAACGGGCTGCTGCTGTAGCTGTCGCCACCGGCGTTCAGGGTTTCAAGCAGCGAATCCCACGGCGTCAGGGACAACAGCACCACCAGGGCACCGATGTAGAAAATCAGGATGCGGTAAATCACCTGATTGATCGCTTTAGGGATCACGGTGCGCGGCTTATCGGCTTCAGCGGCGGTGAAACCGAGCATTTCGAGCCCGCCGAAAGAGAACATGATGAACGCCATGGCCATCACCAGACCGGTGGTGCCATTGGGGAAGAAGCCACCGTGCTCCCACAGGTTGCTGACCGACGCTTGCGGGCCGCCGCTGCCACTGACCAGCAAATAGCTGCCCAGCGCGATCATGCCGACAATGGCCACGACCTTGATGATGGCGAACCAGAATTCAGCCTCGCCAAAGACTTTGACGTTGGTCAGGTTGATGACGTTGATCAGCACGAAAAACGCTGCCGCCGAGGCCCAGGTCGGGATCTCGGGCCACCAGTAGTGCACGTATTTACCGACCGCGGTCAGCTCCGACATGCCCACCAGGATGTACAGCACCCAGCAGTTCCAGCCCGACATGAAGCCGGCGAAACCGCCCCAGTATTTGTGTGCAAAGTGGCTGAAAGAACCGGCTACCGGTTCTTCGACGATCATTTCGCCCAGTTGGCGCATGATCATGAAGGCAATAAAGCCGCAGATCGCATAGCCCAGAATCATCGACGGGCCCGCCGATTTCAGGACCCCGGCCGAGCCGAGGAACAGGCCTGTACCAATCGCGCCACCGAGGGCAATCAGTTGGATATGACGATTTTTCAGGCCGCGTTTAAGCTCGCCCGAATGCGAGGTTTGTCCACTCATTGAAAAGGGTCCCACACAAGGTTTGATGTCGTTCAGTGCGTTTTCGCTTGAGCACCGGCAGTGATCGAAGGGTCTACAACACAAATCAAACCCCAGCGCAGGCGCCAGGAATCCAAGGTTGTTTCACGAGTCATGCGTCACCTGTTTGTTTTTATCTGTGACGGAATCGAACCCGCAATGCTTATGGCATTGCGGAGTTTACAAGGCGGGTTTGCCTTGAGGTTTTGGCCAATCAGCACATCGCCGAGCAGCGCAAAATGCGCGGGTACGCAATTGAGTCACAGGTAAAACGCCGCGCATTGTACACCTGCTCGAAGGCAAGATCCCATCACACCGCCGCTTGCAACACGAAACAAGCCGCAGATGCGGTCTCAAACGTCACAAATTTGTAAAACGCGGAACATTTTCTATACACAAACCGAATAATTCACGGCCGAGGGCGGTAAACGGCGCAGAACGTCACGTTTACTTGACGCTTTGTAACGTTTTTTTGCCACCCTAAACGCCCTGCGGTGCTCAGCGACCGATTGCCGCAGGCCTAATTCATTGATTTTCAATGATTAACCGGGCGTTGCGTGGGCGCTTCCACGCCGTGACCACAGTGCCCCCACGGAACGACGTGTGCAGGCAAAAAAAAACGCCAACCCGAAGGTTGGCGTTTTTTTAACAGCGTTAAACGCTTATTGCGGCTTGCGACGACCGAAGCCAGGGCGCTGACCGGAACCTGCCGGTGCGCCACGACGCTTGCCGGACGGCGCATCGTCAACCAGCTTTGGCCCCTGACGGGACGGCTTGGTCGGGCGCTTGTTCACTTCGCTCGGGCGCTCGGCAACCGGCGCACCGCGACCGGCCGGCACACGGTCCGTGCGACCGGCAGGCTTGCGTGCAGGACGCGCGGCCTCGTCACGGGCCGGGCGACCCGGACGCTCGCCTTCAATGTGCGGCTGACGCGCAGGACGCGGGGCAGCAGGCTCACCGTTGGCAGGGCGCAAGGTACGGGCAACACGATCAGCGCGTGCCACAGGACGCGACGACTTACGCTGCATACGCTCAAGCTTGTCTTTGCTCTTGGCGTTCATCTCAGGCATGGCCACCGGCGTGAGGCCGACTTCAGCACTGAGGATATCCACCTCGTACTGACTCATTTCACGCCAGCGACCCATCGGCAAGTCCGAGTTCAGGAACACCGGACCGAAACGCACGCGCTTCAGGCGGCTGACCACCAGCCCCTGGGATTCCCACAGACGACGCACTTCACGGTTGCGGCCTTCCATCACCACGCAGTGGTACCAGTGGTTGAAACCTTCGCCGCCCGGTGCCTGCTTGATGTCGGTAAAACGCGCCGGGCCGTCTTCCAGCACCACGCCCGCCTTGAGGCGTTCGATCATCTCGTCATCCACTTCACCACGCACACGTACCGCGTATTCACGGTCCATTTCGTAGGACGGGTGCATCAGGCGGTTGGCCAGCTCACCGTCAGTGGTGAACATCAGCAAGCCGGTGGTGTTGATGTCGAGACGGCCGATGTTGATCCAACGGCCTTCTTTAGGGCGCGGCAGCTTGTCGAATACGGTTGGACGGCCTTCCGGGTCGTCACGGGTGCAGATCTCGCCATCGGGCTTGTTGTACATGATCACGCGGCGCACCGATTCGGCGGCCTCTTCGCGCTTGATCACTTTGCCATCGATGGAAATGGCGTCATGCAGGTCAACGCGCAAACCCAGCGTTGCATCCTTGCCATTGACCTTGATCCGGCCCTGGCTGATCCAGGCCTCTACATCGCGGCGCGAACCGACGCCAATACGGGCGAGGACTTTTTGCAGTTTCTCGCCTGCTGGGCCAATTTCCTGGTCGTCTTTAGGGGTTAAATCACTCATCTGGGCACCTCCCGGTGTGTCAATTCAGGCGGGCGCCTGAAGTGTTGAAAATGGGCCTTGGCACACGACTGCGCGCCAAAGGGTCGCGAATCATACGCTGATCTTGCGTGTTTCGCATCAAAGGCCGGGCCTGTTCTGCCCGGTCTATTTCTTTTTCCGCCGGCCGGTGGCGTCAAGCGTGAGCAAACGCAGGTCGGCTTGCGCCAGCACGGCTCGCTTTTCGTCTTTGTCGAGCTTTTTCCAGGCCTTGATTTCACGCTGGGTGCGTCCGCAACCGATACAGACGTCCTCGCAGAACTTGCAGACGCCGATGCAGGGATCTTTGATTGAACTCATCAGCTGTGCTCCCGTTACGTGTTGTCGGTGAGAACGTGCGGGCGCGAGGCCGGATCACTCTTCGCGTTCGAGACGCTCCTGCTCGATGGCGTCGGCCAGCGCCCTCGCTTCGGCCTCTTCGTCGCTCAGCGCGGGCGGCAACTCCAGCGCCGCCACCGCCGCCAGCAACTGGCTGCGCGCCTGCTCGGCATCGCTTGGCTGCAGGGCGGGTGCGGTTTGAGGCTCAACCGCACCGTCAGGCGTGAACGCCTCTTTGGCCAGGTCCTCACGCAGCAAGTCGTCAAAGTCGATTTTCAGACCTTCCTCCATGGAGTCCAGTTCCGTCAGCAAGGTACGGAAGCTGGTTTCGTCCTTTGGCTCCTCGGGCTCGGCACTTTCGTCCGCCAATGCCTGAATGTGCTCGGGCACAGGCGCATCGTCGAAATCGAGAATCGGGTCGGGCTCCAGCTCGCGCAATTCGGCCAGCGGCGGCAGGTCGTCGAGGTTTTTCAAGTTGAAGTGGTCGAGAAATGCCTTGGTGGTGGCAAACATCGCAGGACGGCCCGGCACTTCGCGATAACCCACCACGCGAATCCACTCACGCTCGAGCAGGGTTTTGACGATGTGGCTATTGACCGCCACACCCCGCACGTCTTCGATCTCGCCACGGGTGATCGGTTGGCGATAGGCAATCAGCGCCATGGTTTCGAGCATGGCGCGGGAGTAACGCTGCGGCCGCTCTTCCCACAATCGCCCGACCCAAGGCGAAAACGTGTCGCGGATTTGCAGGCGGTAACCGGACGCCACCTCTTTGAGTTCAAAAGAGCGGCCGTCGCAGGATTTGCGCAGCAGTTCCAGCGCTTTTTTGAACACCGGCGGCTCTGGGCGCTCGCCTTCTTCAAACAGCTCAAACAAACGCTCAAGGCTTTGCGGCTTGCCCGAGGCCAACAGAAACGCCTCCAGCAACGGGGCCAGCTCGCGGGGATCAGTCAAATTCATGGTTTCAGCTCTTTATTCGGCTCGCGCCCGCACATGGATCGCCGCGTAGGGCTCGTTTTGCACCAACTCGATCAAGGACTCCTTGACCAGCTCCAGGATGGCCATAAACGTTACCACCACCCCCAAACGCCCTTCTTCCGCTGTAAACAACTCGACAAAGGGCACAAAGCCACCACCCTTCAGGCGTTCCAGTACATCGCTCATGCGCTCGCGGGTGGACAGGGCCTCGCGGCTGACCTGATGGCTTTCAAACATGTCAGTGCGGCGCAGCACCTCGGCCATCGACATCAACAACTCTTCAAGCGCCACGTCCGGCACCAGCTTGCGCGCCCGGGCCTGGGGGGCATCAAGCTTGGGCACAAACACGTCGCGCCCTACTCGCTCAAGGCCATCAATGCCTTCGGCCGCGGCTTTGAAACGCTCGTACTGCTGCAAGCGACGAATCAGTTCGGCACGCGGATCGCCCTCGTCCTCTTCCACCTCGGCCGAACGCGGCAGCAGCATGCGCGACTTGATTTCGGCCAGCATGGCTGCCATCACCAGATACTCGGCGGCCAACTCCAGGCGCACGGTCTTCATCAGCTCGACATAGCCCATGTACTGGCGAGTGATTTCCGCCACCGGGATGTCGAGGATGTCGATGTTCTGTTTGCGGATCAGGTACAGCAGCAAGTCGAGCGGGCCTTCGAACGCGTCGAGAAACACCTCCAGCGCATCCGGGGGGATGTACAGGTCTTGCGGCATTTCAATGACGGCCTGGCCGTAGACCATGGCGAACGGCAGCTCTTGCTGCGCATCGGCTTGCGGGTCTACCGGTTCAATCACTTCAACGTCAGACATCAGGCCTCGACCATAAAGGGCGTCGGATCACCGCAGCCGACCCGTACCACCTGCGGCTCGTCGTCCACCAGACTGATCACGGTGCTGGCTTTGTGCCCACCGAAACCGCCATCAATGATCAGGTCGACCTGTTTTTCCAGCGCATCGCGGATTTCGTACGGGTCTTCCATCGGCTCGGTTTCACCCGGCAGAATCAACGTCACACTCATCAACGGCTCGTCCAGTTCAGCCAGCAGGGCCAAGGCCAGCGGATGGCTGGGCACGCGCATGCCGATGGTACGCCGCTTGGGGTGCAGCAGCAGGCGCGGCACCTCACGGGTGGCGTTGAGAATGAAGGTGTACGGCCCCGGCGTATGGGCCTTGAGCAACCGGAACGTGCCGGTATCGACCTTGGCGAACAGGCCCAGTTGCGACAGGTCGCTGCACATCAAAGTGAAGTTGTGCTTGTCGTCCAGATTACGCAGGCGCTTGATGCGTTCGATCGCATGCTTGTCGCCCATCTGGCAACCGACCGCGTAGGACGAATCGGTGGGGTAAATCACCACACCGCCTTTTTTAATGATCTCGACCGCCTGTTTGATCAGACGCGGCTGAGGATTCTCCGGATGAATATGGAAAAATTGACTCACGTTGTGTACCTGTTCAGACGTTGGCTGTGGGCGGGTCCAGTTTGAAACGGGACCACAAAGGCGGCAGGTCGTCCGGTAGCGGGCGGTATTCGCCAATCTCGGACCAGCCTCCCGGGCCATGAAAATCGCTGCCGGCCGTCACCAGCAAACCGAACTCACGGGCGAGAATCGCCAGGCTGCCCACTTGATCAGCAGGTTGATAGCCATTGACCACCTCGATGGCGTGACCTCCCGCTTGAATATAGTCGCCAATCAGACGCCGACGCTTGCTGCGGGTGAAATCGTAGTGCGAGGGGTGCGCCAGGCTGACCCAGGCCCCGGCTGCCCGCAAAGTGCCCACGGTCTCTTCCAGGGTCGGCCAATGCTGCTTGACGTCGCCCAACTTGCCCGCGCCCAGCCATTTGCGAAACGCTTCGGCGCGGTCCTTGACGTAACCGGCGCCCACCAGAAAATCAGCGAAATGCGGACGTGCCGGGGCATTACCGCTGTCACCCAGCGCCGCCTGAATGGCGCGGGCGCCTTCGAGGGCGCCGGGCATACCTTTAAGGGCCAGCTTGCGGCTGATCTCTTCGGCGCGCAGCCAACGACCTTCATGGAGCGCCGCAATGGCCTGCACCAGCGCCGGGGCCTGCACGTCAAAACCGTAACCCAACACATGAATCGTGGCGCCGCCCCAGGTGCAGGACAGTTCAACGCCGTTTACCAGCTGCATGTTCAGCGCCTGAGCCGCTGTGCGGGCCTCATCAAGGCCCTCAAGTGTGTCGTGATCGGTCAGGGCCAGGACTCGCACACCTTTCTCGTACGCACGCGCCACCAGAACCGCAGGCGCCAAAGCGCCGTCCGACGCTGTGCTATGGCAATGCAAGTCAATTTCCACGGGAATTTAATA
The DNA here is from genome assembly GCF_001806145.1 of Pseudomonas sp. BS-2016. NCBI lineage: Bacteria > Pseudomonadati > Pseudomonadota > Gammaproteobacteria > Pseudomonadales > Pseudomonadaceae > Pseudomonas > Pseudomonas sp. BS-2016. Next base: position 129,926 of record NZ_MLCT01000034.1, read on the forward strand.
ACCTCTAGCTGACGCTTTCGCTGTCATTGATGTTTGTTATTATGCCGCCACATCCTGCTTCTGGCTGCCACTGTGAAACAATTCATCGACTTCATCCCGCTGCTCCTGTTTTTCATCGTCTACAAAATCGAACCCCGCATCGTCGAGATCGCCGGCCACAGCCTGACCTTCGGCGGCATTTTCAGCGCGACCGCCATGCTGATCGCCAGCTCTGTGGTGGTGTACGGCATTCTGTTTTTCAAACAACGCAAACTCGAAAAAAGCCAATGGCTGACGCTGATTGCCTGCCTGGTATTCGGCAGCCTGACGCTGGCGTTCCACAGCGAGACCTTCCTCAAATGGAAAGCGCCCGTGGTGAACTGGCTGTTTGCCCTGGTGTTTGCCGGTAGCCACTTTATTGGCAACACCTTGCTGATCAAACGCGTCATGGGCCACGCCCTGACCCTGCCGGATGCGGTGTGGACACGCCTGAACCTGGCGTGGATCGCCTTCTTTGTGTTCTGCGGCGCCGCCAACCTGTTCGTGGCGTTCACCTTTCAGAGCATCTGGGTCGACTTCAAAGTCTTCGGCAGCCTCGGCCTGACCGTGCTGTTCCTGGTAGGTCAGGGCATTTACCTGTCGCGCCACCTGCATGATTCCGACACTCCAACCTCCAAAACCGAGGATTGACATGCTCTACGCAATCATTGCCACTGATGTCGCCAACTCCCTTGAAGCACGTCTGGCGGCTCGCCCGGCGCACCTTGAGCGCTTGCAGCAACTCAAACATGAAGGCCGGGTGATCCTGGCGGGCCCGCACCCGGCCATCGACAGCAATGATCCGGGCGCGGCCGGTTTCAGCGGCAGCCTGATTGTCGCTGAGTTCGACTCGCTGAGCGCCGCGCAAGCGTGGGCCGACGCCGATCCGTACATCGCAGCGGGCGTGTACGCCCATGTGATCGTCAAACCGTTCAAGCAAGTCCTGCCTTAAACCTGATATGCAGCGAAGCCGCCTTCGCGGCTCGCTGCATGTTTCTCGCCTCATTATTCCCGATCAACGGCCGACAACCTCTCCGAATCCCGTCAGGAATGAGGAGTTGCGATGCGCCAAGGTTTGCTGTGTGTGCTGTTGATCATGTTCTCGCTGGGCCACCTCGCCCAAGCTGAAGACGCTCCCGCCCCCGATAATTCCGTGCCGCTCTCATTGAGTGCTGGCGCGCGCATCACTGACTTGCAACAGCGCCTGGACGACAGTGAACGCCTGCGCGGCGAGCTGAGTCAGGCCCTGAAAAATGCCGATGCCTCCCGCGAAAGCAGCCAACTGGCGCAACTGCGCAAGGAAAACCAGCAGCTCAGGCAGCAGCTCGACAAAACCGCCTCCAACCCCGGTTTTAAACTGCTGACTGATTCGCAACAGTGGTTTGTGATTGGTGGCGCAGTTGCCCTATTGGCCCTACTCTGCGGTATCTTCGCCGGCGGCGGACGTAAACAGCGTCGGCAATGGCTATAAATAGAGTGAGTCATGAGCGACCTGTTACTGATAGATGATGACCAGGAGTTGTGTGAACTCCTGACCAGTTGGCTGAGCCAGGAAGGTTTTCACGTGCGCGCCTGCCACGATGGTTTGAGCGCACGCAAGGCGTTGAGCGAATCAAGCCCTGACGCCGTGGTCCTGGATGTCATGCTGCCCGACGGCAGCGGCCTGGAGCTGCTTAAACAATTGCGCAACGACCACCCCGACTTGCCGGTGCTGATGCTTTCGGCCCGGGGCGAGCCGCTGGACCGCATTCTGGGGCTGGAACTGGGGGCCGATGACTACCTGGCCAAGCCGTGCGACCCACGGGAACTGACCGCCCGCCTGCGTGCCGTGCTGCGCCGCAGCCACCCGGCGCCCGCGTCGAGCCAGATGGAGCTGGGCGATCTGTGCTTCAGCCCGATGCGCGGCGTGGTCACCATCAACCAACATGACATCACCCTGACCGTCTCCGAAAGCCGCATCCTCGAAGCCCTGTTGCGCCAGCCGGGTGAGCCGCTGGACAAGCAGGAACTGGCGCAACTGGCGCTGGGCCGCAAACTGACGCTGTATGACCGCAGCCTGGACATGCATGTCAGCAACCTGCGCAAGAAGATCGGCCCGCACCCCGACGGACGCCCGCGCATTGTGGCGCTGCGCAGCCGCGGGTATTTCTATAGCGCTTGACGCGCCTGTGTAAACCCGACGCAACCCCCTCTTTACTCAAGCTTTACGCTTGGCTGACAGCGCTTGACTTTGATCTCCCTAAACTGAGCGCATCCGGATTCACCGGAACGTACTAAAAGGAGACACACCATGCGTAAGACGCTTATTGCTTTGATGTTTGCTGCAGCACTGCCAACCGTCGCAATGGCCATGCCCGGTGGCGAAGGCCCAATGGGGCCACGTCACGGCGGTGAACACCATGGTCGCGGCGACGCACCTTACAGCCAACTGGACTTGACCCGCGAACAGCGCCAGCAAATCGGCAAGCTGATGGGCGAGCAAATGCACGAACGCAAACAGTTGGTCGACAAATACCTGGAAAAACTGCCAGCCGCTGATCAAAAAGCGCTGAAAGACGAAATCGCAGCCAAGCACGAAAAAACCCAGAAAGACATTCGTGCCCTGCTCAAGCCAGAACAGCAAAAACGCTTCGACGAGATGCAAAAGCAGCGCGCCGAACGCAAGGCTGAGTGGAAAGAGTTCAAAGACTGGAAAGCACAGAAAGACCAAAAAGCGCAATAATCCGCGCACTTGCCAAGCCCAACGGCCCCCCCAGCCGTTGGGCTTTGCGCGTTTCACTCACGTCACGATGAGGACCTACCGTGCGATCACTGTTTTGGCGCATTTTGGCCAGCTTTTGGCTGGCGATAGCCTTGGTCGCCGGGCTGTCACTCTTGCTGGGGCATATGCTCAACCAGGACGCGTGGATTTTGAGCCGTCACCCCGGCATCTCGAATCTGGCCCAGGAATGGACCCAGCGCTATGAAACCCAGGGCGCAGACGCTGCCCAGCAATTTCTTGAGCGGCGCAAGCGCCGCTATCACATTGACGTGCAGGTGCTCAACGAAAGCGGCGACCCCGTGGTGCGCGGCACCTTCCCGCGCCGGGCGGCTGCCTGGGAGGCTCGCCAGCATCCGGGCGAAGACCCGCTGCCATGGCGTCGCCTGACCGTCGAATACACCAGCCCGCAAACGGCCGACACCTACCTGCTGATTTACCGCATCCCGCACCCCGAACTGGACGCCTGGCACCGTCAAAGCCTGATCTGGCCACTGAGTGCGCTGGGCATTGCGCTGGTGGTGCTGACCCTCTTCAGCCTGCTGGTGACCCTGTCCATCACCCGCCCGCTCAGCCGCCTGCGCGTGGCCGTGCATGACTTGGGGCAAACCACCTACCAGCAGAACAGCCTGGCGCGACTGGCTTCGCGGCGCGACGAGTTTGGCGTACTGGCCACCGACTTCAACCGCATGGGCGCGCGCCTGCAAAGTTTGATCAGCAGCCAGCGTCAACTGCTGCGCGACGTGTCCCACGAGCTGCGTTCACCCTTGGCGCGCTTGCGCATCGCATTGGCGCTGGCTGAACGCGCGGGCCCCGAAGAACGCGAAAAGCTATGGCCACGCCTGACCCGTGAATGTGACCGGCTGGAGTCCCTGATCAGTGAAATCCTGACGCTGGCCCGGGTCGACGCCGATCAGGCCAGTGCCGAGCACGTTGACCTCAACCCCTTGCTGCACAACCTGCAAAAAGACGCGGCGCTGAGCGCACCGGAGCAACGGGTTGAGGTGGCGGCCGAGCCGGGGCTGAGCCTGACAGGCTGGCCCACCATGATTGAGCGCGCGGTGGATAACCTGCTGCGTAACGCGCAACGCTTCAATCCGCCCGGCCAGCCGATTGAGTTGAGGGCGTATCGGGAAGGGGAACACATCAACGTGAGCGTGCGCGATCACGGCCCGGGGGTAGCACCCGAGCACCTGGCTCAACTGGGCGAGCCGTTCTTTCGCGCGCCCGGTCAGGCGGCCGCCGGCCATGGCCTTGGACTGGCCATCGCGCGGCGCGCCGCCGAACGGCATGGCGGAAGACTGATGGTGGCCAACCATCCCGAAGGCGGGTTTATCGCCACGCTGGAGTTGCCGCTCATCCCCGACGGCAACCTGTGACGCAGCCCTGCGCCACCCCTCAGCGAGGGGGCTGGCGATCAGTTGGCAGCTGACCACACCTGGACGTACTCGGCCGTATCGACCTTGGGCGCATCGCGCATTTCTTTGAGCGGTGTGCCGAGGTAGAGGAACGCGATAATTTCTTCGCCTGCTTGCAAGCCCAACGCGGCGGTGACCAACGGGGCATGGGACAACTCGCCCGTGCGCCACACAGCGCCAATGCCTTGGGCATAGGCCGCCAGCTCAATGGCGTGCGCCGCGCAGCCAGCGGTAATCAACTGCTCGGTTTTGGGCACTTTGAAGTGATCCTGCAAGCGTGCAATCACCACCACCACCAACGGCGCACGCAGCGGCATGGCACGTGCTTTGTCCAGCGCAGCCTCGGTCACTTCGCCACCCTGGGCCTGCACGGCCTGCGCCAGAACCTCACCCAAACGGTTGCGCGCCTGGCCTTCGATGCTCAAAAACCGATAAGGGCGCAATTGCCCATGATCCGGCGCGCGCAGGGCGGCCGCAAACAGTACGTCACGTTGCTCGGCCGTGGGCGCCGGTTCAACCAGGCGCGGGGCAGAAACACGATTGAGCAAAGCGTCGAGAGCCTCCATTGGCCACCTCCTGAAGAAAATGTGTGGCTATTCTAACGGTATCTCCTCAACGTCTGGCGGTTTACATAGCCAGACCCACAGGTAGAATGGCGCCCCTCTTTCATGCCCGAGCTGACTTCATGGCGTTGCCGACTCTACGCATCATCGGTTTTGTAATCGGCATCTTCCTGATTACGTTGGCAATCAGCATGGCCGTGCCCATGCTCACCCTGGTCATTTATGACCATCTGGGCGATCTGCCGTCCTTTCTGTGGGCCAGCCTGATTACCTTCGTCGCCGGTCTTGCGCTGGTACTGCCGGGCCGTCCCGAGCAAGTGCACCTGCGCCCGCGTGACATGTACCTGCTGACGGTGTCGAGTTGGGTCATCGTGTGCATCTTTGCCGCGCTGCCGTTTTTGCTCACCCAGCACATCAGTTACACCGACTCGTTCTTCGAAAGCATGTCCGGCATCACCGCCACCGGCTCCACCGTCCTGAGCGGCCTGGACACCATGTCCCCCGGCATTCTGATGTGGCGTTCCATGCTGCACTGGCTCGGCGGCATCGGGTTTATCGGCATGGCGGTAGCGATCTTGCCGTTGCTGCGCATCGGTGGCATGCGCCTGTTCCAGACCGAATCCTCGGACCGCTCCGAAAAAGTCATGCCGCGTTCCCACATGGTGGCGCGCCTGATTGTGGCGACCTACGTCGGCATTACGATCATCGGCAGCCTCGCATTCTGGTGGGCCGGGATGAGCGTGTTCGATGCGATCAACCATGCCATGTCCGCCATTTCCACCGGCGGGTTCTCGACCTCCGATCAGTCGCTGGCCAAATGGTCGCAACCGGCGGTGCACTGGGTGGCCATCGGCGTCATGATCATGGGCAGCCTGCCGTTTACGCTCTATGTCGCCACACTGCGCGGTCACCGCAAGGCATTGATCAAGGACCAGCAAGTGCAAGGCCTGCTCGGCCTGTTGGTGGTGACTTGGCTGGTGCTCAGTGCGTGGCTGTGGTGGACCACCCACATGCCGTGGTGGGACGCGTTCCGTCACGTGGCGCTGAACGTGACGTCAGTGGTCACGACCACCGGTTTTGCGCTGGGCGACTACAGCCTGTGGGGCAATTTCTCCCTGATGCTGTTTTTCTATCTGGGCTTCATCGGCGGCTGTTCAGGCTCGACAGCGGGCGGCATCAAGATTTTCCGCTTTCAGGTTGCGTACATCCTGCTCAAGGCCAACCTTAATCAGTTGATTCACCCGCGCGCCGTCATCAAACAGAAATACAACGGCCATCGGCTCGACGAAGAAATCGTGCGCTCGATTCTGACGTTTTCGTTCTTTTTTGCCATCACCATCTGCGTGATTGCACTGGCGCTGTCGCTGCTGGGGCTGGACTGGATGACCGCCTTGACCGGCGCAGCCAGCACGGTGTCCGGCGTGGGGCCGGGGCTGGGCGAAACCATTGGCCCGTCCGGCAACTTCGCCAGCCTGCCCGATGCGGCCAAGTGGATCTTGTCGCTGGGCATGCTGCTGGGGCGACTGGAGATCATTACCGTGTTCGTGTTGTGCATCCCGGCCTTCTGGCGGCACTGATCAGAGGTCGGCATGGGGCACATTCTTTCGCTGCGCCACTACCGTGAAGACGTGATTGCTCACGTCCACGACCATGCGCAAGTGGTGATCAATGTGTCCGGCGCCCTCGATGTTGAAATCGAGGGCCGCGCCAGCCTGTTACGCCAGCAGCACGTCATGGTGATCCCTGCCGGTGCTCACCATGCGTGCGACAGCGCACAAGGCAGTCGCTGCCTGGTGCTGGATGTGCCTGATGAGCAATGGCTGAAAGACACGCTGGGCAGCCACGCCGAGGCCAGCCGACGGCTGCTGGGCACCGCGGGCCAACACACCCTCGACCCGCGCCAGGAGCAATTGGTGCAGTGGCTCGCCGCCAGCCCGGTCGCGGACCCGTTGATCGCCCGGCAAGGGGCGATCCTGTTGCTCGCCAGTTTGAACACGCCCGCGCAGAGCCCCCGTGCACACCTGCCTTTTGCCAGGCTTGATGCCTACATCGACCAGCATGCGGCTTACCCGTTACAAGTGGCGGATCTGGCGCAGGTGGCAGATTTGTCCTGCGCCCGCTTGCACAGTCGCTTTATCAGCGAATGCGGGCAAACGCCCATGGAATATGTACGCCAGCGCCGTCTGCGCCAAGCGTTGTACCTGTTGCGCCAGACCTCGCTGGCAGTGGGTGACGTGGCCAGCCGCGTCGGTTACGGTTCACAAAGCGCCTTTGCGGCTGCCATGTTGCGCGAGTTCGGCGCGTCCCCCAGCGCATTGCGCCGCGAGCCTGACGACAATTGATCGCCGTTTGGCGACAGACAACGGCTCGCCCGACGCTCTAGACTGCACGCCATGCCTCATACCACTCAAGGACTGTGATGACTCCGCGTACTGCCCTGGGCGCCTTGCATATCGGCGCGTTGATGTTTGGCCTGACCGGCGTATTCGGCAAACTCGCGGCGGCTTCGGCCGCTGTGATTGTGCTGGGACGCGCCGGCTTTGCAGTCATCGCCCTCGCCGGCTTTGCCGCCCTGTCCAGACGTACGCGCTGGTATTCGCTGACGCTCAAAGACGCCCGCAGCCTGCTGATCAGCGGAGGGCTACTGGCGGCACACTGGGTGAGTTTTTTTGTCGCGGTCAAAGTGGCCGGGGTTGCCATTGCCACGCTGGGCTTTGCCAGTTTTCCGGCCTTTACCGTGTTGCTCGAAGGGTTGATTTTTCGCGAGCGCATTCGCTTCAACGAAGGGGTGCTGGTGATGTTGGTCAGCGTCGGGCTAGTTCTGGTCACCCCCAGTTTTGACCTGGCCAGTCAGGCCACAGAAGGCCTGTTGTGGGCCATCGCCTCCGGCCTGACGTTTTCATTGTTGTCCCTCAACAACCGCGCCAATGCCGGTCGCGTCCCCGCCGTGCAAGCGGCCATGTGGCAAAACGCTGTGGTTGCCCTGTGCCTGCTGCCGTTTGCCGCCCCGCAACTGAGCAGCGTTCGCCCGCTCGACTGGCTGTGGATCGGGCTGCTCGGCGTGCTGTGCACCGGCGTCGCCCACAGCCTGTTCGTGGCCAGCCTCGCGGTGATCAAGGCCCGCACAGCCGCGGTGGTGTTCGCGTTAGAGCCGGTGTATGGCATCACGCTGGCGTGGCTGTTGTTCCACGAAACCCCGACCCTGCGCATGTTGCTGGGCGGTGCGCTGATCATCATCGCGATTGTGGTGTCCAGCCGCCTGGCCAGCAGCCCTGCCCCGGCCACGGTAAAACTCGACGCCGCTCACTGAACCCGGTCGTTGTGCCCCAGGTCGCGTTGCGGGTCAATCTGGTCCCGCACCCGCTGCTTGAGCACCTTGGCCTCCGGGAAGCCCCCGTCGGCTTTGCGCTCCCAGATCTGCACGCCGTCACAGGTGATGCGAAATACCCCACCCGTGCCGGGTTCCAGCGCCACACGCCCCAGATCGTCTGCAAAGGTGCTGAGCAGCTCCTGGGCCAGCCACGCGGCGCGCAGCAGCCATTGGCATTGGGTGCAATAGGTGATGACAATGTACGGCTTGTTGACTGACATGATTTCGAAAGCTCGTGGAAAGAAAGGCGCCGCTATAATAGCCGCCTTTGTCGCTTGCCCAGAGATTCACGATGCGCCGCCTGCTCTGTTGTTTACTGCTTTGCCTGTGCCCACTGATGCTGTTTGCCGCCGAAAAAACGCAGCCGAAAATCGGGCTCGTGCTCTCGGGCGGCGCCGCACGCGGCCTGGCCCACGTCGGCGTGCTCAAGGCGCTGGAGGAGCAAGGTATCCACATTGATGCCATCGCCGGCACCAGCATGGGCGCTGTGATCGGCGGGCTCTATGCCTCGGGTTACAAGATTGAAGAGCTGGAAAAGCTCGCCCTGGGCATCGACTGGCAAGAGGCCCTGTCCGATGCACCGGCGCGCGAGGACGTGCCATTCCGGCGCAAACAGGATGACCGCGACTTTCTGGTCAAGCAAAAACTGAGTTTCCGTGACGATGGCAGCCTGGGCCTGCCGCTCGGTGTGATTCAGGGGCAAAACCTGTCATTGCTGCTTGAAAGCCTGCTGGCACATAGCAGTGATGTGCGCGATTTCGACAAGCTGCCGATCCCGTTTCGCGCCGTCGCCACTGACATCGTCAACGGCGAGAAAGTGGTATTTCGCAAAGGCCATCTTCCGCAAGTGATCCGCGCCAGCATGTCGATCCCGGCCGTGTTCGCCCCGGTCGAGATCAACGGGCAACTGCTGGTGGACGGAGGCATGGTCGACAACATCCCGGTGGATGTCGCCCGCGAAATGGGGGTTGACCTTGTGATCGTGGTCGACATCGGCACGCCATTGCGCGGCCGCAAGCAACTGAACACGGTATTCGACATCCTCAATCAATCCATCACGCTGATGACCCGCAGCAACTCCGAAGTGCAACTGGCCTCCTTGACCCCGAACGACATCCTGATCCAGCCCGCGCTGGCCAGTTATGGCGTGACGGACTTTGGCCGCTCGCAGGAAATCATCGACGCCGGCTACCGCGCCACCCAGGTTCTGGCCAACCGCATGAGCGGTTTGCGCCAACCTTCCGATGCCCAGCTCAATGCGGCGCGTGCCCCTGAAGAGCGCACCCCGGTCATCACCGCCATCAAGATCGAAAACGATTCGAAAATTGGCGACTCGGTGATTCGCTACTACATCCGCCAACCTGTGGGTGAGCCGCTGGATCTGGGCCGTTTGCAACGGGACATGGGCACGTTGTACGGGCTGGATTACTTCGAACAAGTGCAGTACCGCGTGGTGCACAAGGGCAAAGAGCGAACCCTGGTCATCAGCGCACGCGGCAAACGCAGCGGCACTGACTACCTGCGGTTGGGGCTTAACCTGTCCGACGACATGCGCGGCGACAGCGCCTTCAACATCGGCGCCAGTTACCGGGTAAACGGCATCAACACCTTGGGCGCCGAATGGCTGACCCGGGTGCAAATCGGCGATCAGCAAGAGCTCTACAGCGAGTTCTACCAACCGCTGGACGCCGGCTCGCGGTACTTTGTCGCCCCCTACCTGCATGCACAGTCACAGAACGTCGAAGCCATTCTGGACAACGACCCGATCGCCGAATACCGACTGGAGCGCTACGGTTTTGGCCTGAATTTGGGACGTCAAATCGGCAACAGCGGTGAGATCCGTCTGGGCGTTGGTGAGGCGTGGGGTAAAGCGGACGTAAGAATTGGCGAACGCGACCTGCCGAGCACCAGCTTCAACGAAGGCTTCTATGACATTAAGTACTCATTTGACTCCCTGGATAACGTGTACTTCCCCCATGAAGGCGAAGACATTGGCCTGAGCGTGCGTCAGTTCGACCCGGCGCTGGGCTCGGACGATCGTTACCGCCAGTGGGAATTCCATCTGGACAAAGCGCTGAGTGCCGGGCCCAACACCTGGATTCTGGGTGGCCGCTACGGCCGCACGCTGGACAAGGCTGAAGTGGTGACTTCCAGCTTCCTGCTGGGCGGCGCACGGCAACTGTCAGGGTTTCGTCAGGACGCCCTCTCGGGGCAAAACATCAGCCTGATGCGCGCCGTGTACTACCGCCGGCTGACGCCGCGCTCGTACTTGCCGTTTGATTTCCCGTTGTACGCGGGGGCCTCGCTGGAGCGCGGGCGCGCCTGGAACAACGACAATGAATTCGACAGCGGTTACATCAATGCAGCCAGCGTTTTTATCGGGTTCGACACACCGCTCGGCCCGCTCAACTTCAGCTATGGCTTTAACGATGATGATCAGAAGGCGCTGTATCTGAATCTGGGGCAGACGTTCTAAGGTCTGTATTGCGGGGGCTGGCGCAGACGGTGCCAGCCCCCGCAGGGAAGGCAGCTACTCAGTTTTTCTCGAGGTTGTCGAGGATGCGCTTATGCACCCGCATGCAGATGCGTTGTTCTTCTTCGGTAATGCCGACGAACAACTCCTGGCGCAGGGCCGAAGCAATGGCCTCAATCTGGCCGATCAACGGCCGTGCGGTTTCACTCAAAACGATTTTTTTCGCCCGCCGGTCTTCCATCACCGCATGGCGCTGCACCAGGCCTTGGGCTTCAAGACTGTCAAGCAAACGCGCCAGTGTTGGCCCTTCGACGCCAACGCTTTGCGCCAATTCACGCTGAGTGGGCGCTCCTTCAAAACGGGCCAGGTGCAACAGCACCAGCCAGCGCGCCTGCGACAACCCCAGACCCGCGAGGCGCCGATCCAATTCGGCACGCCAACCGCGAGACATTTGGGCCAGTTGCATACCGAAACGGTGTTGATCGGTTAAAGGCATAAAAAACTCAATGATTAGACTGAAATAGAGTGAAACTAATTGTTAGCCAGCTAAGCATGGAGCTTGTCAATAGGCAAGACCCTGAAGTCACTGAAACGTTACCTATCGCAATTTGATTTAAATTTCAAACTCCGATTGCAAGGCAGCGCGCACGCAATACAGCACACCTTCCGGCACGCGGCCTTTGAATTGCTCAGCGATGCTGGCCACGCTCGGCAGCTCACCTTCACCGTCGAGGAACGCGTCCTGGACTTCTTCCATGAGCGCTTCTGGCAGGTCCAGCGCCTGCTCAAGCGAGAGTTCCTGACGGCCAATGGCTTCGGCCAGCATTGTGTAAACATTCTTTTCAGAACACTGCAACTGACCGGCGATCTGCATCGGCGTCATGCCTGCGCGCGCCAGACTAATCAGCTCGTGGCGAATATCGGCCACCACTTTCGGCGTTTCGGCCTGACCGCCCAGCACCTCAAGGAACGCCTCGCCGTAACGCTCCAGCTTACGCGCACCAATGCCGCTGACCTTGGCCATGTCGGACAACGAGGTGGGCTGGCTGCGCAGCATTTCCAGCAAGGTTGAGTCGGGGAAGATGACGTAAGGCGGCACGCCGTGTTCTTCGGCCAGCTTGCGGCGCAAGGCCCGCAGTGCTTCCCATTGTTCGCGCTCTTCGCCACGCACCAGCTGGCTGGCCGGGCTGGCAGAACTGCTGCGCACCGTGGTTTGCGGCTTGAGTTCGCGGCGCAGTTCAAGGGTCACTTCCCCGCGCAGCAACGGCCGGCAGCTGTCGCTCAGGCGCAACCCGCCGTAGCCCTCGATATCAATGTCAGCCAGACCACGGGCCACCAGCTGTCGGAACAAGGTGCGCCACTCGCCTTCAGAGCGATCTTTGCCGACGCCGAATACCGACAAATGCTGATGGCCGAAACTGCGAACCTTTTCATTGTCACGACCCAGCAACACGTCGATCAAATGACCGGTGCCGTAACGCTGCCCCGTGCGATAGATCGCTGACAACGCCTGCCGCGCCGGTTCGGTGGCGTCCCAGGTTTGCACGCCATCGACACAGTTGTCGCAATGCCCGCAAGGTTGCGGCATGTCTTCATCGAAGTAAGCCAGCAGGGTCTGACGGCGGCAGCGGGTTTCTTCACACAGGGCGAGCATGGCATCGAGCTTGTGATGCTCAAGACGCTTGTGGCGCTCGTCGCCCTCGGAGTTTTGCAGCATTTGCTTGAGCATCACCACGTCTTGCAGGCCATAAGCCATCCATGCATCGGCCGGCAAACCGTCACGACCGGCGCGGCCGGTTTCCTGGTAATACGCCTCAAGGGACTTGGGTAAATCCAGGTGCGCGACAAAACGTACGTTGGATTTGTCGATGCCCATGCCGAACGCGATGGTCGCCACCATGATCAGCCCTTCCTCGTTCAGAAAGCGCTTCTGGTTCGATGCACGGGTTTCGCTGGGCAATCCGGCGTGATAAGGCAGTGCCGGGAAGCCCTGATCACAGAGAAACTGAGCGACTTCATCCACTTTTTTGCGCGACAGGCAATACACAATGCCCGCATCACTGCGCCGCTCGGAGAGAAATGCCAGCAACTGCTTGCGCGGCTGCTCTTTGGGCACGATGCGGTAAAAGATGTTCGGGCGGTCAAAACTCGACAGAAACCGCTCGGCGTTTTGCAGGTGCAGGCGGGTGACGATTTCTTCACGGGTACGCTTGTCGGCGGTGGCGGTCAGGGCGATGCGCGGCACCTGGGGAAACATCTCGGCCAACTGGCCCAATTGCAGGTATTCCGGGCGGAAGTCATGGCCCCACTGGGACACGCAATGGGCTTCGTCGATGGCGAACAGCGCGATATCAAGGCTCTGCAAAAACGCCATCATGCGCGGCTGCACCAGGCGTTCGGGCGCCAGGTAGAGCATTTTCACTTCGCCACGCTTGATGCGGTTGGCCAAGTCACGCTGCTGCTCGGCGCTCAGCGTCGAGTTCAGTGACGCGGCTGCCACACCGAGTTCTTCAAGGGTGGCAACCTGATCGTCCATCAGGGCGATCAAGGGTGACACCACCACCGCCAAACCATCACGCAACAAGGCCGGGACCTGGAAGCACAAGGATTTGCCGCCGCCGGTGGGCATCAGCACCAACGCGTCGCCGCCACTGGCCACGCGCTCAATGATGTCACCCTGACGGCCACGGAAACTGTCGTAGCCGAAGATGTCTTTGAGTACGCGTTGAGCCTGTTCGAGCATAGAAACTCCAGAAATCGCTGAAACACCCCTGCGCACGCGGGGCGTCCGGCGCGGCCTCGGGCCTGTTCAAGGGCCCGGGCACACAGCGCGGGACGCACTGCATCCAGCGCAGGGCATCACAAAACGCGGCAGTATACCCGAGCGCTCTACTGCGCAGGGCCTTGTGATTGCATGACCGATCACCGGGAAGTGATGGCAAATGCGCCCTGCGGCTGGCCTGCGGGCTCAAGAAAGCCTAGAATTCGGCATCGTATATTTTCTAGGTAGTCCTAATGTCCTTCGCTGAGCAACTAACCCGCCTGCAAGTCTTCCTCGACGCTGACGATCTGCATGACGAGGCGCTGGACTACGTGGCCACCCACGGCTTTCTGACCGCCCTCTCCATTTGCGCCGAGGAAGTCCCGCAGCGCGAGTGGATCGACGCCGTTTTCTCCGAGTCGCCGCAGTACAAAGACGATGCCCAGCGCGAAGAAATCGAAACCACACTGGTTCTGCTCAAGGCTCACATCGCCCGCCAACTGGCGTCGGACGAAGAGTTCGAGCTGCCCTGCGACCTTGACCTGGGCGATGATCCGGACGATTCCGAGCTGCGCGGCTGGTGCATCGGCTTCATGGAAGGCGTCTTCATGCGTGAAGAAGCCTGGTTTGAAACCGCTGAAGATGAAGTCAGCGAAATGCTGCTGCCGATCATGGTGGGTTCGGGCCTGTTCGACGAGCAACCGGAGTTCGAAGACATCGCCAAGGACGCTAACCTGATGGACGACATGATCGTTCAGATCCCCGAAGCGCTGACCGCCCTGTACCTGTTGTGCCAGGCACCTGACGAAAAACCGGCGATTCTCAAGCCTCGCCATCACTGAGAGATCAGTGACTAACCCCTTACCCGGCAACCGGCCCCGGTTGCTGCGCTACACACTGTTCGCCATCGGCTGGCTGAGTGTAGCGCTGGGGGTTATCGGTATTTTCCTCCCCGTTTTACCCACCACGCCGTTTCTGCTATTGGCCGCCGCCTGTTTCGCCCGCAGCTCCCCGCGCTTTTATCAGTGGCTGGTGGATCATCCGCGACTGGGCCCGTGGATACGCGATTACCTGGACGGCAACGGTATCCCGCTCAAAGGCAAAGTCTATGCCATCGGTTTGATGTGGTTGAGCATTGGCGTGTCGTGCTACCTGGTGCCGCTCCCTTGGGCGCGCGGCTTCATGCTGCTCAGCGCCGTGCTGGTCAGCCTTTATATCCTGCGGCAAAAAACCCTCGAAAAGCCCTGACACGCCCTCGCCCTCGACCGCACCTGATTAAGTCTGCCCATGGTTACGCTGGAAGGTGTCGTGGCCCATGGCGGCAATCTGCCCCTCGATCAAGGCTTCAAACGGGCGCAGCAGGGGTGTGAAAGAGTGGGGAGCTTCAAGAATGTCCAGGGTTTGCACAATGGCTTCCAGCGTGGACAGCGCCCCTGGCCCCGGTGCCTTGCGCAAGCGATACCGCGACACAGCCCCTGGCGCCAGCGTCACCCGCGGCAGTTGCGCCAACAGCGGGTTGAGGTGCAGCAGCTTGCGCGCTTTGCGCCACGTGCCGTCCGGCACCACCAGTAACCACGGCTGACTGTCCTCTGAAGACGATGGCGTTTCGATCAACTGCGCATCGTCCCCCGGGAATAACAGCCGCGCCTGATAACCCGGCGGGTTGAGCAGCACGTCCAGATCGTCAAATGTTTCACCGACCCGCAGCTCGGCGTTTTTCAGCCCCAGCGCGGCCAGGCGTGCCGTGTTGAGGGCATGGTTGACTTCGCTCGGGTGCTGCAACAGCAAGACCCGAGTGCGGCTGTCCAGCTGTGGGATCAGTTCGCACAGACAGTGGGATTGGGGGCGCAAGCAACGAGGGCATTGGGCTCGGGACATGGGGCAAAAACTCTTCAGGATGGATAGCGCTGTGCATTCAGCAGATCGTGGATCGGGTGAATCGCGGGCGCCGTTACTCGGCGCTTTTTACAGGAAACAGGCCAGCGGTGCATGCGCCATCAGCCACATGAGCCTGGGTTTTATTACAGCGCGGGTGTTTATTACAAGGAGGGCCTGCATGCCAATACGCCGATCGGCTACGGCCTGGTCGTTATCGGGGTGGAATTCGTACGGGTCAGCCTACGGTCGCCCTGCCCCCGGTATCCGAAGCAAGGTGACGAATGTGTTTGGCTCAATACCAACGGCAGCGGGTGCGACAACGGAGGTCGCTCCCGTTTTTCAAGACAGCCAACCCCTGCGTCGAGCGCAGGCGTGAGCTTAGCGGCGGCGTTGCGGGCGGCGACGCGGTTCGTCGACAGGAATCGGCACCGGTTGCAGCGGCGGCTCAATCAGGCCGAGCGCTACGCCCACGTCATGGAGCCAGCTTTGCAGTTTGTCTTTCATAGATCCCCCTTGGGGTGACAACGGCGACCTTCAATCTTTGGTCGCTTCGTACAGATAATAGTCCTAAGTCCTACGCAATGCTTGCCCGAAGTCAATGAACTTTAGGCTAATCTCGCCCCACTCTGACTCATGCAGGGGCAGCAAGTTGCACTGAAGGCATTACGCCATGTTGCAGCCACCGACTCCGCAGCCGGCGATGCCATCGGTCAATGGCCCAGCAGCGTGCGCAGACGCCGACGCAACCACTGCTCAGCACTGACGAATGTGATACCGAACAGCACCAGAATGGCACCCACGACAAAATTGAAACTCAGCGGTTCGTCGAGCACCAGCACGCCAAAGGTCACGCCAAACAGTGGGGTCATGAACGAGAACACCGCCAGGTTGGACGCCAGATAACGTTTGAGCATCCAGAACCACACCAAATAGCTGAAAAACGACACCACCAGCCCTTGAAACAGCACACTGGCCACCGCCACGGTGCTGAGGCTGACGTGGCTGATCTGGCCACTGGCTGCCGCGATCACCAACAACCCGACAAAGCCGACCATCAATTGGTAAAACAGCGTCAGGGTGACCGGTGCTTCAGACAGTCGCGAGCCCCGCACCACCACCGTCGTCGCACCCCAGGCCATGCCGGCCAAAATCCCGCAGGCATCGCCCAGCAGCATGTTGCGGTCCATGTCGGCCAACGACACGCCGCCCGCGAAAGCAAACACGATGCCGAGGAACGCGAGGAAGATCCCCAGCCACTGCAACGGGCGCAAGCGCTCACTGGGCAACAGCCAGTTGACACCCAGGGCAGTAAAGATAGGGGCGGTGTAAAGGAAGACCGACATATGCGCAGCGCTGGTCAATTGCAGACCTTCGGCAATGAAGAAAAACTCCAGACCGAACAAGCTGCCGGCCAGCAAACCGGCGCGCCACGTGGAAGGCACCTGGCTCCAGCCGCCTTTGCAGCAGATCAGCACACCCACCAGCAATGCCGCAATGCCCGAGCGGGCGGCCGCCTGCATCACGGGCGCAATATCGGGAGCGGCCATTTTGATGACCACTTGCTGCACGCCCCAGATCAAACAAAGGCCCAGCATCACTTGCAAGGCAAACGAATCCGTAGGCCGCCGCGAAACACTCATATCAACACCCTGGATCCATCAACAAACGCATCGGGCCACCACGTGTGCATCACGCGGCCATTTTGCGGGCAGTCCAATAACCTGAAAGTGAGGCCAGGCAGGTCAACAGCGTCCCCCAGGCCATGTCCATCAACGCCAACTGCGCCGACCAGCCATTGAGGGTGGCCCAGTTGGTCATGTCATAGGTGCCGTAGGCGATCAACCCGAAAAACGCGCCGGTGACCGCCGCCCTGCGCGCACTGCCCTGGGCCAGCGCCGGGCGCACGACAAAAAACACCACGCCCGCCACATACAACAAGTAAAACACGGCTGCCGGCCCCCAATTAGGAGATGCCAGCATCAGGGGGCCGAACAGCTCTTTATAGGTGGAGCTCATGAGCACACCCAACCAAAGGCCGTCGAGAATCAGAAAAGCCAGTAATACGCCGCTGTACGCCCACACACTTTTCCTCATCTCGACAGCCCTCTTGGCAGGTGGATCAGATCAATTCGATACGGTCCGGGTGGATCGTAATCTTGCCTTCCTTGTACAACGAACCGATGGCTTTCTTGAAGTTGCCCTTGCTCACACCAAACAGGCTGCTGATCAACTCGGGGGCACTCTTGTCGCTCACCGGGAGCACGCCATCATGTTCACGCAACTTGCCGAGGATCTTGGAATTCAGGCTGCTGGCGGCTTCTTGACCGACGGGCTGCAAGCTGAGGCTGATCTTGCCATCGGCGCGAATCTCTTTGATGAAGCCTTTCTCTTGCTTGCCTGCACGCATGAACTTGAAGATTTCATTCTTGTGAATCAAGCCCCAGTGCTTGTTGTTGATCACTGCCTTGAAACCCATGTCAGTGGCTTCAGCCACCAGCAAGTCGACTTCCTGACCCACCTGATAGTTGGCAGGGGTTTTATCCAGGTAGCGATCCAGACGCGCAGTGGCCGTAATACGCCGGGTGTGTTTGTCCAGATAGACATGCACCACCACGTATTCGCCCGCCTTCATCTGGCGTTTTTCTTCCGAATACGGCAGCAGCAAATCCTTGGGCAAGCCCCAATCCAGGAAAACGCCGATGCTATTAACTTCCACCACTTTAAGACTGGCGAATTCACCCACCTGAACTTTTGGTTTTTCAGTGGTGGCAATTAACTTGTCATCGCTGTCTAAATAAACAAATACGTTGAGCCAATCTTCATCTTCACTGGGAATATCTTTGGGAATATAACGATTGGGTAACAGGATTTCCCCGTCAGCCCCGCCATCGAGATACAAACCAAAGTGAGTGTGTTTAACCACTTGCAAACTGTTGTAGCGACCGATTAAAGCCATGTCCAATACCCTCATTACGTGGGCGGCATTCTACCCGAGTTTGGGCGGGCACACCGAAGCGGCACCGTCCAGGCCTGAAAAAATCTGCGCCACGCCTGATTTAGCGGCATGTGCGGGTATTTCCGGCTGCCGCTCGTCAGTGCGCAGCCACTCCACGGTGGCAACCCAAGGCTAAAAAATGCCCGACTGTTATGAATTAAAACAGCGAGTTAGCGGGTTAATAAGCCGTTCGCGATAATTATCAGCGGCGCTGATAATTATTTTACGCCGATATTTAACAAGCAATTGTCAAGCCTTTCAGGTATTATCGCTGGCCAAGTTATTTTCTACAGGTCAATAGCCGCCATGCGTGTAAAAGCATCCGCCAGCAAAGCAAAGCCAGCTCCTGCTGTTGAAACCAGTGATTCTATCAATGCACAAATTGCCGCCTTCCTGAAGTCCGGTGGCGAAATTCAGCAAATTGATAAAGGCGTCAGCGGTCAAACGTTCGGCCCGTCCAAGCAGATCACGCTCGGCAAAAAGTAATACCCCTCGCATGACCTGGTCCTCTTGCGCTTTGCCCACAAAGCGCTAGGACTACCGAGCCATTCTCCCCTGCTTCGCCCCATCTTCGAAAAATCGACCAACGGCACCCTGTGGCCGACGCGTACCCGTATCCTCTAAGGCCTCTAGATCAAGCCTCTGAGCCCATACAGGAGGGACCCATGCTCACCCGGGCATTCCTACTGGCCAGCATCCTGTTGACCAGTACGTTAGTTGATGCACACGTTTTCTCCCGCGAGCTAGGGGATTTCGACCTCAAACTGGCCACTCAACCCAGCCGCAGCATGGCACAGGGCCTGGTCAAACCCACCAGTGCCGGTTCCACCTTCCACGGCGGCCTGGACCTGACCCACGACAGCGGCTGGTACGTCGGCCAATGGGCGCCGACCATGGGCATCAAGCCCGGCACCAACCTCGAAGTCGACACTTACATGGGCTACAAGCACCCGTTCGATCAGACCCTGAGCTATGAACTGGGGATGATTCACTACAGCTACCCCGCACTCAGCCCCCTCGACAGCCAGCAGTTCTATGCCGGGCTGACCATGCTGGGCACTCGCTTCGGCGCGGCCTTCAGCAATGACCCGGATCGACAGGACACCACCCTGTTTGCCGACCTGGGCGTCAATCAGCCCTTCGGCATTGGCGTGAGCATGAAATACACCACCCACCAGCTCGGCACCCCGGTATCGATTGTCGAGGGCGGCAGCGTGCGCGCCTTCAATGACTGGTCCATCAAGTTCTCACGCCCCTTTATGGGCATCGACCTCAACCTGATCTACAGCGACTCCAACCTGGACGGCACGCAATGCTCGGCCTATTCGGGGCAAAACGCGCAATGTGACGGACTGGTCACCCTCAAGGCCGAGCGCGCGTTTTACTGAACCCGCATTAAACGCAAGGTGACTCAAGCAATTTGGGGCTTGGCGGCGACGCTATCGAAGGTCTCGGGATCAAGGGGATCCACTTGCTCATTCAACACCTGTATCGGGTGCTCGCTGCCCGGATTTGAGCTGTCGATCATGCATAGCAGGCGAGATCCACGTTCCGTCAGGACAAAATTTTCACCCGTGCCGCCTTCGTCTTCGGGACGCGGCTCGATGTAGCCCTGCTTCAACAACAAGGCTTCATAATCCGAGGCCAATTTCTTCAAATCATCGAGACTGCCTAGTTTTTGGGCTTCATTAGCCATTTCAACAGCGTAATCCTCTGCATACTGACGCGGCGCGAACGGCTCGCCAGCACCGTTTTGCACTTCATGCAGAAGACGCTCAATCAGTGTCCAGTTATAAGTGGTCATCAGCTTCACTCTCCGTACGGTGGGATAAAAGATCCTTCATGAGTAGTGACTGACAAACCCCACAGACGTTCAGACGCAGTTTTACAGGCGCAAAAAAACCCGGCCTGGGCCGGGTTTTTTTGACAGCGCTTGCGGGGCGGATTATTCCGCTGCCGGCGCTTCTGGCTTGCGACGCTTGAGCGGCGCCATACCGTCCTTGCTGACCAGCGACAGGGCGTCGGTCTTCGGGCGATTGGCGATCTTGCGCTTGGTAGGCGCCTTGGCGCCTGATTTCTTCTTGTCGCCTTTGGCGTCGGTCTTTTTCTTTTTCACGCCGACCGCTTTGCCCGAGGCCTTAACCTTTTTCGGTCCGCCGTACGTGCCTTTGACTTCCTTGATGGTGCGACGCTCAAAGGTTTGCTTCAGGTAGCGTTCGATGCTGGACATCAGGTTCCAGTCACCGTGGCAGATCAGCGAGATCGCCAGGCCATCGTTACCTGCACGGCCGGTACGGCCGATACGGTGCACGTATTCGTCGCCGCTGCGCGGCATGTCGAAGTTGATCACCAGGTCCAGGCCTTCAACGTCCAGACCACGGGCTGCCACATCGGTCGCCACCAGGATCTTCACGCCGCCCTGCTTGAGGCGGTCAATGGCCAGCTTGCGGTCTTTCTGGTCTTTCTCACCGTGCAAGACAAACGCCTTGTACTCCTGCGCCACCAGACGGCCGTAGATACGGTCGGCCATGGCACGGGTATTGGTGAAAACTATGGCCTTCTGATACGTCTCGTTCGCCAGCAACCAGTTAACGATCTGCTCTTTATGCTGGTTGTGGTCGGCGGTGATGATCTGCTGACGCGTGGTGGCGTTCAACTGGCTGACCTGGTTGAGCTGCAAGTGCTCGGGGTTGGTCAGCACCTTGCCAATCATGTCACGCAGGCCCGAACCACCGGTGGTGGCCGAGAACAGCATGGTCTGCTGGCGGTTAGGGCATTCGTCCACCAGACGCTGGACGTCTTCGGAGAACCCCATGTCGAGCATGCGGTCGGCTTCGTCGAGCACCAGCACTTCAACTTCCTTGAGGTCCAGATTGCCCGCGTTCAGTTGCTCCAGCAGACGACCCGGCGTACCGATCAGGATATCCGGCACCTTGCGCAACATGGCCGCCTGAACCTTGAAGTCTTCACCCCCGGTGATCAGGCCGGATTTGATGAACGTGAACTGCGAAAAACGCTCCACTTCTTTCAGCGTTTGCTGTGCCAGCTCGCGGGTCGGCAGCAGGATCAGGGCTTTGATGCTGACGCGGATTTTGGCCGGGCCGATCAGGCGGTTCAGGATCGGCAGGACGAAAGCGGCGGTCTTGCCACTCCCGGTCTGAGCTGTTACCCGCAGGTCACGCCCTTCGAGCGCGAGCGGAATGGCCGCTGCTTGCACAGGCGTAGGCTCGACAAATTTAAGCTCGGCCACAGCTTTAAGCAGGCGTTCGTGCAGGGCGAAATCGGAAAACACGGGTGCTACCTCGAAGAAATGCAAAAAATCAGCGGCATAGAGTAACGGTTTCGAGCGCTCAGGCCGAGTTTCTTTGCACCAACGGTGTGAAACAACTGCTTTTTTAGGGTCTTTAGTCCCACGTCAGCCCATAAAGCGCCGGTAAATGCTCTAATCCATGAGCCATTTACTTTTGGGGTAACGTTTTCGCTTATGGATATTCAACAACTCTGGGTTCAGTTCCAGACCCTTTGGGCCAACCTTGACGATCATCCCTGGCTGTCGGCACTGCTCGGCCTGATCGTACTGGTGAGCATCGCGCTGATCGCCGGCCACATTGCACGCATCCTCATTTTGCGCGTGACCAAGATCCTCGCTCGCCAACCGGCGCTGCACTGGATCAACGACTTGCGCGAACACAAGGTGTTCCACCGACTGGCACAACTGACGCCATCGCTGATGGTGCAGTTCGGGCGCAATCTGGTGCCGGACATGAGCGACAACGGTCGCCACTTTCTCGGCAACCTGGCGCTGGCCATTACCATTTTCGTCCTGACGCGGGTCATCAGCGCACTGCTGGACGCGATGCTCGATATTTACTCGCGCACCAACTACGCCAAGACCCGCCCGATCAAGGGCTATGTGCAGCTGACCAAAATGCTGCTGTATGTGTTTTCGGCAATCATCATCGTCGCCACCCTGATCGACCGCTCGCCAATGCTGCTGCTCTCGGGCCTGGGGGCGATGTCTGCGGTCATTTTGCTGGTCTATAAAGACACCCTGCTGTCGTTTGTCGCCAGTGTGCAGTTGACCAGTAACGACCTGCTGCGCGTGGGCGACTGGATCGAAATGCCGCAAGTGGGTGCCGACGGCGATGTCATCGACATCACCCTGCACACGGTCAAGGTGCAGAACTTCGACAAAACCATCGTCTCGATTCCGACCTGGCGCCTGATGTCCGAGTCGTTTAAAAACTGGCGCGGCATGCAGCAGTCCGGTGGGCGCCGGATCAAACGCAGCCTGTTTATCGATGCAGCCGAAATCGGTTTTCTCACCGATGAACAAGAGCAGCGGCTGGAGCAAGTGCGTTTGTTGCGCGACTACCTGACGCGTAAAAAAGCCGAACTCAAGAGCTGGAACGAGGCCCAGGGCAACGTCGCCGAGCTGTCAGCCAACCGTCGACGCATGACCAACATCGGTACGTTCCGCGCCTACGCCCTGGCTTACCTGAAAAGCCATGCCGAGATTCAGCCGAACATGACCTGCATGGTGCGCCAGATGCAGACCACCGCTCAGGGCGTGCCGTTGGAAGTGTACTGCTTCACCCGCACCACGGTGTGGGACGAATACGAGCAAATCCAGGGCGATATTTTTGACTATTTGCTGTCGGTGATGCCGGAGTTCGGCCTCAGCGTGTATCAGCAACCGAGCGGCAATGACTTGCGCAACGGGCTGCTGAACAAGCTCAAAACGCCCCTAGTGGTGGCTGAAGCGGCCAACGCCGACGACTGATCGCCTTGTGCGGGCGTGCAGGAGCTGCCAGCGGGTGCTCCTGCACGGCGGGGACTGTCAGTGCCCGGCTGCCGTTTTGAATTGCGGATCGCCCGTCAACTCAAACAATAACCCCACCCCTTGCGGCCAATACCCCAGGCCACTGTCGGCATTGATATGCCCCGCATTGTCCAATGTCTCCAACCTTTTGCTGCCCCACGCCTCGCTAAAGGCCTGTGCCCGTTCAAGCGCAACAAAAGGATCGTCCGTGCTGGCAACGGTGATGGACTCAAACGGCAGCTTGTTCAGGGGCATGGGGGTAAACCCCCGGGTGCCTGACGGGTAACTGTCCGCTTCGGTATCGCTGGGCGCCACCAGCAACGCGCCTCTCACCTGCTTGGCCGCCTCCGGGTGTTCGTGTGCCCAGCGGGCAATCAGGGTACAGGCCAGGCTGTGGGCCACCAGCGCCACCGGGCGCGGGCTGGCGGTGACCTTTTCATGCAACCGCTGCACCCAGTCGTCACAGGATGGCGTCTGCCAGTCGGTCTGTTTAACGCGCTTCAAGCCGCTGAAACGCTGTTCCCAATGGGATTGCCAATGATCGGGGCCTGAATCAAGTAGCCCGGGCAATATCAACACTCTGACGGTCATCCCTGCTCTCCTCTGGATGCTGGATAGTCACCGTGACCTTAGCTGCTCACTGGCCTGCGGTCGAGGCGACTGATCCACACGGCGACGAGTATCACTAATCCACCCAAAAACAGCCGCCCCAGCGGCTCGTGCTGATTCCAGATCAACAGGTTGAGCAACAAGCCCACCGGCACATGCAGATTGTTCATCACCGCCAGCGTGCCCCCGCTGACCAGGCAAGCGCCCTTGTTCCACCAGTACATGCCCAGCGCGGTGGATACCAAGCCCAGAAACAGCAGCACACCCCACTGCAACCGCGCGTCGGGCAGAAAGTGGGCCTTGCCGAACAGCAGGAAAGCTGGCAACACCACGGCCAGTGCGCCCAGGTAGAAATAACCGAAACGCCGGTAGTGCGGCAAATCGCTGGGGTAACGCGCCACCAAATGCTTGTACATCACCTGCCCGGCGGCGTAAGTAAAGTTGGCCAGTTGCAGCAGCAGGAAGCCTTTGAAAAAGTCCGGGCTGATGCTGTCAAAACGAATGACCGCCGCACCGCTCACGGCCACCAGTGCCGCCACCAGCGCCCACGGGTTGAAGCGGCGATTGAGCGCGTCTTCAATCAGCGTCACGTGCAACGGCGTCAAAATGGTAAACAGCAACACTTCCGGCACGGTCAGGACGCGAAAACTCAAATACAGGCAGACATAGGTGATGCCGAACTGCAACGCGCCGATCAACAGCATGCCGCGCATAAAGCCCGGCTCAACCGCGCGCCAGCGGGTTAAGGGGATAAACACCAGCCCCGCCAGCACCACCCGTACCAGCACTGCAAAGTAACTGTCGACATGCCCCGCCAGATACTCGCCAATCAGGCTGAAGGAAAACGCCTGTATCAGCGTAACAATCAATAAATAGCCCATTACTTTTCGCCTGCCGCCCAACGGAATGAGGGCGACCTTAGCGGTTTTCCACCGGCAGCGAAATCCCGGGCAAAAAAAACCCGATACAGCTAAAAAGCTGATCGGGCTGGAGCACTCAGAAGCAAAGTGCAAAGGGAGGTTCGATGCGCGAACCGCATGCTTGAAGGAGCAATGAAGCGATTAAGCCCGCTGGCGATTACCTGCCGATTAAGGCGTCATGCAATCTCTGAAATCCGGGATCTGGCTTGGTTCAATCCTTTTTCCTGGAAGTCACCACCCAAATTCATACCCTCTGCGTGGATAAAGGCCACATCGTGGATCCCGATAAACGCCATCACCTGACGCAGGTAGGGTTCTTGGTGGTCCGTGGTGCTACCCGCGTATAGGCCGCCCCGTGCCGTCAACACGTATGCTTTTTTGCCGGTTAGCAGCCCTTGCGGCCCGGTGTCGGTGTATTTGAACGTCACACCCGCCCGCAACACGTGATCCAACCAGGCTTTGAGGGTGCTGGGAATGGCGAAGTTGTACATCGGTGCGGCCATGACCAGCACGTCGGCGGCCAGCAATTCATCGGTCAGTTCGTTGGAGCGCTGCAACGATGCCTGTTCCGCCTCGCTGCGTTGCGCTTCAGGCTTCATCCAGCCACCCAACAGGTTGGCATCCAGGTGCGGAACCGGGTTACGCGCCACATCGCGGACCGTGATCAGGTCAGCTGGATGCGCCGCTTGCCATTGGCTGATGAACTGCCGGGTCAGTTGACGGGAAAAGGAATCCTGCTGGCGGGCACTGCTTTCGATGATCAGAACACGGGACATGATAGGTAGGCTCCATCTCTAAATGCTGTAAGGCGATGGAGTGAAGGTTAAAGGCCACAGCTTCGATGAAAAAGCGCAAATACCTGCTACAACCTATCTATAAAGTTGTTTATTAATCGTTGTGCCGGTGCGAACATCAGGCCCACGTGCCTTGGCCCAACGTGGCTACCAGCGCAGTCATCTATTCATTCTCAGAGGTACTCATCGTGAAAGCGCCCCGCGTGACCCTTGACCAATGGCGCACCTTGCAAGCGGTGGTCGACCATGGCGGCTTTGCACAGGCCGCCGAAGTGCTGCACCGCTCGCAATCGTCAGTCAGTTACACCGTGGCCCGCATGCAGGACCAGCTCGGCGTGCCACTGCTGCGCATCGATGGGCGCAAAGCCGTGCTCACGGAGGCTGGCGGCGTGTTGTTGCGCCGCTCCCGGCAACTGGTCAAACAAGCCAGCCAGCTCGAAGACCTCGCCCACCACATGGAGCAAGGCTGGGAAGCAGAGGTACGCCTGGTCGTGGATGCCGCCTACCCCAACGCACGCCTGGTCCGTGCTTTGGCCGCCTTCATGCCGCAGAGCCGCGGCTGCCGGGTGCGGTTGCGCGAAGAGGTCTTGTCCGGGGTTGAAGAAGTGTTGCTCGAAGGCGTGGCCGATCTGGCCATCAGCAGCTTCAACATTCCGGGTTACCTGGGCACCGAACTGAGCGCGGTGGAGTTTGTGGCCGTGGCCCATCCCGACCATCCGTTGCATCGCTTGCAGCGCGAGTTGCAATTTCAGGACCTGGAAAGCCAACTGCAAGTGGTAATCCGCGACTCGGGACGCCAGCAACCCCGCGACATGGGCTGGTTGGGGGCTGAACAGCGCTGGACCGTCGGCAGCCTGGCCACCGCGGCGGCGTTTGTCGGCAGCGGACTGGGCTTTGCCTGGCTGCCACGGCACATGATTGAGCGGGAAATCAACGAAGGCGTGCTTAAACCCTTGCCCCTTCATCAAGGCGGCAACCGTCACCCGGTGTTTTACCTGTATTCCAACAAAGACAAACCGCTGGGGCCTGCGACGCAAATTCTTGTCGAGTTGTTACGCACCTTCGACACGGCCCCACTGGACGCCGCCTTTGCAGCGCCCTTGCAAGCATGACAGCGGTGGGCAGGAACCGGATTCGGGCATATCCTGTCCAACACTCGCGACATCTGCTTTGCTGTCTGCGTGACCTTCAACCGTCACCCCACTTTTTCAGGATCACACACCCATGCTTAAAAAAATTGCCCTCGCCGCTGGCGCCCTGCTGTTTGCCGCCAACCTGATGGCAGCGACGCCTGCATCGGCCAAGGCGCCCCATGTGCTGTTGGATACCAGCTTCGGCAAAATCGAAATTGAGCTGGACCCGGTCAAGGCCCCGATCAGCAGCAAGAATTTTCTGGCATACGTCGACAGCGGCTTTTACACCAACACCATTTTCCACCGCGTGATTCCAGGATTTATGGCGCAAGGCGGCGGTTTTACGGCCCAGATGGTGCAAAAGCCGACCCGCGACCCGATCAAGAATGAAGCCAGCAACGGCCTGCACAACGTGCGCGGCACGCTGTCGATGGCACGCACCTCCAACCCGAATTCCGCCACCAGCCAGTTCTTTATCAACGTGGCCGATAACGCGTTCCTTGACCCGGGCCGCGATGCCGGTTACGCCGTGTTCGCGAAGGTGGTCAGTGGCATGGACGTTGTGGACCAAATCGTCAACTCGCAAACCACCACCAAACAAGGCATGCAAAACGTGCCCATCGACCCGGTCGTTATCAAATCTGCCAAGCGCATTGATTGACCGATTGAGCCTTGCAGGAAGCGTAGACCGCTCCCCCTGAACGTAGCTGCTGCCAAACCTGCGAGCTGTTACACCTGCCGGAACAGCTCGCACGTTTGAGTCCTTGCGTGTTCATCGGGTCAGTGGTCACACCACGAAAGGAGAGCCCGCGCTGCGGGCGTCAGTGCCCATGCTTTATCGCCGCTTCGAAAAACTGATCGATATCTTCCGCGAACCGCCCACCCCGGCGCCCCCCTCGACGGTCTGGGCGTTTTATCTGTATTACCTGCGTCAGGTCTGGCCGATTTTTGCCGCCTTGCTGGTGATCGGGCTGGTGGCGGCGCTGATTGAAGTTTCCCTGTTCAGCTACCTGAGTACCTTGATCGACCTGGCCCAAGGCACGCCCAACACTGATTTTTTCAGGGTCCACAGCACCGAGCTGATCTGGATGGCCGTGGTTGCGCTGATCATTCGTCCAGTTTTTTTCGGCCTGCACGACTTGCTGGTGCATCAAACCCTGAGCCCCGGCATGACCAGCATGATCCGCTGGCAGAACCACAACTACGTGCTCAGGCAGAGCCTGAACTTCTTCCAGAACGATTTCGCCGGGCGCATCGCCCAACGCATCATGCAAACCGGCAACTCGTTGCGCGACTCATTGGTGCAAGCCGTCGACGCGCTCTGGCATGTGCTGATCTACGCCATCAGCTCGCTGGTGCTGTTTGCCGAGGCGGACTGGCGCCTGATGATTCCACTGCTGACCTGGATCGGGCTGTATATCGGCGCGCTCTATTACTTCGTACCCAGGGTCAAGGAGCGCTCGGTGGTGTCCTCCGACGCGCGCTCCAAACTGATGGGCCGCATCGTCGATGGCTACACCAACATCACCACCCTCAAATTGTTTGCCCACACCCACTTCGAACAAGAGTACGCGCGCGAAGCCATCGTCGAGCAAACCGAAAAAACTCAACTGGCCAGCCGTGTCGTGACCAGCATGGACGTCACCATAACCGCCATGAACGGCCTGCTGATCGTCACTACCAGCGGCATGGCCTTGTGGTTGTGGAGTCAGTCGCTGATCAGCGTCGGCGCCATTGCCCTGGCCACGGGCCTGGTGATTCGCATCGTCAACATGTCCGGCTGGATCATGTGGGTGGTCAACGGCATCTTCGAGAACATCGGGATGGTTCAGGACGGCCTGCAAACCATTGCTCAGCCGTTGGCCGTCACCGACCGCGAAAATGCGCCCCGCCTCACCGTCACGCGCGGCGAAGTGCGCTTTGAGCATGTGGATTTCCACTATGGCAAACGCAGCGGGATCATCAGCGACCTGAACCTGACCATCAAACCTGGCGAAAAAATCGGCCTGATCGGCCCTTCTGGCGCGGGCAAGTCAACGCTGGTCAACCTGTTGCTGCGCTTGTATGACCTGCAAGGCGGACGCATCCTGATCGACGATCAGAACATTGCCGAAGTGACGCAGGAAAGCCTGCGTGAACAAATCGGCATGATTACTCAGGACACTTCGTTGCTGCACCGCTCCATTCGCGACAACTTGCTGTATGGCAAACCGGATGCCACCGACGACGCGTTGTGGGCTGCCGCGCACAAAGCGCGAGCCGACGAGTTCATCCCGCTGCTGTCCGACGCCCAGGGCCGCACCGGCTTTGACGCCCATGTGGGCGAACGCGGGGTCAAATTGTCAGGCGGCCAGCGCCAGCGGATAGCCATTGCGCGGGTGCTGCTGAAAAACGCGCCCATCCTGATCATGGACGAAGCCACCTCAGCGCTGGACTCCGAGGTTGAAGCGGCCATTCAGGAAAGCCTTGAAACCCTGATGCAAGGCAAAACCGTGATCGCCATTGCCCACCGGCTATCCACCATCGCCCGCATGGACCGTTTGGTGGTGCTGGACAAAGGCCGCATCGCAGAAAGCGGCACCCATGCCGAGTTGCTCGCCCACGGCGGTTTGTACGCACGGCTTTGGCAACATCAAACGGGGGGATTTGTCGGCATCGACTGATCCAAACCAACCGCTCCTGTAAACCCCCTGAAACACATCGCCAGCGCCCGGTTTTAAAGGGCTCTGGCTTTTTTTTGGGCAATGGAAAATCCGCTGCCGCCTGCTGTAATGAAAAAAGGATTCGGAGGAATTCTGTCGTCAAACATGCAGGATGCACCGAGTGATCACTGATAGATCAAGCCATCTATCCAGGACCCTGACATGAACCTGTTCAAACGCTCCATCACAGAGTTGATCGGCACTTTCTGGTTAGTCCTTGGCGGGTGTGGCAGCGCGGTACTCGCCGCTGCTTTCCCCGATGTCGGCATCGGATTGCTCGGCGTGGCGCTGGCATTTGGTCTGACAGTACTGACAATGGCCTTCGCCATCGGCCATATCTCCGGCTGCCACCTCAACCCCGCCGTATCCTTCGGGTTGTGGGTGGGCGGACGCTTCCCGGCCAGGGAGTTGCCCGCCTACATGGTGGCCCAGGTCATTGGCGGGATCATTGCGGCCAGCGTGCTGTACTTCATCGCCAGCGGCAAACCGGGTTTCGATCTGGCCGTCAGCGGGCTGGCCGCCAACGGCTATGGCGAACACTCACCCGGAGGCTATTCAATGATCGCCGGGCTGGTGTGCGAATTGGTCATGAGCGCCATGTTTATCCTGATCATCATGGGCGCCACCGATAAACGCGCACCGCCCGGATTGGCCCCCATTGCCATTGGCCTGGCACTTACGCTGATTCACCTGATCTCAATACCGGTGACCAACACCTCGGTCAATCCGGCCCGCAGCACCGGGCCGGCGCTGATCGTCGGCGGCTGGGCGATCCAACAGCTGTGGATGTTCTGGGTGGTGCCACTGGTGGGCGCGGCCATCGGCGGGCTGACCTATCGCTGGCTGGGCAAGACCGACAACTGAGGTGCAACACGGCGAGGCTCAGGCCTGCCGATAAGGCAGCGCCGACCTCGCTTGTTCCGCATACGCCAGCACGCCTTCGCGCTCGCGTTCCAGAAAATCGCTGACCGCGGCTTTCAGGCCCGGGTGCCGCAGGTAATGCCAGGAACGTGTGATGACCGGCTCAAAGCCGCGGATCAACTTGTGCTCACCCTGGGCCCCCGCATCGAAGCGCTGAATACCGTGGGCGATGGCGTACTCCATCCCCTGGTAAAAACACGTTTCGAAGTGCAGGCGATCGAACTCGGCCAGGCAGCCCCAGTAGCGGCCATACAGGCTATCGCCTCCCAACAGACTGAACGCCATGGCCACCGGTGAAGCGCCCTGCTTGGCCAATACCACGCGAATGGCCTCGGGCATGCGCTCGGCCAACAGGCTGAAAAATGCGCGGGTCAAATACGGCGTCTGTCGACGCACGGCGTAGGTGTGCGCATAGCAGGCGTAGACAAAATCCCACTGCGCCTCGCTCACCTGACGACCTTCCAGCCACTCGAACGTAAAACCCTGCGCGGCGACCTGCTCGCGTTCCTTGCGCATTTGTTTGCGCTTGCGCGAGCTGAGCGTGTCGAGAAAGTCCTGAAAGTCGCGATACCCGCGGTTTTGCCAATGGAACTGGCAGCCCAGGCGTTGCAACCAGCCGGCTTGCTCCGCCAACGCGCTGTCTGCCAGCGCATCGGTAAAATTGATGTGCGCACTGGACAACCCTTCAAGCTCCAGATAGCCCGGCAACGCCGCCAGCAACTCACGCCCTTGCTCGGCGCTGGCAGCCAAAAGACGCGGGCCGCTCACGGGGCTGAAAGGCACGGCAGTCAACAGCTTGGGGTAGTACTCGATCCCCGCCCGTTCACAGGCGTTGGCCCACTCGTGATCGAACACGTACTCGCCATAGGAATGCCATTTGCGATAACTGGGCAATGCCGCCTGCAAAGTGCCGTGCGCGTAATGCAACAGGTGCTCGGGCTGCCAGCCGGACTGCGGGTTCAGGCTGCCACTGTCTTCAAGCGCGCTGAGAAAGGCATGACGCAAAAAAGGGTGGGACGTCGGGACCAGTGCATCCCATTCAGGGGCGTTGATAGCCGACAGACTGTCCAGACGATGTAACGGCATTGAGGGGCTCCGGCACGCGCTTCAGAGCGGCGATGGTATCACCCCGCCCGCCTTTGAAAACGCCCTTCGCCGCCTCATGCCCGGCAGCACCTGCACACAGCACGCGTGCCGGCGCCGCACTTCAGCCCACCGGAACGCCTGCCAACCGGGGGCTGGAGCGGTGTCACAGACTTGCTATCACCCTGCCACTTTTCTGTCATATCCAGCCGCGATACTGGCGCCGCTTCTTAGAGCGCGGGGTTATGAGTGGACGGCTGCCAACACGCCAATAACACACTCGCCCCGCACCCATTTTGAGCCCGAGAAGGGCCGTTTTTCCTGGGATGGTCATCGCCATCCCACCACTGGGAGATTCATATGCGTCTTGTATCTACACGGGTTGCGGCGGGACTATGTGGCGGCCTGGCGTTAGCCATGAGTATTCCGGCCAGCGCCGGGGTCGATGCCAAACTGCTGGAAATGCTCAAGGCAAACGGTTCCATCTCCCCTGGCCAATACGCCGAGTTGCAAACCGAACTCGCCAGTGAAAAACAGGCTCAGCAGGAAGCTGCCGCCCAACAGGTCAAAAAATCCGACCTCAGCGCGTTTGAACAAAAAGTGGCATGGGCCGCCAAGACCGAGTTCAAGGGTGACGTGCGGGTTCGCCATGAGAACGTCAAGATCGACGGTGAGTCAGACGGCAAAAACAAGGACCGCCAGCGTATTCGTGCACGCCTGGGTGCCTACACCCAGATCAACCCGCAGGTGAACACCGGGATTCGTATCGCCACTGGCGGCGGCGACGATGCACGCTCGACCAACCAGGACCTGGACAACTATTTCGACAAGAAACAGCTGTGGCTGGATCAGGCCTATATCGACTACCACCCGACCGCGGTCAAAGACCTGCACCTGATTGGCGGCAAGATGCCACAACCGTGGGTGAGCACCGGTGATGTGATCTGGGACAGCGACATCAACCCTGAAGGCGTGGCCGCTACCTACAAGCACAACCTGGGCAACAGCGGCGTCGAAATGTTCGGCAGCGCGGGTTACTACACCCTCAAGGACAACGTCGACGGCGAAGGCGTGCAGTTCCGCCACGACCTGAGCATGTATGCCGGTCAATTGGGCACACGCTTCGCACCCACCGACAGCCTCAAAGTGACCTTGGGCGGCAGCGTTTACGGCTACAAAAACGACGATGACAGCAAGTGCCCGACCACCGGCACCAAAACCACGCCGTGCGCCCTGGCCGTCAATGGCAACAGCACCAGCGAGTTCCGCCTGTATGAAGGTTTCGGCCAGGTCGACATCGCCAACCTGCCACTGCCGCTGTCACTGTACGGCCAGTACGTGCACAACGCCGCCACCGACAGCGATCAGGACGATGCCTGGCTGGTGGGTTTCAAGAGCAAACTGGACGCCTTCAGCCTGGACTACAACTACCGCGACGTTCAACGTAACGCCGTGGTCGGGGCATTCACTGACTCCGACTTTGCCAACGGCACGACTGGCTCGCGTGGCCATAAGGTCAAACTGGGTTACGAAATCGACAAGAACTTCGGTGTCGGCGTGACGTACTACCTGACCAAGGCCGACTACGCCACCACGACCCAGAAAGACGCGAACACCAACACCCTGCAACTGGACGTAGAAGCCAAGTTCTAATCCCGGCTTGAATCAAAGAAAGGCGCCGTCGATCCCCTTCATCCGTCGACGGCGCCTTGTCTTTAGTCCCCTTTTTGGTGACGCGACCGCTCACGCACCATTCGCTCAACCGTCGCCTCAAGGTCCGCTGGCGGGGCCTGCGGCACGTGTTTGAGGGTGGCATTGAGCAACCGCATTTGCTTGATGAACCGACGGCAGTTGGGGCAGAACAGCAAATGATGGCGCACCAGCAGCCGCTCACGAAAGGTCAACTGGCCATCCAGATAATCACTTGAACGGGCAACTTGCTGTTTGCAGGTCAACATTCACCGGTTTCCTCGAAATGCTCCACCGTCGCGAAGACTTTAAGCCGGGCACGATGTATCAGCACCCGGGCATTAGAGAGCGTTATCTGCAGAAGATTACAAATGTCTTCCAGCGCCAGCCCTTCGCGCTCGCGCAACACCAGCACACTGTTTTGCAACTGCGGCAGGCTGAGCAAGGTGTGCTCAAGGCACTCACGCAGTTCGTCCTCCGTGAGCAAGGCTTCCGGGGTGTCCTGATGCCAGGCAAAAGGTGCCAACAGCCAATGGCCATCACTGGAGAAACGGTCATCGTCAACACTGCCGTGGGGCGATGGCAGGTCATCGAGCAGCACTTCGCGCCGATTCTGTTTGTAGCGGTTTTTGGCCGCGTTGGCCGTGATCGTCAGCAACCAGGTTTTCAGGCTGGATCGACCTTCGAACCCGTCCAGATTGCGCACCACCGACAACCAGGCGTCTTGCACCGCTTCGTCTGCATGACGACTGCCGACAATCGCGTACGCCACGGCACGCATGGCACTTTGATAGGTGCTGACCAGCTCGCGAAACGCCCGGTCATCACCCGCCAGCAGGCGGGCGAGTAATTCAGAGTCAGCCATCAGGCCTCACATCATCAGGGCCGCTGCCCTATCTGGACAACGACCCTGCAAGGGGATTAACGCTTGCGCAGAATCACGCTACCGATGGAGTAACCCGCACCGAACGAACTGAGAATGGCCAGCGCGCCGTTGGGCAAGTCATCCTGGTACTTATGGAACGCAATCACCGATCCCGCCGAACTGGTGTTGGCGTAGGTATCCAGAATCACCGGCGCTTCTTCGACCGAGGCTTCACGGCCCAGCAGGCGCTTGACGATCAGGTGGTTCATGCTCAGGTTGGCCTGGTGCAGCCAGAAGCGCTTCACGTCGGCTACGTCCAACTGGTTTTCTTCAAGGTGCTGCCCGATCAGCTCGGCCACCATCGGGCACACGTCACGGAACACTTTGCGCCCTTCCTGCACGAACAACTTGTCCGGGCTGTCGGCAGGTTCGTCCGAAGCACGGTTCAGGAAGCCGAAATTATTGCGGATGTTGTTCGAAAAGGTTGTCAGCAGTTTGCTGCTGACGATGTCGAATTGATGCGCCGAAGTCGCCAGGTCAGCGCGCTCGATCACCACGGCCGTCGCCGCATCACCAAAGATGAAATGGCTGTCGCGGTCCCTGAAGTTCAGGTGGCCGGTGCACACTTCGGGGCTGATCAGCAGCACGGCGCGGGCCTGGCCCAACTGCACACTGTTGCTTGCGGTCTGGATGCCGAAGGTCGCGGACGAGCAGGCGACGTTCATGTCAAAACCAAAACCCTGAATGCCCAGTGCGTGTTGCACCTCGATGGCAATGGCCGGGTACGGGCGCTGCAGGTTGGAGCACGCCACGATCACGCCGTCGATATCGGCTGCGGTTTTGCCTGCGCGCTCCAGCGCCTGCTGTGCCGCGCCGACCGCCATTTCGCAGAGCACCGACATTTCGTCGTTGGAACGCTCCGGGAGACGCGGGCGCATGCGCTGCGGGTCAAGGATGCCGTCCTTGTCCATCACAAAACGGCTTTTGATGCCGGAGGCTTTTTCGATAAAGGCCGCGCTGGATTCGGCCAGAGGCTGGATCTCACCGGCCTCAATGGCAGCCGCGTGTTCGGCGTTGAACTGTTGCACATAGGTATTGAAAGACTGCACCAGCTCTTCGTTGGAGATGCTGTTGGCCGGGGTATACAGGCCGGTGCCGCTGATGACGACGTTATGCACGGTCGTTCCTCTGTTCTGTTCAAGCAGAAAATATTGGCACTCGCGTACCAAATCATAAAAGGACTCACCCCGGACAAACGGGGGTGAAGTGCCTTGGATCACATACGTGTCTGGACTTAATAGCCGCGAAGTTTGCCATAAAAGGCAACATTTGCGTTATCGCCGCATCGACGGCCGCAGGCGCGTGTCACGCCTCCACCTGGCTCCACTGTTTGCTCAGGCGCTTGTCAGAAATCGGCACCTTGGTGCCCAGTTGCTGGCCGAACAGCGACACCCGGTATTCTTCCAGCCACCAGCGGTACAGCTCCAGTTGCGGATCGCGCTTGCCTTCCTGCGCATGCTTGGTGGCGCGGGCTTGATACTGCGCCCACAGCCCACTCAATTCGCCGCTCCACACCCGATCTTTTTGCACCTGGCCCGGCAGTTTCTCCAGGCGCAGCTCAATGGCCTTGAGGTAACGCGGCAGCTCCTTGAGCCACATCGCGGGGGTTTCCCGGACAAATCCGGGGTACACCAAATGGCTCAGTTGCTGCTTGATGTCATTCAACGCCACGGCCTGGGCCAGGTCGATCTTGCCTTTGAAGCGCTTTTGCAGACCGTGCCACAGCTTGAGGATGTCCAGCGTCAGTTTCGCCAGTTTCTCCGCGTGTTCCGTCCAGCCGGCGCGCTTGCGTTCGGCCAGTGAAGCCAGCCCGGCCCCATCACGTGGCAGCACGGCCTCGCCTTCAAGAATGCAGCTGTCGAGGCTGGCCAGCAGAATGTCTTCGACCAGACTTTCAACCCGTCCCAGCTCGCGGTACAGCAAGCCCAGTTCGGTCAGCCCCGGCAATTTGCCCCGCAGGAACTTCGCAGGTTCGGCCAACTGTTGCATCAGCAAGCGCTGCAAGGCGCGACGGTGCTGGTATTCGGCCTCGGCCGGGGTCGAGAATCGACCTTCCTTGACCGTATTGCCCTCTTCGACCAGCGCCGGGTACACCGTCATCGACAAACCGGCAATCTTTTGCTGGGTTTTCTCCGCCACCGGGGCAAAGCCCCTGGCCTGCACCGGCTGTTGGCTTTCGGCGCTCTGCGGCACCGCCAGAGCGGCTTGGCTGGCTTCAGCAAAACGCGCGGTCAGCTCGGCCAGATCGCGGCCTTCGCCAAGGAACTTGCCATGGGCGTCGACGATTTCCAGGTTCATCCGCAGATGACTGTCGACCTGCTGCGCCGCCTCGGCCCACGCCTCATCACTGACCCGCACGCCTGTCATGCGCAACAGTTCACGCCCCAGCGCCTGGGGCAACGAACCCTGACCAAACTCCATACGCTGCAACGCAGCCTTGACGAAGTCCGGCACCGGCACGAAGTTTTTACGCAATGCCTTGGGCAGGCTGCGCACTAGCGCGATGCACTTGGCCTCGATCATCCCCGGCACCAGCCACTCCAGGCGCTCGGGCGGCAGCACGGGCAACAGCGGCGCGGGCACTTTGACCGTCACCCCGTCACGGGGGTGGTTCGGCTCAAAGTGATAACTGAGCGCCAGCGTCAAATCCCCCAGACGCAATGTGTCCGGGTAATGCTGGGCGGTGATTTCAGTGGCCTCGCGGGCCAGCACGTCTTCTTCGCGCATGATCAACAGCTGCGGGTCTTTCTGACTGTTGACCCGGTACCAGCTGTCGAAAGTCGCGGTCTGATGAATCTCGGCGGGCAGGCGCGCATCGTAGAACGCAAACAGGGTCTCTTCGTCCGCCAGAATGTCACGGCGCCGGGCCTTGGCTTCCAGCTCGTCGAGCTGCTCCAGCAACCGGGCATTGGCCGCCAGGCACTTGGCCCGCGACTGGATCTCACCGCGCACCAGACCTTCGCGGATAAACAGCTCACGGGACAGCACCGGGTCAATCGGCCCGTAATGCACGGGGCGACGGCCCACCACGATCAAACCGAACAGCGTGATTTGCTCAAAGGCCACCACTTGCCCGCGTTTTTTCTCCCAGTGCGGCTCAAAGTAATTCTTTTTGACCAGATGCCCGGCCAGCGGCTCGATCCAGTCCGGCTCGATCTTGGCCACCATGCGCGCATACAGTTTGGTGGTTTCCACCAGCTCGGCGGTCATCAGCCATTGCGGGCGTTTTTTGCCCAACCCCGAAGACGGGTGAATCCAGAACCGACGCTGACGCGCGCCCAGGTAATCACCTTCTTCGGACTTCTGCCCGATCTGGCTGAGCAACCCCGACAACACGGCCTTGTGCAGCTTGGGGTAATCCGCCGGTTCTTTATTGACCGACAGTTGCAGGTCACGGCAGATCAAGCTCAGTTGACGGTGAGAATCGCGCCACTCGCGCAAGCGCAGGTAGTTCAGGAAATTCTTGCGGCACCAGTTGCGCAGCGGACTGGCGGTCAGCGCCTGGCGCTGCTCTTCAAACCCGCGCCACACATTGATCAGCGCGGCAAAGTCCGAGTCCACATCCTTCCATTGCGCGTGGGCCTGATCGGCCGCCTGCTGACGCTCCGGGGGACGCTCGCGCGGGTCTTGCACCGACATCGCACTGGCCACGATCAACACTTCCTGCAAGCTGCCGAGCTTGGCCGCTTCAAGCAGCATGCGCCCCATGCGCGGGTCGACCGGCAGGCGCGCCAGTTGGCGGCCCAGCGGCGTCAGCTGGTTTTCGCGGTTGACGGCGGACAGCTCCTGCAACAGGTTGAAGCCGTCCGTAATGGCTTTGCCGTCTGGCGGCTCGATGAACGGGAACGCCGTAATTTCCCCCAGACGCAGGTGCAGCATTTGCAGGATGACGGCCGCAAGGTTGGTACGCAGAATCTCGGGGTCGGTAAATTCCGGGCGCCCGTTGAAGTCTTCTTCGGCGTACAACCGCACGCAGATACCCGGCTCAACCCGCCCGCACCGGCCCTTGCGCTGATTGGCGCTGGCCTGGGAAATGGCTTCGATCGGCAAGCGCTGGACCTTGGCCCGGTAGCTGTAGCGGCTGATGCGTGCGGTGCCGCTGTCAATCACATAACGAATGCCCGGCACCGTCAGGGAGGTTTCTGCGACGTTGGTCGCCAAGACCACGCGGCGTCCGGGGTGCGACTGGAAAATCCGCTGCTGCTCGGCCGGTGACAGTCGTGCATACAACGGCAGGATTTCGGTGTGTTTAAGCTGGGCCTTGCGCAGCATGTCGGCGGCATCGCGGATTTCGCGCTCGCCGGGCAAAAACACCAGCACGTCGCCGGGGCTCTTGCGCTCATGACGCTCGTGGGCAGCAATTTCGTCCAGCGTCGCAATGATCGCCTGATCGACGCTCAAATCCTCTTCGACGCTGTTGCCCTCCTCGTCCTGCTCGGCGGTCAACGGGCGATACCAGGTCTCGACCGGGAACGTGCGGCCCGAGACCTCCACAATCGGCGCATCGTTGAAGTGCTTGGAGAAACGCTCCAGATCGATGGTGGCCGAGGTAATGATGACCTTGAGGTCCGGGCGCCGGGGCAGCAGGATTTTCAGGTAACCCAGCAAAAAGTCGATGTTCAGGCTGCGTTCGTGGGCTTCGTCGACGATGATCGTGTCGTAGCGTTCGAGGAAGCGGTCGTGCTGGGTTTCGGCCAGCAAAATCCCGTCGGTCATCAACTTGATCAGCGTGTTGGAATCGCTTTGATCCTCAAACCGCACCTGATAGCCGACCAACGCGCCCAACGGCGTCCCCAGCTCCTCGGCCACGCGACTGGCCACGCTGCGCGCGGCGATACGCCGGGGCTGCGTATGGCCAATCAAACCGTGCTGACCGCGCCCGATCTCCAGGCAGATTTTCGGCAGCTGGGTGGTTTTGCCCGAACCGGTTTCACCGGCCAGAATCAACACCTGATGCTTGAGCAGCGCGGCCTTGATCTCATCGCGCTTGGCGGCGATCGGCAAGTGTTCGTCATAGCGAATCAACGGCACACTGGCCGCCCGCGCCGTCACCTGCGCGCACGACGCCTCAACCCGCGCCACCCAGGCCGCCAGCTTGGCGTCGTCCGGTTTTTTGCGCAGCTCATGCAACTGCCGACGCAGCGTGTGGCGGTCGGCAATCATGGCGTGATCGAGGTTTTTCAACAGCTTGTCGATAGCAGGCGATTCGTCAGTCATCAGGTGCGTAACAGTCTTGGTAAAGGCAGGGGGCGGATTGTCGCAGATTTAAGGGCCCAAGCACGAATCTGTAGCACGACGACCCTCAGTTGTGCGTATCCGGGAGGTGTCAAGAAACGCCTCCCCTGCGCAGCATCATCCCCGCCGCCGATAAGGAAACACATCGATCACCTTGCCCGACGCGATGGAGGCTTGCAGGGCTTTCCAGTAATCGGCGTCGTAGATTTCACCGTGCAGCTCGTCGAACAAACGGCGCTGGCTGGCATCGGCGAACAGGAACGGCGGAAATTCTTCGGGGAACACGTCCAGCGGACCGATGGAGTACCACGGCTCGCTGGCCATTTCGTCTTCCGGGGTGCGCGGCTGGGGGATGTGCCGGAAGTTGGCTTCGGTCAGAAAGCAGATTTCGTCATAGTCGTAGAACACCACGCGGCCATGGCGGGTGACGCCAAAGTTTTTCAACAGCATGTCGCCGGGAAAGATGTTGGCCGCCGCCAGTTGTTTGATCGCTAACCCATAGTCGTCCAGGGCTTCGCGGATTTGCGCAGGGTTGGCGTTTTCCAGGTACAGGTTGAGCGGGGTCATGCGCCGCTCGGTCCAACAGTGGCGAATCAGTACCGTGTCGCCTTCCACCTCGACCGTGGACGGCGCCACGTCCAGCAGCTCGGCCAGGCACTCGGGCTCGAACTTACTTAACGGGAAACGGAAATCCGCAAATTCCTGGGTGTCGGCCATGCGCCCGACCCGATCCACGCTTTTGACCAGCCGGTATTTTTCAATGACCGTGGCCCGGTTGACGTTTTTGGAGGGTGAAAACTTGTCCTTGATCAGTTTGAACACGGTGTTGAAGCCCGGCAGGGTGAACACGGTCATGACCATGCCGCGCACGCCGGGGGCCATGATGAAGCGGTCATCCGTGGTGGCCAGGTGGTTGATGAAGGCGCGGTAGAACTCGGACTTCCCGTGTTTGTAAAACCCGATGGAGGTGTAGAGCTCAGCGATGTGCTTGCCCGGCAGGATGCGTTTGAGAAAGCCGACAAACTCGGCGGGCACTGGTACATCGACCATGAAGTACGAACGGGTGAAGGAGAAAATGATCGACACTTCGGCTTCGTCGGTGATCAAAGCGTCTATCTGAATGCCCCGTCCTTCGCGGTGCAGCAGCGGGATCACCAGCGGCCATTGCTCGTCACGGGTGTAGAGGCGCCCTACCAGATAGGCCCCCTTGTTGCGGTACAACACCGAGCCAAACAGTTCGATGCTCATGTCCGGGTCTTTGCACACCCAGTCGGGCAGGCTTTCACGCAGGTGTGCTTCCAGCCTGCGCACGTCGCCCGGTAAATCGGCGTACGCCTCACTGAACGCGTAGTCGCTGAAGATCTGCGTGAGCGTGAGGCTTAACTGCCCGGCGGGGCGATACGTGCGGGTTTGTGCGGCCCGCGGCTGACGCAAGGCCGGGCGCGTGGTGTGAATGAACATGCAGTCGTCGCTGATCAGGTCGTGGCTGAACAGGCTGCAAAACGTCGAGTTGTACCAGGTCTCGGCCAGCTCGTCGTCCAGCCGCGGATCAATCAGGCGGATGTACGCGTGCTTGACCAAGGGCCACTGGCTGGCATCCAGCAAACCCTGTTCAGCGAACGCCGATTGCAACCGCTGGCGGACCTGACTGACTTTTTGCTCATAGAGGTTGATCCGTGCGGCGGAAGCCTCCTGCGCGTCCTGCCACAGCGCGCCTTCAAACCGGGCGCGGGCGCCGTCGGTGATTTGCCGAAAGTGCTCACGGTAATCATCGAAGCCATCGAGAATCAGTGTTGCGATGGCGTCGGCCGGCCAGGTACGGGGCATGGGGAAAACCTCTGCACGAACGTCGTGGATGTTGTTATGCGCCTGAGCTTAGAGGCCAATTGTTACCGGACGCAACCATTGCCTTGCGCGCAGCATCCCCTACACTGCCCGCCACAAAACCTGTAAGGAAACATCCGTGAGACTTGTCGATATCGTGCGCATGCTGTCGCTGGCAGGCATTTGGGGCGCCAGCTTTTTGTTTATGCGGATCATCGCACCGGTTCTCGGCTCCATCCCTACTGCTTTCTTTCGTGTGTCCATCGCGGCCACCGGATTGCTGGTGATGCTGACGATGATGCGTGTCAGCTGGAATTTCGGCGGCAAATTCAAAGTCGTGCTGATCCTCGGGGTCATTAACTCAGGCATACCGGCCACGCTGTATTCCGTGGCGGCCCAGGTGCTGCCTGCCGGGTATTCAGCCATTTTCAACGCCACCACACCGCTGATGGGCGTGTTGATTGGCGGCCTGTTTTTCAGTGAAAAACTCACGCTGACCAAAATGGCAGGGGTGTTTTTGGGCCTGTTGGGGGTGGGCATTCTGACCCGGGCAGGGCCTGTCGCGTTTGACATGGACTTGCTGATGGGCGCCCTCGCCTGCTTGCTGGCCACCACCTGCTACGGCTTCGCCGGCTTTTTGGCGCGCCGCTGGCTGGATCAGCAAGGTGGGCTGGACCCGCGTCTCTCGGCGCTGGGCAGCATGCTCGGGGCCACGCTGTTTCTGCTGCCGCTGTTTGCGGGCAGCCTGATCCATCAGCCACCCGCCAGTTGGGGTGGTACAAGCGTGTGGTTGTCGCTGCTCGGGTTGGGCCTGTTGTGCACAGCGTTTGCGTACATTTTGTACTTCCGCCTGCTGACCAGTATCGGTCCGGTCAAGTCCATGACTGTGACCTTTATGATCCCGCCGTTTGGCGTGCTGTGGGGCGCACTGTTTCTGGACGAGCCGCTGTCGATGGCGCACGTGTATGGCGGGCTGTTGATCGCCGTGGCGCTGTGGCTGGTGCTCAGGCCCGGACGGCCTTGATACCGTGACTCAAGCAAGCTGCGAAGAAGGCCGCATTGCCCCTTCGCAGCCCGGCTCAGCGGTTACGCGGTTTTACGGAACACGAACATCAGGCCCACGATGATCATGGCCATGCCCAGCAGGCTCAACGCCGCGAGGGTATTGCCGAAAATCAAGTAGTCCATGACGGCTGTGACGGCAGGCACCAGGTAAAACAGGCTGGTGACATTGACCAGGTTGCCCCGCGCAATCATCCGGTACAGCAGCAAGGTGGCCAGCACCGAGACCACCAGCCCCATCCACAACACCGGAATTACAAAGCCTGCGCTGTACTGGACGTTAAAGGGTTGAAACGGCACGAACACCGCGCACACCACCAGCCCGGCAAGGTACTGCAACGGCAAGGTGCCCAACGGGTTATGGGTGATGCGCTTTTGCATCAGGGTGCCGAACGTCATGCTCCCCAGCGCCAGCACCGCGAACAGCATGCCTTGCCATGACATGCCCGCCAGCCCGATGCCCTGGTACACCACCAGCATCAGCCCGGCCAACCCCAGAAACAGCCCCAGCAGTCGGCTCCAGCAAAGGCGCCGCTCCAGGATCACAGCGGTCAGAATCGGCTGGACGCCCATGACCGTGGCCATGACGCCCGGCGTGATGTGAAGCGACAGCGCCAGCATGTAAAAAATCTGATAGGCGCCCAGCAAGACCGCCCCGGTGGCCAATGCATACCGCACCGCCCGGGCCCCGCGCGGCCGCTGGAGTTTGAGCAAGGGGATCAACAGCACCAGCGCCAGTAACGCGATGGCAAAGCGGATCAATAAAAACGCAAAGGGCGACGCGTGGGCCAAGCCCCATTTGGAGAAAATCGCGCCGCTGCTCCACAGCAACACAAACACACACGTGGAGGCAGCCGCCAGCGCGGTATCTTTTGAGATCGAATACATGAGTTACACCTGTCATCAGGCAAAAAAGGCCACTCAGCCAAGGCTGAAGTTCAGTGGTTTTTCAGACGGGTACGGGCAGCCGAAGGCTCGGCTCAGCCCGTCACAACACCCGGTGGCGATACGACGACGTACACCACAGTGCTGCTGACAGGAGGGGGGGAGTGAATGATCTGCTCCGGCTGCTGATTCGCACACGGCACTGCCTCAGCAGTGACTGCTGAATCGACAACGCGGTGTGGAAGAGAAACCGGCATGGGCTGATCGTTCTGAAGGGTATCGAGCGCCGACTATAACCAGCGCCCGATACAATTGGCAATACGTTAACCGAACAACCAGCGCCACAGCAGCACCAGCACCAGCACCGCCAACACCGGGCGCATGATGCGGTACAGCTTGGGGTTGCGGCGTTTCCACTGCTTGACCACGCCACTGAAGCGATCGCTGAAGCGTTTGCTCCAGGCGTAGGCTTTGTTGATACCGCCTACCCGTTCGTCGTCCAGGTTTTGCGGCGCGGTGGCTTTGCCCAACTGAGCGCTGACCCAGCGGTTGATCTTGGTCATGAGGCGGTTGGTCAACGGGCGTTCCACGTCACAGAACAGGATGACGCGGGTGATGTCGGTTTCGTTTTTGACCCAATGCACGTAGGTTTCATCGAACATCACGTCTTCGCCATCACGCCAGGCGTACTCCTCGCCGTCCACAAAGATGCGGCACGCGTCGGAGTTGGGCGTTGACAGTCCGAGGTGATAACGCAGTGAACCGGCAAACGGGTCGCGGTGCGGGTTGAGGTGACTGCCGCCCGGCAGCAAGGCAAACATCGC
This sequence comes from Pseudomonas sp. BS-2016, assembly GCF_001806145.1. Lineage (NCBI taxonomy): Bacteria > Pseudomonadati > Pseudomonadota > Gammaproteobacteria > Pseudomonadales > Pseudomonadaceae > Pseudomonas > Pseudomonas sp. BS-2016. The sequence continues at coordinate 173,588 of NZ_MLCT01000034.1, forward strand.
GCCTTTGACGTTAGGAATGCTGTTGACCAGCGCCACGGTTTTCGGGCAAAGCAGCTCTGCGGAAGGCAGCGGCTTGTCATACCACTTGAGGTAAAAGCGCTTCCAGCCTTTTTTGAAGAACGAACCGAAGCCTGCGTCGTTGTTCTTTTCGGCGGCGCGGATATAGCCCTCGTCGAACAGGTGCATGGCCTCTTCGCGAATCGCCTGCCAGTTGTCCTTGAGGATATCCAGCTCGGGGAATTTGCTGCGGTCCAGGTAAGGTTTGGACGGCACACCGGAGAACAGGTACATCAAGGCGTTGTACGGCGCAAAAAAAGCGGAGTGGTTGACGAACTGACGCAACACCGGCAAGCGCGCCTTGCCGCGCAAGTGCACGTAAAGGATGCTGCCGACAAACAGCAGTATCAGCCCTGCCTTGATGGCGAAGGATAAGGTCATGCAACAACTCCTCGAAAAAACTGTGCGGCACCGATAGCCCGATGTGGCAGCCGGGCATGATAAACACTACCGGCGCAGGACAAAACCCGCGTGATCCAACATTCAGTGTTAAGGATTACGTAACAGCGCATTTAATAGCATAGGCCGAGGCGAAATCGCTTGATGTGAGTCAGGCAAAACCTGTCGCTGATGCGGGCCGGGACGCGACAGGCGGCGCTTGCGCAGGCGCGGTGAGCCCGCCTGCCTGCGCCGCCCCGGGCCGCGACAATGGTGGCCTTACTGCTCCAGTTCCTGGTCGCTGAACATGTCGCTGAACAGAAAGCTCGACAGGTAACGTTCGCCCGAGTCCGGCAGGATCACCACAATCGTCTTGCCTTGCATCTCCGGTTTTTCGGCCAGCCGCACCGCCACTGCCATGGCCGCACCGCAGGAGATGCCACACAGAATGCCTTCTTCATGCATCAGGCGCAGCGCCATGGCCTTGGACTCATCGTCACTGACCAGCTCGACCTGATCGACAATCGACAGGTCGAGGTTTTTTGGCACAAAACCGGCACCGATGCCCTGGATTTTGTGCGGCGCAGGCTGGATGGCCTGACCGGCCAGCGCCTGGGTGATGACAGGCGAGGTGATGGGTTCAACGGCCACTGACGTCAGCGGCTGACCCAGCGTGTGCTTGATGTACCGTGAAATACCCGTGATGGTGCCGCCCGTGCCCACGCCTGAAACCAGCACATCGACACGCCCTTCGGTGTCGTTCCAGATTTCGGGGCCGGTGGTTTTTTCGTGGATGGCAGGGTTGGCCGGGTTTTCGAATTGTTGCGGCATGAAGTACTGGGCAGGGTCGCTGGCCTGGATTTCAGCGGCCTTGTCGATCGCGCCTTTCATGCCTTTGGCCGGTTCAGTCAGGATCAGCTCGGCGCCCAGTGCCTTGAGCACTTTGCGACGTTCAAGGCTCATGGACGACGGCATGGTCAGCATCAATTTGTAACCGCGTGCAGCGGCCACGAAGGCCAGGCCAATGCCGGTATTGCCCGACGTGGGCTCAATGATGGTCATGCCCTGTTTAAGTACCCCGCGGCTCTCGGCGTCCCAGATCATGTTGGCGCCAATCCGGCATTTAACCGAATACCCCGGATTACGCCCTTCGATCTTGGCCAGAATCGTGACACCACGGGGCCCAATGCGGTTGATCATTACCAGCGGTGTATTACCGATGGAATGAGCGTTATCTGCAAAAATGCGACTCATGACGGGGGTCCCTTATGCACTTTTCGGAAAGGCTCCAAGGGTAGGCTTCGTGTTCGCGTGCGTCCAGTCATGGCGTGACGGCCCGTTCACAGACTGAATGAGGCGTTTGCGTTCACGCCACGCGGGTGCCGCGTTATAGTCGGACATACTTTTTTAGTCACCCGCCCTGCCCTGTGCAGACCGGGTTCATGGTTTGAGGATGTGCAGATGAAGTTTGAAGGTACCCGCGCCTACGTGGCCACCGATGACCTGAAGCTGGCGGTCAACGCGGCCATTACCCTGGAACGCCCGCTGCTGGTCAAGGGCGAGCCCGGCACCGGCAAGACCATGCTGGCCGAGCAACTGGCCGAGTCTTTCGGCTGCAAGCTGATCACCTGGCATATCAAGTCCACGACCAAAGCCCACCAGGGCCTTTATGAATACGATGCGGTCAGCCGTCTGCGCGATTCACAGCTGGGCGTCGATAAAGTCCACGATGTGCGCAATTACCTGAAGAAAGGCAAATTGTGGGAAGCCTTCGAAGCCGAAGAACGGGTGATTCTGCTGATCGACGAAATCGACAAGGCCGACATCGAGTTCCCCAATGACCTGCTGCAAGAACTCGACAAGATGGAGTTCTACGTTTACGAGACCGACGAAACGATCAAGGCCAAGGTGCGCCCGATCATCATCATTACGTCCAATAACGAGAAAGAGCTGCCGGACGCCTTCCTGCGCCGTTGCTTCTTCCACTACATCAGCTTCCCGGACCGCAACACGCTGCAAAAAATTGTCGACGTGCACTTCCCTGACATCAAGAAAGAACTGGTCAGCGAAGCGCTCGACGTGTTCTTCGATGTGCGCAAAGTGCCAGGCCTGAAGAAAAAGCCTTCGACTTCCGAGCTGGTGGACTGGCTCAAGCTGCTGATGGCCGACAACATCGGCGAAGCCGTGTTGCGCGAGCGTGATCCGACCAAGGCCATCCCGCCGCTGGCCGGCGCGCTGGTGAAAAACGAGCAGGACGTGCAATTGCTTGAGCGCCTGGCGTTCATGAGCCGTCGCGGCAATCGTTGATTGACCCGAGGCGATAAGCATGTTGCTGAATCTGTTCAATGAAATGCGCGCAGCCAAGGTGCCGGTTTCGGTGCGTGAGCTGCTGGACCTGATCAATGCGCTCAAACACCGCGTGACCTTCGCCGACATGGACGAATTTTACTTTTTGGCGCGCACCATTCTGGTCAAGGACGAGCGCCACTACGATAAGTTCGATCGCGCCTTCGGCGCTTATTTCAATGGCCTGCAAAACCTCAATGAACACCTTGAAGCCCTGATCCCGGACGAATGGCTGCGCAAGGAGTTCGAGCGCTCGTTGAGCGATGAAGAGCGGGCGCAGATCCAGTCGCTGGGCGGGCTGGACAAACTCATCGAAGCGTTCAAACAGCGCCTGGAAGAGCAAAAGGAACGTCACGCCGGGGGCAACAAGTGGATCGGCACCGGCGGTACCAGCCCGTTCGGTTCCGGCGGCTATCACCCCGAAGGCATTCGCGTCGGGGATGCCGGTGCGCGCCAGGGCAAGGCTGCAAAAGTCTGGGAACAGCGCGAGTACAAAAACCTCGACGATCAGGTCGAACTGGGCACCCGCAACATCAAAGTTGCGCTACGACGTTTGCGAAAATTCGCCCGTCAGGGTGCGGCAGATGAACTGGACATCGACGGCACCATCGACCACACCGCACGCGACGCCGGTCTGCTGAATATCCAGATGCGACCGGAGCGGCGCAACACCATCAAGCTGCTGTTGCTGTTCGACATTGGTGGCTCGATGGACGCCCATGTGCAGATCTGCGAAGAACTGTTCTCGGCCTGCAAAACTGAGTTCAAGCACCTGGAGTATTACTACTTCCACAATTTCATTTATGAGTCGGTGTGGAAAAACAACCAGCGGCGGCAGGTTGAACGGATCGCGACCCAGGATGTGCTGCACAAATACGGCGCCGATTACAAGGTGATCTTCATCGGCGACGCGGCCATGGGCCCGTACGAAATCACCCATGCCGGGGGGAGCGTCGAGCACTGGAACGAAGAACCGGGTTACCTGTGGATGCAGCGTTTTAGGGAGAAATACAAAAAGCTCATCTGGATCAACCCGTACCCCAAAGACACGTGGAACTACACGGCCTCGACGCGCATCGTGCGCGACTTGATTGAAGACCGCATGTACCCGCTGACGCTGGAGGGACTGGAAGAAGGGATGCGCTTTCTGGCGAAATGAACCGTCCCCCCCTCCTCCGAGGGGTGTGGCTCAGACGCTGTTGAGGCGCTGCATCCACTGCACCTGCTGGCGCTGCGCGACCTCCTGGGTCGTGGGCCGCAACGTCACCCGCTGTCCCGGCAGGCACTGGGCCAGCCGGGCCAATGACAGCGGTGTCAATGCCCCCAGTCGCGGGTAGCCACCGATGGTTTGCCGGTCATTGAGCAACACGATGGGCTGACCATCCGGCGGCACTTGCACCGCTCCCAGCGCAATCCCTTCGGAAATCATCGGCGGCCCTTGGTACACCAGGGTCGGCCCCAGCAAGCGGATGCCCATGCGGTCAGCGCGGCTGTCGAGTGCCCATGGGCAATTGAAGGCGTCAAACGTGCTTTGCCCGCTGAAATCGCCGATCTGCGCGCCCATGACCACGTCCAGCGACGCCGCGTCGGTGAATGTGGGAATCCAGGCGTGATGCAACTCACGCAGCGCGGGCTGAATGTCACTGAAGCCCAGCTCGGCGCCCTTCGCCAGCGCGTGCCCCTTGCCATCCGGCCCGCCCAATTGCTCGCGTATCACCGTGGCGCAACTGCCCAACACGCGCGGCGCGTCGAAGCCTCCCGGCGCGGCCAGGTAAGCGCGCGCGCCGTTGAGCGGCTGCACGAAATCCAAGGTCTGACCCTGGCGCAGCCTGAAACTGCGCCACGGCTTGAGCGGCTGACCATCCACGGTGGCGGCCAGGTCTGCACCCGCCAGCGCCAATGTGCAATCGCACTGGGCGATGACGCTAAAACCGCCCAAGGTGATTTCAATCACCGGCGCCTGCAGCCCATTGCCCAACAGCCAGTTGGCCCACGTCATCGACTGCCAGTCGGCAGCGCCGCCCTGCGTCACGCCCAAGTGCCGAACACCAAAACGTCCGGCGTCCTGCAACTGGCACAACGGGGTGCTGGCCTGAATCAACAATCGGCTCATGCCAAGGCCTCCTGCGGGGTGTCGTCACCGCCCAGGCGGATGAATTCGCTATGACTGATCGGCTCAAACTGCACGCGATCGCCGGGTTGCAACAGGCTGTAGCCGTCCCGCTCCCGGTCAAACAGCATGACCGGCGTGCGCCCGATGAGGTTCCAGCCGCCGGGTGACTGGGCCGGATAGGCCGCCGTCTGGCGTTCGGCAATCCCGACACTGCCCGCCGCCACCCGTTTGCGCGGGGTGTCGAGGCGTGGAGCTGCCAACACCTCGTCCACCAGCCCCATAAAGGCAAAACCGGGGGCGAAACCCAATGCGAACACCTGATACGGACGCGCGCTGTGACGACGAATCACTTCGCCCTGCGACTCGCCCGTGCGCCGGGCCAGCAATGCCAGCTCGGGCCCCACGCTCAGGTCGTACCACACCGGCAGCACATGGCATCGGCCGTGATCCCCGGTAGCGGGCTGCAAGTCTGTCAGTGCCTGATGAATCAATTCGCGCGCCTGTGCCGGGCTGAGCGCCAGCCCGTCGTAGTGAATCATCAGCGTGGTGTAGGACGGCACCACATCAATCAAAAAACCCGCAAACCCGCTGCGCACACGCTCTGTGGCGGCCAGCATCCACGGCATGTTGTGCTCGGCAATCTCATCGAACAACCGCAGCATCAAGCAGTCGACGGCCGCCACTTCGATACGCGGCTTCATGCCCGTTGCCCGTTCAGGGCTGAACGAATGCGCTGCACGGCCGCCACCGAACTGGCGTTGTCGCCATGCACGCACAGCGTGTGGGCGTGCAGGTGCAATGAGCTGCCATCAATGGCTGTCAGTGGCTGGCCCGCTGCAAGGGTCAGCGCCTGCTGCACGATGGCTGCAGGGTCGTGGTGCACCGCGCCCGGTAATTGGCGCGACACCAGATGCCCGGCCGCGTCATAGGCGCGATCGGCAAATGCTTCAAACCACAGGGTCACGCCACACGCATCGCCGATGGCTTGCGCGGCACTGTTATCACGGGTCGCCATCAGCATCAGCGGCAGGCTCGCATCGTAGGCCGCCACGGCGCGCACCACCGCGCGCAACTGCTCGGGATTGGCCATCATGTCGTTGTAGAGCGCACCGTGGGGTTTGACGTAGCTGACCCGCGTGCCCTGGGCGCGGCAGATGCCATCCAGGGCGCCGATCTGGTAATGCAGCAGGTCTTGCAGCGCCTGGGCGGTATAGGCCATGGAGCGGCGGCCGAACCCTGCCAGATCCTGATACGCCGGATGGGCACCGATCTGGACGTCATGCTCCAGCGCCAGCGCCACGGTTTTGCGCATGATCTGCGGATCACCGGCATGAAAGCCGCACGCGATGTTGGCGCAATCAATAAAGGGCATCACCTCGGCATCCAGGCCCATGGTCCAGCTGCCAAAACTTTCACCCATGTCGCAGTTCAATAACAGGCGGCTCACGATGATGCTCCTGTGGTTTTTATCGTTAGAAGTAGGACATTTTTCGACAGCCGTACGTCGTTCGTCCAACTAATAAAAGCCGGGCACAGGGATAAGAAAAGTTGATTGCGGTGAAGTTGCCACGTTTAAACCGTTGCCGATCGGCGCGCAGGGCGCAGAACGGCTTGCGCAGCGACTACAGGTCAGTAGCTGCGCTCACGGCGTGCAATGCGTTCGCGTTGACGCTTGCCGCCCAGGACGACCCAGTCGATGAGCCGCAAAAAGCCCTCGATCACGAAGGAAAACAGCAACGCGCCGGCCATGGCCCAGCCAATGGCGCTGGGCGACAGCAACACTTGATACGTGTAGGCGTCGTAGGTTTCCTGACGGATGGCCGGGTCTGCCGCGTACGCCACGTGCAGGGCGCGCAGGTACCACGGCCCTTGCATGGCCTGGAACTGGTTGTCCAGCAGGCGCTGACGGGTCAACAAGGTGCCCAGGCTTGAGGCATCGCTGCGAAATACCGGGTCGTCACTGGCCTGGTAGTGCGCCACCAGTGCGTGCAGGTCGCCGTTGAAAAACTGGTTGGCGGTGTTTTGAAACCCGGCCAAACCGGTTTGCGCTTCGATCAGGTGAGCTTCCACGCGCTTGGCGTAGTCATTGATAAAACCCGGCACTTGCACGCCGACCAACAGGCCCAGGGTGAACAACACCAACCGCAGGTAACTCAGGAACATGCTCGCCCATCCTTATTCGGTTGTGCCCTGGCTGACGCATTCGCCGCGTCGCCACAAGCCCCACTGGCCAGGCGCATAGCGCGTCCAGGTTTCGTTTTCAGTCAACGGCTCGGTGGCAATCACAGTGACCACGTCATTGGGGGTGGTTTCTGCCTGAAAATCCACGATCACGTCGACATCTTTGAGCCGCGCCGGGCCAAAGGGCGCTCGACGGGTGATATGCACCAGTTTGGTCGAGCAGTAGCAAAACAACCAGTCACCATCACTGAGCAGGCAGTTGAAGACGCCTTTGCCGCGATATTCGGCACAGGCGGCCACCAGCACCGGAATGAGGGTTTGGACGTCCACCGGTTCGGGGAAGGCTTCGCGCACCCGGTTGAGCACGTCGCAAAACGCTGCTTCGCTATCGGTGTCACCGATCGGCCGGTAGAAGCTGGTGCGCGGGTTGAAATCGGCCAGTTGGCCGTTGTGGGCGAAACACCAATTACGGCCCCACAATTCGCGCACAAACGGGTGGGTATTGGACAGGCACACTTTGCCGACATTGGCCTGGCGGATATGCCCAATCACCACTTCGCTTTTGATCGGGTATCGCTGCACCAGCAAGGCGACTTCAGAGTCGCAACTGGCGGCCGGGTCCTGAAACAGGCGCAGGCCGCGCCCTTCATAGAACGCAATCCCCCAGCCATCACGGTGCGGGCCGGTACGCCCGCCACGCTGCATCAGGCCGGTGAAGCTGAACACAATATCGGTCGGCACGTTAGCGCTCATGCCCAGTAATTCACACACGCTCGCACTCTCGCATTCAGGCTCGACGGAAAAAGTTACAACCTGGGTTCTACCCGGGTTGAACCGCTGACCCGCGGTGCTACCGGACGGCCGTAACGGTCGTCACCGGCATTGCCGAAGGGTTGATCGTCTTCAGGATCGCTCTGGCGGGCCTGCTCGGCCGCCGCCGCTTGCGCACGCCGGGCCTTGCTCGCGCGCTCAATGGGCCAGCGGATCAGCACAAACAGCCCATACAGGCAAAACGCAATGATGGCGTACATCAACAGGTCGGACACGGCCCGCCAGGCGTTGTTGCCCACTTTGAACGCCAGATCAAGGGCGGTGATGGCAATCGCAGGGGCGAACTTTTCCTTGACCGGGTCAATGATGGTCGGGCTGAACAACAGCACGGCCATCAGTACCCGCAGCGGTTCACGCAGCCAGCGCCACATGAAGCGGGTCAGGCGGCACCACACGAGCAGGCAGCCCAAAGCGGCAAAGGCGTAAAGGCCCCAAGCGATCAGATAGTCGTTCTCGGTCATGGTATCCATGGTCGGCAGGCAATGAGGCGCTATGATAACGGCTTTTAGCCAGTGCGGCTGCACGGCTTCTTTTCATTCAGGTTTCCGAGAGCAGTTAATGACCGAATCTACCTACGCAAATAGCGCTCCAGTCGCACACACCATAGAGGGTTCAGACCCCTATGCGTGGTTACAAAATCGCGACAGCAAAGAGGTTTTGGACTACCTGAAAGCGGAAAACCAGTACCAGGAAGCCCAGTTGGCCGACGAGGCGGAGCGACGTGAAGCGTTGTTTGAAGAGATCAAGGGCCGCATCCGCGAGACTGATCTGTCCTTGCCGTCGCCCTGGGGCCCTTATCTGTACTACACCCGCACCCAGGCGGGGGAAGAATACGCCCGCCATTTCCGCTGCCCGCGCCCGGCTGACAATAGCCAGCAGGTAGACGAAGAAGCCGAACATGTATTGCTGGACCCGAACGCGCTGGCCGACGGCGGGTTTATCTCCCTGGGTGCGTTCAGTATCAGCCCGGATCATCAACGGCTGGCTTACAGCCTCGACACCAGTGGCGAAGAAACCTACCGCCTGTTCGTCAAAGAGCTGACCAGCGGGACCGTGACTGAGCTGCCGTTCGAGGCGTGCGATGGCAGCATGACGTGGGCCAATGACAGCCAGACGCTGTTTTTCGCAACGCTGGACGACACACACCGTCCCCACAAGCTGCTGCGCCACACGCTCGGAGAAACCGCCGCGCACGAGGTGTTCCATGAGCCGGACGGGCGTTTTTTCCTGCATTGCTACCGCTCCAGTTCTGAGCGCCAGCTCATCCTGTTGCTCAACAGCAAAACCACCAGTGAAAGTTGGGTGCTGGATGCCGATCAACCGGCCAGCCCCTTCCACTGCCTTGCGCCCCGGGTTGAAGGCCACGATTACAGTGTCGATCACGGACTGTATGAGGGTGAGTGGAGCTGGTTTATCCGCACCAATCAGGACGGGATCAACTTTGCGCTGTACCACGCCAAGGGCGAAACACCGACCCGCGATGACTGGACGCTGCTGATTGCCCACGACGACGCGGTCATGCTCGAAGGCCTGACCCTCAATGCCCATGCACTGTGTTTAAGCCTTCGCGAAGGTGGACTGCCGATCATTGAGATCCGTCCGAGCGGTTTAACGCCTTATCGGGTGCAATTACCAGACGCCGCCTACAGCCTTTATGTGCAAGACAGCCTTGAGTTCGAAAGTCCGTATATCCGTTTGCGCTATGAGGCGTTGAATCGTCCGGCACAAGTACGTCAACTGACACTGAACACCGGCGAGCAAAGCGTACTCAAGGAAACCCCGGTCCTGGGGCCGTTCAATGCCGACGATTACGTCAGTCAGCGCCTGTGGGCCACGGCCCCTGATGGCACCCGGGTGCCAATCAGCCTGGTGGTCAAGCGCAGCGCCCTGGGCCAGCCGACGCCGCTGTATATGTATGGTTACGGCGCCTATGGTGAAAGCCTTGACCCGTGGTTCTCCCATGCGCGCCTGAGCCTGCTCGATCGGGGCGTGGCGTTTGCCATCGCTCACGTGCGCGGCGGCGGTGAGTTGGGCGAAGCCTGGTACCGGGCGGGCAAACAGGAACACAAGCACAACACGTTCAGCGACTTCATCGCCTGCGCAGAACATGTGATCGCTCAAGGGCTGACAACGGCCGGGCAACTGGTCATCAGTGGCGGCAGCGCGGGCGGCCTGTTGATCGGCGCGGTGCTCAATCAGCGGCCTGAGCTGTTCAAGGCGGCCATCGCCGAAGTGCCTTTTGTGGACGTGCTCAACACCATGCTCGACCCGGACCTGCCCCTGACCGTCACCGAATATGACGAATGGGGCAACCCGCAGGAACCCGACGTCTATGAGCGGATCAAGGCCTACGCGCCCTATGAAAACGTGCGCGCACAGGCTTACCCGGCGATGCTGGTCATTGCCGGGTACAACGACAGCCGCGTGCAGTACTGGGAGGCCGCCAAATGGGTCGCTAAATTGCGCGCCAGCAAAACCGACGACAATCTGTTACTGCTCAAGACAGAGCTGGACGCTGGCCACGGCGGGATGAGCGGACGCTATCAAGCGTTGCGCGATGTGGCGCTGGAATACGCGTTTGTGTTCAAGGTGCTGAGCCTTTAACCGAGGGCCTGAACCCGGTGCCGCTGCCCGGCTCAATCAGCAGCAGGCTTGATCTTCAGGTCTTTGCGGTCGAGCCCCGGCAAGGGTTGGTCTTTGGGCGGCGGCTGGGGCAAGTCGATGGGGGGCAGCGGGAGCAGGCTGCCGCTGCCTGCCACGGGCTTGGGCACCGGCCGCGGCGTCATCTGCGGATAAGGCGTGGGCGTGGCTGTACCGGGCGAACCGGGTTCGGGGGTTGCAGGCATCACGGGCACAGGGCTCAATGCCCCCGCTTGCGCTGCACTTATCGAGAGCACCGCCCCTGCAATGGCCGTTAGAATAGTGCGTTTCATCAGTCACTCCGTTGCCAGACCGGCTTGTCTGCCCTCAGGCTACTCGTAACCTGCGGTTTTTGTCCTCTTCTATGAGATACCCATGAAACGTTTTGTTCTGCTCGACACCACTCCGATCCCCGATAACGGCGGCGCCCTGTGCCTGTTTGAGTATGGCGAGGACTTCGTGATCAAGATCCAGGGTGGCGACGGCGGCCAATTGATGAACACCCGCATGCACGGCTCGGAAGACGCACTGGCTGAAATCCCCTGCCGCAAGGTCGCCGGACGTGCCCAGTCGCGTGTGTTGATCGGTGGTTTGGGCATGGGGTTCACCCTGGCGTCGGCCCTCAAGCATTTGGGCAAAACCGCCGAAGTGGTCGTGGCCGAACTGGTGCCGGGGGTTGTTGAATGGAATCGCGGCCCGCTAGGCGAAAAGGCCGGCAACCCGTTGCAGGACCCGCGCACGGTGATCCGCCTGGAAGACGTGGCCAAGGTGCTGCAAGCCGAACCCAAAGGGTTTGACGCCATCATGCTGGATGTCGACAACGGCCCCGAAGGCCTGACTCAAAAAGCCAACAGCTGGTTGTACTCGGCCGGAGGCTTGAGTGCCTGTGCCAACGCCTTGCGCCCCAAAGGCGTGCTGGCCGTCTGGTCTGCCAGCGCGGACAAACAGTTTTCCGACAAACTGCGCAAGGCCGGTTTCAAGGCCGAGGAAGTGCAAGTCTTCGCCCACGGCAACAAAGGCACGCGGCATACCATCTGGATTGCTGAAAAAATCAAAGGCTGATCAACAGCTAAACTTAACGACCTGACCGTCATTCGTCTTCAAAGGTGAACCCATGAGCTCGGCCAACCCTCCCTCCCATACCGCAAAGCTGGATCGCATCCTGGCCGATGCCCAGCGTGACCGTGAAATGGGCTACCGCGACAAAGCGCTGAAAATGTACCCGCATGTCTGCGGCCGCTGCGCCCGTGAGTTCTCGGGCAAACGCCTGAGCGAGCTGACGGTCCATCACCGCGATCATAACCACGACAACAACCCGCAAGACGGTTCCAACTGGGAACTGTTGTGCCTGTATTGCCATGACAACGAACATTCGCGTTACACCGACCAGCAATACTTTTCGGACAGCTCGACCAGCAGCCCGAAAGTGGCCAAAGCCACCCACAACCCGTTCGCTGCTTTGGCCGGGTTGATGAAAAAAGACGACTAGTCGCGCGCTGCCGACGCCGCGGCCTGGACTGCGGCGCCGGATCAGCGTGAACAGGCGTATACTCGCGTCTTTTTTCTGAAGGGCTCGGGCACGTGGCGAACAAACGGTACAGCTGCATTGGTTTGTATAACCCCAAATCACCGGAAAACGTCGGCTCGGTGATGCGTGCGGCTGGTTGCTATAACGTGGCGTCCGTGTTCTACACCGGCAAACGCTATGAGCGCGCCCGGGACTTCGTGACCGACACCAAAAAGGTGCATCAGGACATTCCGCTGATAGGCATTGATGACCTGAAAAAGATCCTGCCGCTGGGCTGCATTCCCGTGGCAGTGGAGTTGGTAGAGGGCGCTCGGTCCTTGCCCGAGTACACCCATCCGGATCGCGCACTGTATGTCTTCGGGCCTGAAGACGGCTCGCTGGACAAAGAGATTCTGGACTGGTGCGAGGATGTGATTTACATCCCGACCAACGGCTGCATGAACCTCGCCGCCACCGTCAACGTGGTGCTTTACGACCGTTTGGCCAAGGGTAACAACACCCGATCCGGGCCTAAATTCTGACCCTCAGGCGCCTTCCAGGGGAACAACCCGCCTGCGCTGACAGTCAGCTCTGTATCCACCAACCCTTGGAGACAGAGCATGAGCAACAGAAATCCTGTAGAGCGCATTGAATCCCCCGCATACCCGGACGTGCCTTACCAAAACGTTGAAGGCTGGGAGCGTGTAGGCTCTTTGGCGGGCGGCGTGGTGATGCTCGGCAAGGGCATTCGCCGGGGCGGGTTTATCGGCCTGATCCAGGTGGGCATCGGTGCCATGGCGCTCAAACGCGGTATTACCGGCCACAGCTCAACCAAGCGTCTGCTTGAGAAGAGCCGCCAGCAACTGCACAGCGTGCGCTCAGACATCGAGCGCGCTGGCGATGAGTTGCTGCGCATGAAGGACGAAGTGGAAGGAAAGATCGTCAAGAGCGTCTGACCGACGCGTGAGGCTGCGATGCTACGCAGCCTCACGCCGCTGGTCCTTGCGTGCGCGGGTTAGCCCTGGGTTTTGTTTTGCTGGCTGGCGCTCCAGTCCACCAGCAGGCTATAGGCCAGCGCCAGCAAGGTCGGGCCGATGAACAAACCGATAAACCCGAACGCCATCAAGCCGCCGAACACGCCAAGCAGCACGATCACCAAGGGCAAGTTGCCGCCCCTGCTGATGAGGTAGGGCTTGAGCACGTTGTCCACACCGCTGATGATCAGCGTGCCCCATATGCCCAGGAAAATCGCCATCCCGTAATCGCCTTTCCAGGCCAGCCACGCCGTGGCCGGAATCCAGATCAGCGGCGGCCCCATCGGGATCAGGCTGAGCAGGAACGTTGCAAGGCACAGCACCAGCGCGCCGGGCACGCCCGCAATCAGAAAGCCGATGAGTGCCAGTAACGCTTGAGCGGCCGCCGTGCCGATCACCCCGTTGACCACTCGCTGAATGGTGCCGGCCACCAACTCTTGGTAGTAAGACGCGCGCTCACCGATCAGGCGTTCAAGCAAACGGTGCACAAAGGTCGCCAGCCGCGGGCCGTCCCGATAGAAAAAGAACACAAAGACAATACTCAGGGTCAGCTCCAGAATCCCGCCGCCGATCTGCGCACTGCGGGCCAGCAACCAGTTACCCACCTGCCCCAAATACGGCTTCACCGCGATGATCATCGCCGCGCCCTGCTCGTCGATGGTGTCCCAGATGCCCACCAGCCGCTCTCCGACCAGCGGAATGCCAGCCAGCCAGGTCGGGGCCTCGGGCAACCCTTCTAATTGCACATCCTTCACGAAGGTGGTGGCGTCGCGCACGTGATCGGCCAGATTAAAGCCCAGCCACACCAACGGCCCGGCCACCAGCAACATCCACCCCAAAGTCAAAATGCCAGCCGCCAGCGATTCGCGCCCATTGAGCCAGCGGGTCAGTAAGCGCATCAGCGGCCAACTGGCAAAAGCCAGTACGGCGCCCCAGAACAGAGCCGACCAGAAAGGTGCCATGACCCACAAACTGGCACCGAACAACACCAGCAGCAGGATTTGCACCAGCAGGCGATCGTTATTGAGCATGTGTATTCCACAGAAATTCGAAAACAAAAAAGACGACGGCTACGCCAAGTGTAGCCGTCGCAGGTCGCGCTTAGCGCAGCAGCTCGATATGCAGCCCCGGCGCCGGGGTGTCGCTCAGTTCAAGACGCGAGGCGCGCACGCCGCTCTTGATCAGGGCCTCTCGCCAGGCAGCTGCATTGACGCCGCTCAAGCTGAGGCGTGCGGTGGTATCAAGTTTTAAAGCACGGCTAATGAGCTCAAGCCAGGGCGCGTCGGGCGCTTGTGTCAGGGTCGGGAAATCCAGCGCATAGGTGGTTTTCAGTTGACGCTGCAACGTAGCAGGCGTGGGCAACAAGGTCCCGAGATCGGTCGTGGCCACCAGTTGTTCTACATGCAGATACCCTTTGCGACTGCCGCGGTTGATGGCATACAGCGCCACCAATCGATTGCGTTCAGGGGCTGCCATTCGGAGCAACAGGTAGGATTGTTGTTCATCGGAGCCCACCAGCTTGGCGTTGCCTAACACCTCATTGGCCCAGAGGCTGCTTTCGCCGCAGTCACGCGCCTGGCACCAGAACAATAATTCGGCATCCTTGGCTTGCAGCGCCTCGCGCGCCGCCGTGAAGGCTTCGGTGGCCGAATGGCCGGCCGGCAGCTCATAGGTTATTGCGGTGGTCTCGCCCCGTGCATCCACTTGCCCGTCGAAGCGCAGGCGCCCGCTTATTTTACGAATCGGTCCCATCGGGTAGATGCGCTCGGCATCCGGCTTAACGGTGTAATCGACAATGTGTGCGTCAGCCAGCCGGGGCACGTCCTGCAAGTCCTGGCTGCCTGGCACATCGGCTGCCCACAACAACGGGCTCAGGCAACTCAAACCCAGTACGCCGATCAAACGATTGGTCAATTTCATCGGCACGCGTCACCCGCAGGTGACGGGTGACTCAGCCTGCTCACGATAGAGACCGGATGGCCTTTCAGGGTCGCAGCGGTGTAGAGATCTATCATGGTTGTCTCCCATTTCAACCCGCCAAGCCTCGGCAGTTGGCCGCCGCAAGTCAAGGAGCAGCGAAGAACCTATTGAAACAGTCTGCAACAAGGATTGCCCCGGCTTCGTCATTGACATGTAAATGATGGCCACCGGGTAACCGTTCCAGGCTGAAGGGTAGTCTATCCAGCCGCTCGGGATGGGTAGCAAGCATGCCGGCTTCGGCCACGATCAGGGTGGCCGGACAATTGACGCGCCGGACGAAGGACATAGCTTGCTCGTCCGTCAGGCGCAGGGGCGAAGGGAGTGTCAGGCGGCTGTCGCTGCGCCAGCTGTATCCGCCCGGCACCGGCATCAGCCCGCGTTGAGCCAATAACTCGGCAGCTTCGCGGCTGACCGCGACCATGCCTTTCATGCGCGCTTCGACGCCGCGCTCGAGGGTTGTGTGCACGGACTTGCGTTTGTGGTTCAACTGAAGCTGGGCATGTAGCGCCTGCCCCATGCGCTCAGCCGTGTCGTGCTGAGTGCCGGTGTGCAGCATCACGCCATCAATGAGCGCCAGATGCGTGACACGCTCCGGGCACGAACCGGCCACCACCACCGAAATGATAGCCCCCAAAGAGTGGCCCAGCAGCGCAAAACGCTCCCAGCCCAGTTGTTCGGCCACGCTCAATACATCAAATGCATACTCCCACAAGGAGTAACTGGCGCCCGGCGGCCTGTGCGCAGAGTGGCCGTGACCTGCCAGATCCAGCGCCACAATGCGTAACCCGTGCAGCTTGGGCGCCAGCCGCGCAAAACTGTTGGCGTTATCCAGCCAGCCGTGCAGCGCGATCACGGGAATACCGTCTTCGGGCCCAAACACATGGGCTGCCAGTTCGATATGGGGCAGGCTCAGACGAATTTCTTCCACCACGGGGGGCATACGGTTCACTCTTCAACGCCGGAATCACGCGATTCCCAACGGGTAAAAATCGCCCTGAGCAGGCGGGCGGTATCGTCCGGCTGTTCCAGTGGAAACATATGCCCACCCGGCACGCTCAACGCTTCACCGAACGGCAAGCGGGCCACGGCATTGGCATGGTGGCGCATCACGACGCGGCTGTCACGTCCACGCACCACGGTCAATGGCACCTGCAATTGCTTGACCAGACCGGGACTGGTGTGGGGCACGCTGCGGTAGATATTGATTTCCGTGGCCGGGTCGAAACTCAGGCGCAAACGGTCATCCATCGCACGCAATCCATGCTCCAGATACGCGTCGAAACAGTCAGGATCGAAGCTGCGAAACAGTGATTTTCCGGCGAAGTACTCGCGCGCCGCTTCGCGATCGGCAAACTCTTCACGACGGCCCAACGTGCGCCCGGCCGGGGTCAGTCGATCAATCAGGCCGAAGCGTTTAGCAGCACGAATCACCCACTGGTCGGTGCGCGTCAGGACAGGAGAATCGAGCATGACCACGCCTTTGTAGAGCTGGGGACACCGGATGGCCGCATGCAGGTGCAACATCCCGCCCAGTGAGTGGCCAACGCCCAGCACCGGGCCGTCCTGCTGCTGCAGGTGGTAAATGAGTTCGTCGACCAGGTTGCGCCAGTTGTTGTCGACCGGGAAACGCGGGTCATGCCCGTGCTGAGGCAAATGCGCCACGTGGTAATCGGGCGCAAGTGCGGCAAACAGCTTTGCATAGGTGCCCGAAGGGAAGCCGTTGGCATGGGCGAAAAAAATCTGCCGGGACATATGAAGGCATCCACATATGGGAATTCGCCTTATTGTCTGTAGGAATTTTACTTGCCGCAATGACCGTATGCGCCATGAAGGACGCCACTACGGCCATTGCCCTTTAAATGCTCAACGCGCGGGCGGTGTTTCGCCGAGCGGCACAACGGCGATGGTCAGACGCGAAATGCAGGTGAGTTTGCCCGTGTCATCGGTCAAGCGGATGTCCCAGACATGGGTGGTACGGCCCCTGTGCACAGGCCGTGCTACGGCGCTAACGCGCCCGCTGCGTACTCCGCGCAGGTGGTTGGCATTGACCTCAATACCTACGCAATAAAATTGCTTCTGATCGATGCACATATAGCTGGCCATCGACCCGAGGGTTTCCGCCAGCACCACCGATGCACCGCCGTGTAACAGCCCGAATGGCTGATGGGTGCGGTGGTCAACCACCATGCTCGCGGTGATGGAGTTGTCATCAAACGCATCAAAGGTGATGTCCAGCACCTCACAAATGGTGTTTTTGCGCATTGCATTGAGGTACGCCAGATCTGGCAGGGATGTCCACATGCTCATTGTTCAGTCCTTGGTGGGTGAGTCGGCTATCGTCTTGCCACAAAACACACCGACGGCACAACCATGCATGCCTTCGCAGGCAGCGCCGGGCAACGAGCAAAGGCACCCGAAAATCCCCTCCAGGCGCAGTTTTTCGCGTTTAAGGGTGCCACACCCGCAGCAAGCGCAGGCTGCCGGCCAGTGGCCACTCACCTTCGAGTTCTGCCAGGCTGGCGGTTTGCATGGGTTGAGGCTGCCGGCAATGACCATGCTGCAACAGACTGATCAGTTCACCCACGAACGGTTGATGGCTGACCAACAGCACATTGCCGCTGTCCGGAAGTTGCTTGACGGCAAACAGGGGATCACTCTCCGGGGTCAGCCAAGGTACGGTTTTCAGGGCAGAGCCGAACCCCAGTGCATCGCGCACAAGGGCGGCCGTCTGCTGAGCCCGGACATACGGGCTCACCAAGATGCAATCAAGCGGTTGCCCCATCAAGTGCGCAGCGCTACGGAGCACTTGCTGCCGCCCATGCTCGGTGAGATTACGATCGGCATCGCGACGGGCATGCGGCTCGGCTTCTCCATGGCGCAATATCCATAACTTCATGGCTGTTTGGTCTGCGCCGCAGGCTCGGCATAGGGCGCCTCACCTTCTGGGGCACGGGGAGCGGGCCAGTCAGCAAAAGGCCAGGGTTTTTGCTCGGTGTGAAAACTACCGAAGCGACCGATTTGTGCCAGGTACAGGCTCAAACTGTCGCCGACATTCATCAGGCCGCCGTTGGGCGCGCCGTACACCAGCCGGTAAATCAGCTGCACCAGCACCAGACCGCCGAGCAGCAACTGGGCGATTTGCCAGACCAGCAGAAAAACCAGCATCCACAGCACGCGCAACACTAGGGATTCGTACTGGGGGGCATTCGGGTTGTCATTCATGGGTTGCTCCTGTCGGGTTCAGTTGAAACCACTGGTGGAAATAAAATCGACGTCAGTCTTGGGCTCACCCCGCATCAGCACTTCAATCACCTGATTGAGCGTACGCCCTTCAAAGAGGATCGCGTGCAAACCGGCCACCAGCGGCATGTAAACATTCAGTTCCTGCGCCTTGGCCTTGAGCACCTTGAGGGTATTGACGCCTTCAGCCACTTCGCCAAGACGCGAGACGGCCTCTTCCAGGCTCAGACCTTCACCCAGGGCGAACCCCACCTGATAGTTACGGCTCTTGGGGGAAGAACAGGTCACGATCAAATCGCCTACCCCGGCCAATCCCAGGAAGGTCATCGGGTTGGCACCTTGACTGACAGCAAATCGCGTCATTTCAGCCAAAGCACGGGTAATCAACATACTTTTAGTGTTTTCGCCCATGCCCAGCGCAACCGCCATGCCGGCAATGATTGCATAGACGTTTTTAAGCGCCCCGCCCAACTCGACGCCGAAGCGGTCGGCACTGGCATACACACGAAATGTGCGGCCATGCAAAACCGCTTGAACCTGCGTGCACAGGGCTTCATCAGCACTGGCAACGACCGTGGCCGTCAGCGCATGTTCTGCGACTTCACGCGCCAGGTTAGGCCCCGACAACACGCCAATCCGCGCTTGCGGGGCGATCTCTTCAAGAATTTCGCTCATCAGTTTGAAGCTGTGGGCTTCAATGCCTTTGGTCAGGCTGACGAGCATTTTGCCGCTCAAGCGCTCGGCATGCGCTGATAGCACGGTCCGCAATGCGCTGGAAGGCAAGGCGACGAAACATAAATCACACGCCTCAAGGGTGGCTTGCAAGTCCGTGACCGGATCAACGCCTGGATGAATCTTGATGCCTTTAAGGTAACGAGGGTTTTCACGGTTAAGTCGAATCGCCTCGGCTTGCACCGGGTCGCGCATCCATTGACGCACCGGGTGACCGTTTTCTGCCAGCAGGTTGGCCACCGCGGTGCCAAAGCTCCCGCCTCCCAAGACCGCAATCGCGCGCTGTTCAGTCATAGCAATCCTGTCATCCATCTAGCCGTGGCAATGGCGGCATTATACGGAGCACATCCGCTGGGGCCAGCCCCCCTCACGCAGCGCCCTTGTGCGGCTGTTCCCTCAGAAAATGCATGGTTTTGACTGGAAAACTGATTCAGCTCGGTTAACATGCCGCCCATCATCCACACTCGAGGCAGCCTGGCTGCGCACCTGCATGACTGACTGCACGTCACGGCTGATCTCGGCACCCTGGCGCTGGCTCACGGAACCTCTCACTCATGGCTGATCGACGCCGCTGGGATATTCACGCCCGTACCCAAATGATGAGCCTGGGCCCTGCTTTGCTGTTGACCCTGATGCTCATCAGCTTTTTTACCTTTGTGCGCCTGCAGGATTTGCGTCAAGAGCTCAACCACACAGGCCAGTTGATTGCTAACCAACTGGCCCCAGCCACGGAGTTCGGGGTGATTTCCGGCAACACGCACGTGCTCGAAACCCTGATGCAAGCCTCGTTAAATACCCCTCACGTGCAATTCGTGCAGGTTCAGGACCGCGCCAACCAGGTGCTGGTGCATGCGCAGCAACCTTTGGCCGATAAGGGTCGCCCCCAGGATGTGGAAATGTTTGAGGCACCCGTGCGCGTTCAAAGCATTTCAGGAAAACCCGACAACGATCCCATGACGCCTGCCACCGAGGATTACCTGGGGCGGGTGTTGGTGGGCATGTCCAGTGATGCCTTCAATGAGCGTCAGCAGGACATCCTGTTGAAAGCCATGATCCTTGCGCTGTTTGCATTGGGCTTTACCTACTTGCTGGCGCGGCGCCTGGCGTCCAACCTGTCCCAGCCGATCAGCGACATGAGCGATGCGGTGAAGGCGATTCAACAGGGGCACTTCAACACGCCTTTACCGGTGGTTGACGATGGTGAACTGGGCAGCCTGGCCCGCCACATTAATAACCTGGCGCACGGACTGGCCCAAGCCAGCCGCGAACAACAGACCGCAATCGCTCAGTTGATCCAGACCCGCGAGGAAGCAGAGCGCGCCAACAGCGCAAAAACCGATTTTCTGGCCATGATGAGCCATGAGTTGCGCACGCCGATGAACGGTGTTCTGGGGATGCTGCAATTGCTGGAAACCACCCACATGACGGACGAACAGGCTGAGTACGCCGCACTGGCCTCGGAGTCCACGGAACACTTGCTCAAGGTCATCAACGACATCCTCGATTTCTCCAGAATCGAGCGTTCCACCCTGGAACTGGAGCAGATCCCGTTCAACCTTGCCGAGCTGGTGGGCAATTGCGCGCAGGCGTTTCAGCACAGTGCCGTACAGCGTGGTCTGAAGCTGAACTTGAGCATGGCCGAGGGCCTGCAGGATTTACAGGTTTTGGGCGACCCTACGCGGATTCGTCAGATACTGGTCAACCTGATCGGCAACGCACTGAAGTTCACCGAGCAGGGTCAAGTCAGTATCGAGCCAACCTGGCAACCGCTGGACCATGAGCTGATCTGGTTCACTTGCACGGTACGCGACAGCGGGATCGGGATCAGCGCAGATAAGCTGGAGTCGATGTTCAAAGCCTTCCAGCAGGCCGACAGTTCGATTTCACGACGTTACGGTGGCACCGGGCTTGGCTTGCCCATCGCCCGCACCCTGGCTGAACGCATGGGCGGTCGCTTGCTTGCGCAAAGCGAAGAAGCTCAAGGCTCGGTCTTCACCCTGGAAATCCCCCTTGAGCTGCACCAGAGCATTGCCATTAACCCAAGGCCGGCGATGGCTGCGGACAACGCGTGCATCAAAGGACGCAAGGTCCTGCTGGTGGAAGATAACCCGGTCAACCAGACCGTTATCGAAGCCATGCTCAGCAGCCTGGGGTATGAAGTGAGCATGGTCAGTGACGGCGCACAGGCCATTCACCGGGCCAACACCGAGGCATTTACAGCCATCCTGATGGATTGCAGGCTACCGATTATTGATGGTTATGAGGCGACCCGGCAGATCCGCCAATTGTTGGGTTGTACGGACGTGCCCATTATTGCGCTGACCGCCAACGCCTTGCAGGGCGACCGCGAGGCGTGTCTGCAAGCCGGAATGAACGATTACCTGGCCAAGCCGTTCAAACGCACTGATCTGGAGCAAATACTGCGGCGCTGGGTCCAGTAACTTATGGCTATTAGCCTACCTGCGACTGGCGTAAAACCTAAAAGTGCGGCAGTCTTAGGCACCCGATTGGGGCCCTTGACCGGCCTGAATTACAATTTCAGTGAACAAGTGTACATTTGTGCCCTTGGCGCTGTGACTTTCACTACTACGCAATAGTCTATGTGTAGGCTGGCGAACTGAGACGGGTATGTTTCAGTTGGTCGGGAAGTTTTGCCCCACCTTGCCGCATGGGATTATTGAGGAGCTCGCATGACCAAACAAAACGCCTTTACTCGGGAAGATCTGCTGCGCTGTAGCCGCGGCGAACTGTTCGGCCCAGGTAACGCGCAACTGCCCGCCCCTAACATGCTGATGGTGGATCGCATCACCCATATCAGTGAAGAGGGTGGCAAGTACGGCAAAGGTGAATTGGTCGCCGAGCTGGATATCACCCCTGACCTGTGGTTCTTCGCTTGTCACTTTGAAGGTGACCCGGTGATGCCAGGTTGCCTGGGCCTCGACGCCATGTGGCAGCTGGTGGGTTTCTACCTCGGCTGGCAAGGTCTGCCGGGCCGCGGTCGTGCCTTGGGTTCAGGCGAAGTGAAGTTCTTCGGCCAGGTCCTGCCGACCGCACAGAAAGTCACTTACAACATCCATATCAAGCGCGTCCTCAAGGGCAAGCTGAACCTGGCCATTGCCGATGGTTCGGTGGCCGTTGACGGTCGCGAAATCTACACCGCCGAAGGCCTTCGCGTCGGCGTTTTCACTTCAACTGACAACTTCTAAGGGTTATCCGCATGCGCCGCGTCGTTATCACTGGTCTGGGCATCGTTTCGTGCCTGGGCAATGACAAAGAGACCGTCTCCGCTAACCTGCGTGCAAGTCGCCCTGGCATCCGATTCAACCCGGAATATGCCGAAATGGGTCTGCGTAGCCAGGTTTCCGGCTCCATTGACCTGAACCTCGAAGAATTGATCGATCGCAAGATTTATCGTTTCGTCGGCCACGCAGCTGCTTACGCTTACTTGGCCATGAAAGACGCCATCACTGATTCGGGCCTGACCGAGGAGCAAGTCTCCAACCCGCGTACCGGCCTGATTGCCGGTTCGGGCGGCGCGTCGACCCTGAACCAGATGGAAGCGCTGGACATCCTGCGCGAAAAAGGCGTTAAACGTGTTGGCCCATACCGTGTAACGCGGACCATGAGCAGCACCGTTTCGGCTTGCCTGGCCACACCGTTCAAGATCAAGGGCCTGAACTACTCCATCGCTTCTGCCTGCGCCACCAGTGCTCACTGCATCGGTACCGCCATGGAACAGATTCAGATGGGCAAGCAGGACATCGTATTCGCCGGCGGCGGTGAAGAAGAGCACTGGAGCCAATCGTTCCTGTTCGACGCCATGGGCGCCCTCTCCAGCCAATACAACGACACACCGGAAAAAGCCTCCCGTGCCTACGATGCCAAGCGTGACGGTTTCGTCATTGCCGGTGGTGGCGGCATGGTGGTGGTTGAGGAGCTGGAGCACGCTCTGGCCCGCGGCGCCAAAATCTACGCCGAGATCGTCGGTTACGGTGCAACATCCGACGGTTACGACATGGTTGCCCCAAGCGGTGAAGGCGCCATTCGTTGCATGCAGATGGCAATGTCTACCGTTGACGCCCCAATCGACTACATCAACACCCACGGCACCTCGACCCCGGTCGGCGACATTGCCGAGATGAAAGGTGTGCGTGAAGTGTTCGGTGAAAATGCGCCCGCCATCAGCTCCACCAAGAGCCTGTCGGGTCACTCCCTGGGCGCCGCAGGCGTTCACGAAGCGATCTATTGCATGCTGATGATGGAAGGCAACTTCATTGCTGGCTCGGCCAACATTGAAGAACTGGACCCGGCGGTCGCCGACATGCCGATCCTGACCAAAACCCGTGAAGATGCAAAAATCGACACGGTGATGAGCAACAGCTTCGGTTTCGGCGGCACCAATGCCACGCTGGTTCTCAAGCGTTGGGCGGGCAAATAAGCCAACCTCTTGCCTCATAAAAAAGCCCTGACCTGTCAGGGCTTTTTTGTGGGTGCCACTTACGTTCAGAAACGCTCTTACGCAACCGGGTATTCCTGTCCCTTTAAATTATTTACCCACGCTTAATGCCCTCATACCCCGTTGATTATTAACAACCTCCAACACCGTAATGACGCGCCATTTACAAGAAGTAAAAACAGCGTTCACGGCATATCGAAACATTTAAAAACACCCCCTTTGATACAACTCGCCACTTGTCGACTACGTTTATTTAAACAACCAAAACACACCTTAATACTTACGCGCACAAGGAAGAGCGATGAAATCCATCATGCTTAATATGAAACAGAAGGCGTTACCCCTGGCGATGAGCGGGGTAAAAAACAAACTTGTTATTCTTCTGGAAACAACAGGCGAAAAGGAGCGCTACGGGGCAAAACTTGAAGCCATCATGACCCCTAGCAGTAACAGTAACGTTAACGGCATCTTTATGTACAACGCTCAATATGGTTATCAAGCGCACCCTAATGGTCGCGACGGGCACTGGTTCTACGTACCCTCTTTCAACTCAGAGCACTGGAAATCCGAGATTCTTGTCTATGTAACTTGCGATCATTTACCCACTGACGGTAGCGTCGTCGAGGTCGGTACCTTCACGTATTACAGCCCGGAAGGCGTACGGGGTGTCTCGACCCCATTGCGGGTAAGAGCGCCTTTTGACCCCAGAGTCAAAATGAACTTGAAACAAGAACTGCTCGCCAGTTGGGAAGATAACTTAAGTGGCAAGCGCGTCTACAGCCACAGGATCAGCCTTGATTTGCCTGATAAGAATGTCAGCCACTGGAGCGTTTCTTTTAAAGTCGGGAAAGGAACACTCGTTTTCAACAAGCCCTGGACCGCCTACACCCACGACGAACTTACAGGGGTCATCGAACTCACGTGGTCAGCCCCTAAAAACGCTACACACACTGAAAAAAGAGAGGTCGATTTCCAGTTACTGTCCACGTCTAAACACTACGAGCCCGCGCTGGAGAACCTGGCCAACCTTGAGGGTCATTACGTGATGAAAGGAAGTCCATTGGCCGGCGACTGTCAGGATTAAGACTGTACTGTTACGCCTATCAGCAAGTGCGCGCCAACATCTGTAGATGAACTGACGCGCATATTTAGGCGTGCTTATCATGCCTATTTAAACAGTGTCGCGCTGCTGGAGTCACTGAGAGAGAATCAACTTCTATTCTTGGGCAAGATGGCTAAAAAGTTATCTTTGGCCACCTTATGAGCTACCTCCACTGGCAGCGCGTTTAAAAAGGGATCAAAGCTGTGCATTTCCTGCCCCAACTTGTCGAACCGCCCTACCACATCTGACCCCAGCATAAAGCGTTCTGGGAAGCGCTTAACGAGTGCCACCCACTCAGCCCTCGGCTTGCCTTGCTCATCCAGCAGATAAGGCGTGAGCATACTCCAGGACAGGTCGATATAAAGATTGGGATAAGTGGCCAGCAAACGGGTCAGCGTCGGTAATAAAAACTCCATCTGTGTTTGATGCCGATGAATCTCGGCGCTGGTACCGGCGTGCGCCCAAATAAAGCGCGTGTCAGGGTGTTGACCCAACGGCTCTTCGATTTCTGCTAGGTATAACGGATTTTTTTCACGCTTTGACGTGATATTCGAATGCACCAGCACCGGCAGGTCATGCTCGGCCGCCAAGGTGTAAATACGCATCATCGCCTCATTGTTGGCTCGTGGCGTATCCCCGGAAATCAGTGCCGTCAGATCGTCGTGACGGGTGAAGACCTCGCCAATGCCTTGCCACAGCCCCGGATTGAGGTCGAGCATGCGCTGAATGTGCGCGGCGGAGTTCTTGTCGTTCGGATTAAACCCCGACAGAAACGGATGAAAATGCCGACGCTGCTCAGCGCTAAGCTGCTTGACCGCTTGCGCCACCCACACATCGGTTGCGCTGTACCAATAGGCGTCAGCGTCGTCACCCGCGTAGTAACGAGGGCGCTTGGGTTCGTCTTCATGCCACTTTTTGGCCACTGGAATGCCAGAAATCATCACGTGTTGAATGCGATTTTTCTCCATTGCTTGCAGCAACTCAGGCATACCGGCGGTTTCCTGGAAAAAATCCACGTAATGCAAATGCGCGTCGCTGTAAGCATATTCGCGTGCCTGCACCGTGGCACAGACCGCCAACACCCCCAAAGCCAAAAACACTGATGTGAATCTCAATGCGTCATCCTCATGTAGTGATACGAGTAGACCCGATCAGAACCTCCGGGGTTCATGCCACGGTTTTAAATGGAACGCACAATCCCCCAGATGCTCTATAAAGATCAGGACCTTTAATCACTGCCAAGCTGAGGTTTGCCATGACTGTTACCGTTAATACAGTGTCGCACGATGGTTTTCGTCACAGCATCAAGATCGACGACTACGAACTGTTTACCGACGTGCCCAAAAGCGCGGGCGGCGAAGGAAGCGCGCCGTCACCTCACGACTACTTCGATGCTTCATTGGCTGCCTGCAAAGCGCTGACACTGAAGATGTATGCGCAAAAGAAAGACATCCCGCTGACAGGCGTCACGGTCGAGATCAAGCACGATGCCGAGCAGGAACAAAAAGGCCATTACACACTGATCGTCAAGTTAACGCTCAAGGGCGTATTAACGGACGCACAGCGCCAGGAACTGCGCGCAGTCGCGGACAAATGCCCGGTACACAAACTCATGACATCCGCTGAGATTGAGATCGAAACGCACCTGTCTGAAGGCGCCTTCAGCCAGTAAACGGAACGCGCTACCGCGGAGCGTTGGGGTATGCTCAACGCTCCTTGATTGCCGGAGCAGGCTCATGTCTGCACGTATCGTGATTCGCCCCCGCGCTGAAGAAGTGGAAGGCCAACCTATTCTGCGTCCGCTTCCTTCTGCCAAGTGCCGCAGTGTCGGCCCTTTTGTCTTTTTTGATCACATCCTGCAGGCCCGCTATCTGCCAGGCCATGGGATGAATATCCGACAGCATCCTCATATCGGTCTGTCGACCCTTACCTATTTGTATGAAGGTCATTTGCAGCACAAGGACAGCTTGGGCTCCGATCAACGCGTCGGACCGGGCGATGTCAGTTGGATGACCTCAGGGGCAGCCATTGCTCACATTGAACGAACCCCTGAGCCTTTTCTTTCTGCCGGCTCTGATATTCATGGCCTGCAAGTGTGGCTTGCGTCTCCCACAGAGCATGAACAAGGGCCTGGCTACTATAGCTATCACCCGGCTGACAGCCTGCCCGTCAGCGACACCTTGGGTGTCAGGATTTGCCTGATTGCAGGTTCCGGGTTTTGCTTGACCTCCCCGGTGCCCGTGCTTTCTCCCACGCTCTACGCCGACGTACAGATGCAGACTGCGACCACGTTGGTGATCCCGGCTGAGCATGAAGAGCGTGCGGTGTATGTGCTGGAAGGCGATGCAAAAGCCGATGGCGAGCCGCTGGAGGTTCGCACACTCAACGTGTTGTCGGCAGGAGAGGATGTGACGCTCTGCGCTGACAGTCCCTGTCACGTTGTGATTCTCGGCGGCGCAACCCTGGACGGGCCACGTCGAATGAACTGGAATTTCGTCGCCAGCGATCAGGCGCTGATTGAGCGGGCCAGGGCTCGATGGGCTGCCGGGCAATGGCCCACCGTACCGGGCGAGACTGGCCGCATCGAATTACCCTGAACCTCAAACCGCTGGCGAAGGGAACAAAAAACTCGTCACCTTCGCCAGCATCGGCCAATCAAATACGAAACTGACCGACCAGGTCTCCGAGCCGCTGCCCCAACTGCGCCAGGCTGCGAGTCGTTTGCGCGCCCTGCTGGGTTTCGTCTGCCACGTTATCCACGGCGACAGCAATCTGGTGAACACTGCGGTTGATCTCTTCGGCCACCGCCGTCTGCTCTTCTGCTGCACTGGCAATTTGTGCGTTCATCGAGTTGATGGTGCCAATCAGTTGCGCCATGGCGTCCAGTGATTCACCCGCCTGATTGGCCTGCTCGGAAGTACCGACACCCGCTTCGCTGGACCGACGCATGGCCTGGACTGCCTCATCGGTGCCCTGTTGCAGGCGGTCGATCATGCCTTGAATCTCTTGCGTGCTTTGCTGTGTACGGCTGGCCAGCGCACGCACCTCATCGGCGACGACCGCAAAGCCCCGACCCGCTTCACCCGCTCGCGCCGCTTCAATGGCAGCGTTCAAGGCCAGCAAGTTGGTCTGGTCAGCAATAGAGCGAATCACACCCAGTACGCTGACAATAGAGGTCACGTCCTGCTGCAAACTGTCCAACGAAGACCCGCTGCTGCGGATGTCGCTGACCAACGCATGGATCTGCTGAATGCTGCCGTCGACCACACGCTTGGCCACCTGGCCTTCTTCATCGGTTTTCTGCGCCGCGACCGAAGCGCCCTGAGCACTGCGGGCCACCTCTTGTGCGGCCGAGGACATTTCATTGATGGCAGTGGCCACTTGATCCGTCTCGTGACGCTGACGCTCCATGGCCTGCTCAGAACGATGAGCCTGATCAGATACTTGCCCGACCAGCGTCGTCAATTGGAATGTCATGTCCGTGATCTGACGAACCATCGCGTGGATTTTATCCACGAAGCGGTTGAACGAACGGGCCAGGTCGCCAAGTTCGTCCTGACTGGTGATCGCCAAACGGTGGGTCAAGTCACCCTCGCCCGCGGCAATATCGTCCAGGTTGGCTTTCATCAGGTGCAAGGGACGCAGGATGGTATTGGCTACCAACATGCCAATCACTGCGATGACCAGGAGAACGACAAAGGTAATGGCCACGATGCTGAGGATCATGCCCTGCATGCGCTCTTTGACACCGGCTTCGACCTCCGCCACCTGTGCTTCGATGCCATCGAGGTTAACGACGGTACCGATCACCATGTCCCATTTGGGCAAGTACTCGGTATAGCCCAGCTTGGGTACCAGCACGTGTTCGTTGCCCGGCAATGAGGAGCTGTATTGAGCATAGTGGCTGCCATCCTTGGCCACGCGTACCAACTCGCGGTTGGTGTACACGCCATTCGGATCGCGGTTGTCCTGAAAGTTTTTGCCGAGGCCTTCCGGGCTATTGCCTTTGAACAGGCGCACGGTTTGCGAGTCATAGCCGAAAAAGTAGCCGTCATTGCCGTAAGTGACGTTAGAGAGCAACTTGATCACCTGCGCCCGCGCAACCTCATCCCCCGGTTGCGCGGCATCGTAGAGAGGCTTGATCGCGGTCATCGCCACTTCAACGTAGCTTTTCAGGGTGGACTTGGCGTCATTGAGCAGGCGTTGACGAGTTTCCTCCACTTCCTGGTTGGCCTGATTTTGCAAAATCCAGACAGTCGTCAGACTCATGACCAGGGCAAACAACAAGACCGGCAACACTGCGAGGGACAACACTTTTGCCTTCAGGCTCAGGCGCATGGCTTTTACTCTTTTTAAGAAACGACTTACTGCGTTAACGGCCTGAATCCTACAAAGTTAAGACCGCACACAGGTGTTTATTCATAAATGGTCAGCCCGCCGCTTACAGCGTCATTGCCGCAACCCAGCCGAACGCCAGCAGTGGCAAGTTGTAATGCAGGAAAGTGGGCACCACGGTGTCCCAAATATGGTGATGCTGGCCGTCAACGTTCAGACCGGAGGTCGGACCGAGGGTTGAGTCTGAAGCCGGGGACCCGGCATCGCCTAACGCACCGGCAGTGCCCACGATGCACACGATGGCCATTGGACTGAAACCCAGTTGAACGCAGAGCGGAACGAAAATGGCTGCCAGGATGGGCACGGTCGAAAACGACGAGCCAATCCCCATGGTCACCAGCAAGCCGACCAGCAGCATCAGCAGTGCTCCGACGCCTTTACTGTGATTGATCCAGCCCGCGGACGCCTCGACCAGGGATTTCACTTCGCCGGTGGCCTTCATCACTTCGGCAAACCCCGAGGCTGCGATCATGATGAAGCCGATCATGGCCATCATTTTCATGCCTTCGGTAAACAGGTCGTCGGTCTCACGCCAGCGCACGATGCCCGAGGCAGAAAAAATCAGAAAACCGACCAGTGCGCCAATGATCATCGAACCCAGCCACAGCTGAACAATGAAGGCCGCTGCGATGGCCACACCGGCGACCAGCAGGGTGCGCGGGTTATAGCGAATGGCCGTTTGCTCGACCTGCTCGATTTTCGACAGGTCGTACTCACGCTTTTTGCGGTAGCTGATAAACACGGCAACCAGCAAACCGAACAGCATGCCCAACGCCGGAATGGCCATGGCATGGGTGACATTAACCTGGCTGATGTCCACGCCCCCTTTGCTGACGTTGGCGAGCAAGATCTGGTTGAGGAAAATGTTGCCAAAGCCCACAGGCAGGAACATGTACGGCGTGATCAGGCCAAATGTCATGACACAGGCAATCAGGCGACGGTCGATCCGCAGTTTGGTCAAGACGTATAGCAGCGGAGGCACCAGCAAAGGGATAAACGCAATGTGGATCGGCAAAATGTTCTGCGACGAAATGGCCACCACCAACAACAGCACGATCAATAACCACTTGACCCGGTTCCCGCCTGCAGTCTGTTGTTTGTTAACCAAGGTCAGGGCTTTATCGGCCAAGGCATGTGCCAGGCCTGATTTGGCGATGGCTACAGCGAAGGCACCGAGCATTGCATATGACAATGCAACCTGCGCTCCACCGCCCAGCCCGCTGTTGAACGCATTAAGGGTTTCTTCGACGCCCAACCCGCCCACCAGGCCGCCGACGACAGCACCGACGATCAGGGCGATGACCACATGCACACGGGACAGACTGAGCACCAACATGATGCCGACCGCGGCAACAACTGCATTTATCATTACAACCTCATGGCTCACACAACGTGAAAATACCGTCATGCGGATGATTCCGGGCAAAAGACTGCTGTTCCAGTCGCCGGATTTGGAAAGGAGGATTTATTTGAGGGCGCACACTTTGCAGCAGCATTGCCGCCTTGTCAAAGCGCGTGCCTTGCCTTGCCATTAAACGCCCCGCATCCGGCTTTAACCCTAGTAAATACAGGGCCAAATCAAATTTTAAAAAGCCTGATTTCAGGTTTCAACGGTAAAGAAATGTGTCAATCGGCCGCTAACAGACAAAGCCTCTTTTTAGGATGTCTCCATGTCGATCAGACAGCTTTCCATTCAATGGAAAATCACCCTGCTTTCCGGACTTTGTTTATTGGCGATTGTGACGTTGCTGGTGGGATTGTCCCTTTATCGCATGGAGCACAATTCGGAGCTGGTGAAAGCCTCCAGCACCCAGATGCTCAATGAGTCAGCCCAAGCCCGTATCGAATCACAGGGCGAAGCTCAGGCACTGGCCATCAGTCGCCAGTTCATGGATGCGTATCAATATGGGAATGGCTTCGCCCGTCAGGTGCTCTTTCTGCGCGAGCAATCGGAAAAACGTTTTCTGGATGCGTTTGATCTGCGCGAAGACCTGACCCGTCAGGTAAAAGCCGCCTTGCAGGCCAACCCGGACTTGCTCGGTTTGTCTCTTGTGTTTGAAGCGAACGCGCTGGATGGCAAAGACCAGCTGTTTGATCATCAAAAAGAGCTGGGCAGTAACGACAAAGGCCGTTTTGCCCTGTATTGGTCGCAACCGACGCCGGGCAAGCTGACGTCGATGGCGCTTCCTGAAAGTGACATGGCTGATACCAGCACCGGTCCGAGCGGACAGGCCAATAACGCCTGGTTCACTTGCCCGCGCAAGACCCTGAAGCCGTGCATCATTGAGCCCTACTTTTATGAAATAGACGGGCAGAACGTGCTGCTGACCAGCATCGTATTTCCCCTCATGGTTAACGGCAAAGTGATTGCATCGCTGTCCGTGGATATAAATCTCAACAGCCTGCAAGCCCTCAGCCAGGACGCCAGCCAGAAACTCTATGGCGGCCAGACCAACGTAGGCATTATCAGCTCGGTCGGTTTGCTCGCCGGTTACAGTGCCGACGCCAGTAAGCTCAGTCAGCGCCTGGATGCCGTAGATCGTGAAAATGGCGCACAACTGCTGCAAATGATGACCACGGGCGGTCAAGCCCAAAGTCTGCGCAATCAGGGGCGTCTGAAAGTACTCACGCCATTCTTTCCCATCCCGGGGAGCCAACCTTGGGGGGTTTTGCTGGACGTGCCTGAAAAAGTGCTGGTAGGCCCGGCTGAAACCTTGCAGGCCGAGCTGGATGAGCGCAATAACGCCGGCACATTGATTGAGCTGAGCCTGGGCCTGCTGGCGGCGATCGTCGGCCTGGTGCTTATCTGGTTCATGGCGCGCAGCGTGACGCGCCCTATTCTGGGCGTGGCTCACATGCTGGAGGATATCGCCAGTGGCGAAGGTGACCTGACGCGCCGCCTGACGTACGACAAAAAAGACGAGCTTGGCCAGTTGGCCGGTTGGTTTAACCGTTTTCTGGACAAGCTGCAGCCGATCATTGCCGAGGTCAAACGCTCCGTGCAGGATGCGCGCAGCACTGCCGATCAATCGGCCGCCATCGCCACGCAGACCAGCGCGGGCATGGAACAGCAATACCGTCAGGTCGACCAGGCTGCCACGGCTTCCCACGAAATGAGTGCCACGGCACAGGACGTTGCCCGCAGCGCCGCTCAGGCTGCGCAAGCCGCGCGGGATGCAGACCAGGCGACCCGTGAAGGCTTGACCATCATTGACCGCACCACCAGCAGCATCGACCACCTGGCTGCCGACATGAACGACGCCATGACCCAAGTGGAAGGGCTGGCAGCCAACAGTGAAAAAATCGGGACGGTGCTGGAAGTGATTCGCGCCATTGCCGAACAAACCAACTTGCTGGCCTTGAACGCCGCCATCGAGGCGGCCCGGGCCGGCGAAGCAGGCCGCGGATTTGCAGTAGTGGCGGATGAGGTCCGTAACCTCGCGCGGCGCACGCAAGAATCCGTGGAAGAAACCCGCCAGGTGATTGAGCAATTGCAAGCGGGCACGCAAGTGGTCGTCAGCTCAATGGGCAATAGTCATCGTCAGGCGCAAGGCAGTGTTGAACAGGTTGGACAAGCCGTCACAGCCCTGCAACAAATCGGCAATGCCGTGACCGTGATTACGGATATGAACTTGCAGATTGCCAGCGCGGCGGAAGAACAGAGCGCGGTGGCGGAAGAAATCAACAACAACGTGTCGACTATTCGTGATGTCACGGAGTCATTGTCTGAACAGGCAAATGAATCGGCGCGGGTCAGTCAGTCGCTGAACGAACTGGCCAATCAACAACAGACGCTCATGGATCAGTTCCGGGTCTGATTGTGCAAAGGCGACGACATGCCTCAGGCTGTCGTCGCCCCGTTTGCTGGGTGCACCAGTTCAATAGTGACCAACAAACCGCCCCACTCGCCTGTTGTCAACTGCATGCTCGCGCCCCAGGCGTCGACTATGTCGCGCACGATCCCCAGTCCCAAACCATGGCCAGCCGTCTGCTCGTCCAGACGCGTACCGCGACTGACTACCTGATCGCGTTCACCCTCGGGGATGCCCGGACCGTCGTCCTGCACTTGAATGTCATACCCGACTTCCGTTTGCCGCAAACGCAGCTCGACGCGGGCATCCGCCCATTTGCACGCGTTGTCCAATAAGTTGCCCAATAACTCAAGCATGTCTTCGCGATCCCAGGGCAAATGCAGGTTCGGCGTTGAGTCAAAGGTAATCGCAAGATGCTGGCCGTGAATCATGCTTAGGGTGGCGAGCAACGCAGGTAACTCGGCATCGGCATCAAATTGGGCACCCGG
Source organism: Pseudomonas sp. BS-2016 (assembly GCF_001806145.1). NCBI lineage: Bacteria > Pseudomonadati > Pseudomonadota > Gammaproteobacteria > Pseudomonadales > Pseudomonadaceae > Pseudomonas > Pseudomonas sp. BS-2016. The sequence continues at coordinate 206,880 of NZ_MLCT01000034.1, forward strand.
TAGAGCATCCCCCGCGAGACGGGCCCGATTAAGTTCTCGGTTCATGCGCTGTTCTATGTGCTCAAGTTGGTCATGCAAAGTGCGCTGAATTTCGGGATAGGCCGCGAGACGTGGGTCGTTGGTAAGACTCATCAGCACTGCCAGGGGCGTTTTCAGGGCATGCCCCAGATTGCCTAAGGCATTGCGTGAACGCTTGAGGGTGTCTTCCGTGTGTGCCAGGAGGTGGTTGATTTGCGTGACCAGCGGCTCCAGTTCAAGGGGCACCTGCGCATCCAATTGAGAGCGTTGGCCTTGCTGTAACTGAGCTATTTGTTTGCGGGCTATCTCCAATGGCCGCAGTGCGCGTTGGACGGTTACACGTTGCAGCATCAGGATGATGATTAACGCCGCCACCCCCATGGCTAAACCAATGCGTTGTACTTGCTTCAGGCTGGCGCGTATGGGCGAGTAATCTTGGGCAACGGTGATGGAAACCACCTGCCCCAAACGTTTGTACTCACTTCGCAGCACGAGCAACATCTGGTTATCCGGGCCTGGCTGGAGTTTGCTGCTCAACCCTGGCTTCGCTGTCTTGGGGAGTTGACTGTCCCAGAGGGATCGAGACCTCCAGTGGATGTCCCCAAACTCAATACTGAAGTAATGCCCGGAAAACGGACGCTGATAAGCGGGCGCCAGACGTCGCTCGTCGAGTTGTAATCCTTGGGGGCCCCGGCTTAATGCAATCAACAGGTTTTCACTGTCATTTTGCAAGCCTGACTCCAGATAACGCTGCAGACCTGTTTCAAATAACCACAGGCTAACCTGCCCCACTACAAGGCCTGCTACCAGCAAGACACTGACAAGCCCAAGACTGAGCCTGCGCTGGATTGACCTCATGAAGTACCCGATCCAAAGATATATCCTTGCCCGCGGCGCGTTTCAATCACATCACGTCCCAATTTGCGGCGCAGGTGGTTTACATGCACTTCCAATACATTGGAATCACGCTCGGTTTCACCATCATATAAGTGCTCGGATAGATGGCTTTTCGAGAGAATTTGTTGCGGATGCAACATGAAATACCGCAATAACCGGAACTCGGCAGCGGTCAGTTGAATATCGACACCATCCCGGGTAACACATTGACGGCCTTCATCCAGTTGCAAGCCGGCAGACGTTAATACCGGTTGATTGGCATGGCCATGCGAGCGTCGTAACAGCGCCTGCACCCGCAATTGCAATTCTTCTGGATGGAAGGGTTTGGTCAGATAATCATCCGCTCCGGCCTTGAGGCCCTCTATCCGCTCCGCCCAAGAGCTGCGAGCTGTGAGTATCAACACTGGGGTGGTCACGCCACCTGCTCGCCACTGTTGTAGAACGTCTATGCCGGGCAGACCCGGTAATCCCAAGTCAAGAATGATTAAATCATAAGGCTCGCTTTGCCCTTCATGGAGAGCGTCACGGCCATCAGCAAGCCAGTCAACGGCATAACCTTGACGGGTCAGGGCGGCAGTCAACTCATCAGCCAATGGCACATGATCTTCAACCAGCAACAAACGCATTAATCGTCTTCCTTATCTTCGAACAATTCACCTTCACGGGCGTCGAACTTGAGCTCTCGAACAACGCCTTCCTTGGTCAACAGTTCGACTTCATAAACGTAACGACCGTGTTTTTTTTCCAACTCAACTTCCAGCAATCTGGAAGCCGGGTAGCGCTCAAGGGCTCTGTCCACAAACTGCTCAAACGGCAAAATAATCCCTTTTTGGCGCAGGCGCAGTGCTTCATCCGGCCCCAGATCCCGCGCGACAGCCAGCGAGCAAACACCAAAAAGCATTAAAACCAGCAGAGCTTTAGCGCCCCCGCTCCCGTACATGGTATCTCCTGATGTCCAGCGCATAAGGTGGTGTTGAATGCTGGAGGGGTTAACTCTACTGGTCATGGCTTAACTTAAACTGAAGATATCGGGCATTTTGTCGCTGATCATACTCCGGTCCCGCTCAGGTTGAGCGCTGCGCCGGGGTTAACTGTTAAACTCTGTTTCTGCTTTCATCACACACGTGAAAGCCCCCCTTTCTTCAAGAGCTGCTAACACTGTGGAAATTTTCAAAGAGTTTACCTTCGAGTCGGCGCACCGCCTGCCTTTCGTTCCGCAAGGACACAAATGCGGACGCTTGCACGGCCACTCATTCAAAGTAGCGATCCATTTAAGCGGTGAAATAGACGCTTCGACTGGCTGGATTCGGGACTTTTCTGAGATCAAAGCGATTTTCAAGCCTCTCTATGAAGTGCTTGATCATAACTATTTGAATGACATTCCTGGTCTGGAAAATCCAACGAGCGAAGTGCTTGCCACGTGGATATGGCAGCAGCTGAAACCTTTGCTGCCAGAGTTGTCAGCAATACGAATTCACGAAACCTGTACCAGCGGTTGTATTTATCGCGGCGAGTGATTTCGGAGTTAGCGGTTTGTTTCACCCCAACCTGCGAGCAGAGTGTTCGCAGGTTTTTTTTGGCCAAAAAACGGGTTTAGCCTCGTCAATTGAGGCCGTCGCAGGCGTGTAACTTTTCTTGAGGGATGGGGTTACCCGTAGAATTACCTGAAAGCTCTTTTTCAGGCACAAAAACAAAATCCCCGTCTGCGTGAGCAGACAGGGATTTTGGAATTTAATCTTGACGATGACCTACTCTCACATGGGGAAACCCCACACTACCATCGGCGATGCATCGT
>NZ_MLCT01000035.1:0-1210 GCF_001806145.1 Pseudomonas sp. BS-2016
GACCTGCGGGTTGAAGTGCAGGTTGGCGTGGTAGGTGCCGCGCGAATTCTGGTCGTTGTCGACCACCCAGTCCATGTAGCCGTCGATCAGCACATCGGAATTGCCCAGCGGCAGGGTGTAGGACCACACCGGGGTGATCTGCCACACGCCCTTGCCGGGGCGATTGCCTTCGGGGAAGCGCTGGTAGAAGTTCAACTGGAAGTAATCGAAGCCGGGCACGTTCAGGTCGAAGCCCGGGCCGATCAGGTAGGCCTCGGTGTCGCCTTCGCCGAACTCGTAGGTCATGGCCAGCAACACGTCTTTGATGGGGCCGAACTCAAACGTCTGGTCAAAGATTTTGCCGAAGGACAACCGTGGCGTGAACTCGCCGTAATAGGTGTTCGGGCCGACGTTGCCGTCTTCTTTGCCGTTATAAAAGATGCGGTCGAGGAAGAAGAAGTTATCGCCGTACTTCCAGCTGTCTGCGTGTTCGAAGGTCAGGGTCTGTTGAATCGACGGATTGACCTGAAAGTTCTTGCCCCACAAGTAAGTCAGGCTGTTGGTCTGCCATTGCAACAGGTCGCCAGCAACGGCCGGGGCCCCGCCCAGCAAGCTCCCCGCGAGCATCAGGCCGGTCAGTGTGCGCTTCATTCGGTTGCTCCAAAAAATAAGTGTTTTGCAGTGAATGGAACGCAGTGCTCGGTGTTGGCACTTTGGTTCCGTGTTTAAAAGTTGGCTCTTCGGTCAACTTTATAAGCCTGAGCAAGTCTTGGGCCACACCTGACAAATGGCCAAGGAACATCCCTCTGCTGCCATGGGCAGTTGAGTCCTAAGTTACGTAACTACTTGATCTGACTGAATTAAGTTGGCTTTAAAGTCAGCTTCTAAACAGCGCCCGTATCAGAGCGCGGCGCAGAATACTGGCTCTGCCTGCGGTACTCAAGCGTTGCGTCACCGCCGTTGGGCGGACGGTGACGCGACGTGCACTGAAAAAGCGCTAGAAGTGGAACTTGACCAATGCACTGGCCGTGTTCTGGTTGGTGTCCAGGCGGCTGCTGTTTTCAATCCCGTATTTGTTCTTCCAGTAGCTGTACTCGAACCCGACATACAGCTGCTTCTCGCCGATGTTCAGCGCCTTGCCCAGGTCGTATTTGACCTGTGGGTTGAAATGCAGGTTGGCGTGGTAGGTGCCGCGCGAATTCCGGTCGTTGTCGACCACCCAGTCCATGTA